>NZ_JAJUJJ010000049.1 GCF_029265375.1 Nesterenkonia sp.
ATCGTCGAACGCGGGTTCAGCCATCTGAAGCAATGGCGCGGTATCGCCACCCGCTACGACAAGCTGGCCACCACATTCCGCGCCGCAGTCCTACTCCACGGCGTCATTGCTTGGACCAAGCATTTATCAGACGCGCCCTAGAGGCCAGCACCGGCGGGCCGCTGCGAGAGCCGCTGACCTGTACGGCTGCGTCGGGCTCGTCCTGCGCCAGGGTCCACCTGCGGGCCTGGGATCACAGCGGAGCTCCGTCCGGCACCGGAACCTCCAGTCCCAGCAGCGCGTTCTCGGTCACCTCCATCAGCGCCGGGTGAATCCAGTACTGTCCGCGCGCCACTGTGGCGGCGTCCTGGTCGAAGCTCATGGCGTGGACGATCGGCTGGATCAGGTTGGAGGCCTGGTATCCCATCACGTGGGCACCCAGCAGCGTTCCATCCCGACGGTCGGCGATGACCTTCATCACCCCGTACTCATCCTCCATCGCCCAGCCGTAGGCGGTGTCCCCGTAGCGCTGCAGCGTGGTGGTGAGGTTGTCAGCACCCACACGTTCGGCCGCCTGGGCCTCGGTCAGACCCACCTGAGCGATCTCCGGGTGGGAGAAGATCGCCGAGGGGATCGCGTGATGGCGGACAGTTCGCAGGTCGCCGGGGTTCTCCAGGTTGTGGGCCACCACGCGGGCCTCATGATTGGCCACGTGTTTGAGCATCGGCTCGGAGCAGATGTCGCCCAGGGCATACAGGCCGGACACCGGCTTTCCGCCGCGCAGCACCCGCTGGTGCTCATCGACGGCGAGGCGGCGGTCCGGCAGGACGTCCAGGCCGGCCTCCTCCGCGCCGATGAGATCTGTGTTGGGCACCCGGCCGATGGCCACCAGCACGACGTCGACCTGGTACTGCTCTGCCCGCCCGTCGGAGGTCACCAGATGCGCAGTGAGGCCGCTGCCGCTGGGCTCCACCGCACCCAGGGTGCGCTGGTAGAGCACCGACCAGTTCTTCTGCGCCTGCTCGGAGTACCGGGCGGAGATGTCTGCATCGAGCTGGTTCATCAGCCCGCGGCTGCGGTTGATCTGAACGACGTCGCTGCCGAGCCCGGAGAAGATGCCGGCGAACTCACAGGCGATATATCCCCCGCCGACGATGAGGATCTTCTGCGGCAGATCCTCCAGGCGCATGATGGTCTCCGAGGTGTGCACCTGGGGCAGGTCGATTCCAGGCACCTCAGGCAGCACCGGACGTGAGCCGGCGGCGATGACCATCTGTTCGGCGTCCACTTCTGCGCCGGACTCGGTGCGGAATGAATGTGGGCCGGTGAGGGTGACCTTCTCAGAGATCAGATCCACATTCTCCAGCTCTTCGCGGTACTGCCGGCCGCCGGAGGAGACGGCGTCGATGCGGGAGAAGATCCTGTCCCGCATGCCCGGCCAGTCCACTGAGACCGTGGCCTGCTCCACCCCTAGGCGGGCGGCCTCCTCCGGTATCCGGGCCAGCGCCGAGGGCCGGACGAACATCTTGGTGGGGATGCACCCCACATTCAGGCAGGTCCCGCCGAAGGCCCCGGTGGCATCAATCCCCTTATCCGCCAGGGCGACCTTCTTGGTGTCCCAGTACGGGGTGATCAGAGAGTTGCCGGAGCCGGAGCCGATAATCGCCAGATCATGAGTGGGCATGGTGCCAGCATACGGCTCGGATCCGCGGCATGCGTGGTGCGGGCGCGGGCCCCAGCAGCTGCGGCCGCACCGGTCTTGCTGCTCCGGCCCGCATCGCAGCCTCCGGCGGCAGACCCGCGCAGCGGTTCAGATCTGCTGGGTCTTCAGCTGCTCCGCGATGTAGTCAGCCTGGCGGATTGCCAGGGCGACGATGGTCAGCGTCGGATTGGCCGCCGCCCCAGTGGTGAAGACCGAGCCGTCAGAGATGAACAGATTGGGCACATCGTGGGTTCGCCCCCATCGGTCGACCACTCCGTCCTCTGGGCGCTCGCTCATTCTGGCAGTGCCCAGATTGTGGGTCGATGGGTAGGGCGGAGTCCGGTGAGTGCCGACGGCGTCGACGGCCTGGTAGACCTTCTCCCCGGCCGCGTAGGCGTGCTCGCGCATGGCCACATCATTGGGATGGTCGTCATAGTGCACATTGGGCACGGGGAGACCGTTCTCGTCCTTGACCGTGGTGTTCAGGGTCACCCGGTTGGACTCCTGCGGCATATCTTCGCCGACGATCCACATGCCGGCAGTGTTGGTGTAGGAGTCCAGCAGCTTGGTGAAGTCCGGCCCCCAGGCCCCCGGCTCCACGAATGCGGCCATGAATGCCGGGCCCAGGGAGATGGTCTCCATGTAGTACCCGCCGGCGAAGCCACGGTCCGGGTCGTGGACGGACTCGTCGCAGATGACTCCCGCCATCGTCTCACCGCGGTACATCCGTACCGGCTTGTCGAAATAGCCCCAGACCGTGCCGGTGAGGTGGCGCATGTAGTTCCGACCCACCTGGCCGGAGGAGTTGGCCAGTCCATCGGGAAAGCGTGGAGTTCCGGAGAGCAGCAGCAGCCGCGGGGTCTCGATGGAATTGGCAGCCAGACATACCAGTTTGGCTGCCTGCCTGTGCAGATTGCCCTCCTTGTCCAGGTAGAGGACGGCGTCAACCTGTCCCTCAGCGTTGTGGGTGATCTGCACCGCCTGCGAGTTCGGGCGGAGGTCCAGCAGTCCGGTCTGTTCGGCTCGGGGCATCTCTCTGACCAGGATGGACCACTTCGACTTATTCTTATCCCCTTGGAAGTTGAAACCGTCCTGGATGGAGGCGGGACGGCCGTCGTATTCCTCGGCGTTGGTGGCGTAGGGCCCGGTGGCGTAGAACTTGTAACCAGCCTTCTCAGCACCGTTGGCGAATACTTTGTAGTTGTTGTTGGCGGGCAGGGGCGGACGTCCATGCACATGGGTGGACCCCATGGCTTTCTCGGCGCGGTCATAGTAGGGCGCCAGGTCCTCGATTCCGATGGGCCAGTCCAGCAGATTGGCCCCCTCGACCCGGCCGTAGACGCTGCGGGTCTTGAACTCGTGGGCCTTGAATCGGGGTGTGGCTCCAGACCAGTGGGTCGTAGTCCCGCCGACGGCTTTGACGATCCATGCTGGCAGATTCGGGAAGTCCCGAGCGATCCTCCAGGAGCCGGAGGTGGTGCGTGGGTCCAACCATGCCATCTGGTTGAACGATTCCCATTCGTTGTTCACGTAGTCGTCGTGGGTCAGATACGGCCCGGCTTCCAGGACGACGACGGGCAGGCCCTTTCGCGTCAGTTCGTAGGCCAGGGTTCCACCCCCGGCTCCTGAACCGATGATGACGATTGCCTCTTCGTCCTGCTCGACGCTGAATCCGGTGACGCTGGAGGTCATTTACTTCTTCACCTCTTCCATATCTGAGCTGGTGGCCCCGGGCTGATTGGTCGAATCCGCAGCGCTGGCCTCCTCGGCGGCGGGCTGCGGGACCTCCAGGGCTCCAGGGGCGATCTCCGGCATCTGTTCCCCCTCTGGGTAGTCGACCCGAGGCTCAGGCAGCCAGTCCAGGTCGTTGAATCCCCGCGTGATGTATCCGCCGCGGTCGAAGGAGGCCCCTTCGTACCCGAGCACCTCCCATACTTCGTCGTCGTCGTAGAGGTTCAGCACGGTGGTCCGACGCACGAATCCGAAGAACTCAGTCCCCTCAACGCGGCGCAGAACGCGCAGTGCGGCGTCGTCGTCGAGGTCTCTGAAATCGCCGCCGGCCAGCTGATTCAGCGACAGGAGGCCCTGCGTGAGGGCTACCCGGAACCACGTCTCGCTCTGAGCCTCAGCGAGAATCTTGTCTGCGGTTCGCTCATAGGGCGCATCGGGGATCTTCTCGTGGGGGAAGGCTACGCGCAACACTCGAATGAGCGTCTGGCGCGCATCCTCGGTCATCTCCATTGCGTTGAGGGATGGATACTTCGCGGGAAAAACCATGCTCGTTCCTTACTGCTGAGCTGACGAGGTGGCGTCGGTTCCCTGACGTTATGTGATCTGCAACACTTGCCTCCAGGCGGCTTCTCGCCTGACGAGAAACGGAAAGGAGTCCGGCGACCATGTCCTCCATCGCGGTCATCCAGCGCACGTTCGCTGTCCTGGAAGCAGTGGCAGCTTCCGGCAGCGCCAGCGCCAAAGAAGTCGCACATCGGCTTGAGATACCCCTGCCCAGCGTCTACCGCCTGCTGCAGGAGCTTGTGGAGCACGGGTACCTGGTGCACCTGAAGGAGCAGCGATGCTTCGAGTTAGGGCCGAAGTGTTTTGATCTGGGGCTCTCTTTCCGACAGCGGCTGGTGGCACCGTCGGCAATCCGCCAGGCCACCGATGAGCTGCACCGGCAGGTCCAGGCCGCCTCCTACTTCGCTGTCTACCGCGGCTCCGATATTGTGCTGACACACCTGTCCGACTGCACCGCCCATCCGCGTCTGAGGCCGCTGCGGTTCGGGTTCCATGAGGCTGCCCATGCCACCGCCTTCGGCAAGATTCTGCTGGCCGGCATGCCCGCCGAACAGCGGGATTCATATCTGGCGGCGCGCGGCATGCCGGTGCTGACCCCGCACACAATGACCAACCGTCACCAGTTGGATGCCCAGCTGCATGCCGTAGCTGTCCGCGGGGTCGCCTGGGAGCATGAGGAGTTTCTTCCGCAGAAGACCTGCGCAGCGGTGCCGGTGCGCAATGGCAGCGGGATACAAGTGGGCGCCATGGCGGTGAGCATGCCGTCACAGGAGGCAGCCGGACGCGAGCGTGAGATCGAGGCTGTACTGCGCGAGTACGCGGGACGCTGCTCGCGCTACCTGCGTTCGGGCCATCCTGTCACTGCCGCATAGGCGTGCCGCATCCGTTCTCGCCCGGCGAGAAGGCGCCTAGAGTGGTCGGCACGCGGTAGGGCACACTGAACGCCTACCGGCACCATGGAGAAAGGATCCCTGACGTGATTTTCATTGTTGTGAAGTTCAGCGTGAAGCCCGAGCTGGCCGATCAGTGGCCGGAGATTACCCGGGAGTTCACCGAGGCCACCCGCGCCGAACCGAAGAATAAGTGGTTTGAGTGGTCCCGCAGCGTGGAGAATCCCAATGAGTACGTGCTGGTGGAGGCTTTCGACGACGACGGCGCCGAACCGCATGTGAACTCGGAGCACTTCAAGAAGGCCACCTCCGCTGACGGCCCCATGGCTCAGGCCCTGACTTCCACGCCGAAGATCATTTCGCGCCAGATCGACGGCGAGGACTGGGATGAGATGGGTGAGATGAAGATTTCCTGACCCTCGGCTTCGGCTCTGGCCGCGACGTGCCCCCACAGGTCATCCTGTGGGGGCCTTTTCCGTCATAGGATGGAGGGGTGCAAATACTCAGCGTGTCCAGCTTGAAAGGCGGGGTCGGGAAGACCTCGGTCACTATGGGCCTGGCCTCTTCGGCCCTGAACAGCGGGGTCAGCACCCTGGTGATCGACCTGGACCCGCATGCCGATGCCACCACCGGCCTCAGCGTCTCTCGCGGTGCCGGCCGCGAAGCCGGGCAGCTGCTCAAGGAGGCGCGGAAAGCCTCCCTGAGCGACCACGTGGTCCGCTCCGGGTGGCTGGACCTCCTGGAGGACCCCGGCTCGGCAGCCCGGCTCGACGTGGTGGTCGGTTCAGCGCTCTCCGCGACTTTCGACAGGCCGGATATCCGCCCGCGGGACATGAAGCGTCTGAAGACTCTGCTGCAGGGCGTCAGCGGCTATGAGCTGGTCCTGGTGGACTGCCCGCCGTCGCTGTCCGGCCTGACACGAATCGCCTGGGCGGCCTCTCACCAGGTGCTGCTGGTGGCAGAGCCCAGCCTGTTCTCGGTGGCCGGCACAGAGCGGACCATGCGCGCGATCAAGATGTTCTCCAATGAGTTTGCTCCCCAGCTGACCCAGGCCGGAGTGGTGGTCAACCGCGCCCGCGCAGACTCGGCTGAGCACGAGTACCGGCTGCTGGAGATGGAGCGCCTCTACCAGGACAAGCTGATGCTGCCCGTGCTGGAGGAGAACCCGCATTGGCAGCAGATCCAGGGAGCGGCCTATCCGGTCCACCAGTGGCCCGGTGACCAGGTGCGCGATATGGCGAAGAGCTTCGACGAGCTGCTGAAGCAGCTGGTGCCGGCCAAGACGCTGAAGAAATGAGCTGTCGGGCCGGGTGGCGCACCTGCGGGCCTGCACACGCCGGCTCAGCGGTGCAGTGAGAGGCGAATCGTCCGTCTAGGGCGTGTCTGAGAAATATGTGAGGGACCAGCTGGAAGCCTGGAGGCATGTCACGTTTCCAGGTGCTCTCTGATGCTCAGTGGGAGCTGATTGCTGATCAGCTGCCTAAGCCCACAGGCAGGAAGGGGCGACCCTTCG
>NZ_JAJUJJ010000021.1 GCF_029265375.1 Nesterenkonia sp.
ACCTCCTGCTCGGCGGTGATGCCGCGCGGGGGGTCGTAGAAGTGGTTGGCCGGCTCAGCAACGGCCCAGAACATCAGGATGGTGCCGATGCCGGCGGCGAAGAGCATGCCGAACCAGGAGATGTCGCTGTGCTCGGGCTTCTCGTCGTCATCTCCCAGGCGCATGCGCCCGAAGCGGCCCACGGCCATCCAGAGCAGGAAGAGCAGGAAGATGGTGACACCGGAGGTGTAGAACCAGCCGAGGTTCTCGTAGAGCCATCCGGAGCCGGCGCCCCAGAAGTCTCCCATCTGCTGCGGGATCAGCAGGGTGATGATGACGAATGCGGCGATCAGGCCCACCGATACGAAGAAGATGACCGGGCTCGTTCGCAGCTTGAACAGGTCGTGGACCTTCTCGAGCATGAGATTCCTCTCGCGTTCGACACAGGCCTTAGGCGGCCCTGGACGGTGCCCTACCGTATGCCTATGATCAGCCGAAACGCAACAGAAGCCGCCCAATCCCCAGGGACTGGACGGCTTCTGTTCAGCTTGTGATCAGCTACCGGTTACTTGCCGGTGAGCTTCTCCCGGAGTGCGGCGAGAGCCTCGTCGGAGGCCAGGGTGCCGCCGTCCTCCTCCGCCGGCTGGGCGGAGGAGTAGTTGGAGGGAGCGGCCTCGGCGGAGCGGCGGGAACCGCCGCCGGACACCGATGCCTCGGCAGCAGCCTCGGCGTCGGCCTCGATAGCCTTGCGCACCTGCTCCTTGTGGGCCTCCCAGCGCTCCTGAGCGGCGGCGTACTGGGCCTCCCAGGCAGCGCGCTGCTCCTCGTAGCCCTCCATCCACTCGTTGGTCTCGGGATCGAAGCCCTCGGGGTACTTGTAGTTGCCCTCTTCGTCGTACTCGGCATCCATGCCGTACAGGGCCGGGTCGAAGTCCTCGGCGTCGGGGTCCACGCCCTCGTTGGCCTGCTTCAGCGAGAGGCTGATGCGGCGGCGCTCCAGGTCGATGTCGATGACCTTGACGAAGACCTCGTCGCCCACGGAGACGACCTGCTCGGCCAGGTCCACGTGGCGCACGGCCAGCTCGGAGATGTGCACCAGACCCTCGATGCCGTCCTCGACGCGGACGAACGCGCCGAAGGGAACCAGCTTGGTGACCTTGCCGGGTACGATCTGGCCCAGAGCGTGGGTGCGGGCGAAGGTCTGCCACGGGTCTTCCTGGGTGGCCTTCAGGGACAGCGAGACCCGCTCGCGGTCCATGTCCACCTCCAGCACCTCGACGGTGACCTCCTGGCCGACCTCGACGACCTCGTTCGGGTGGTCGATGTGCTTCCAGGACAGCTCGGAGACGTGCACCAGACCGTCGACTCCGCCGAGGTCCACGAAGGCGCCGAAGTTGACGATGGAGGAGACCACTCCGGTGCGGACCTGGCCGCGCTCGAGCTTGTTGAGGAAGGTGGAGCGCACCTCGGACTGGGTCTGCTCCAGCCAGGCGCGGCGGGAGAGCACCACATTGTTGCGGTTCTTGTCGAGCTCAATGATCTTGGCCTCGAGCTCCTGGCCGATGTAGGGGGCCAGGTCGCGGACGCGGCGCATCTCCACCAGGGAGGCCGGCAGGAAGCCGCGCAGCCCGATGTCCAGGATGAGGCCGCCCTTGACGACCTCGATGACAGTGCCGGTGACCACACCGTCCTCATCCTTGATGCGCTCGATGTCGCCCCAGGCGCGCTCGTACTGGGCGCGCTTCTTGGAGAGGATCAGGCGACCTTCCTTATCCTCCTTCTGGAGGACCAGGGCTTCGACCTGATCGCCGACGGCGACGACCTCGTCCGGGTCAACATCATGCTTGATGGACAGCTCGCGGGACGGGATGACGCCTTCGGTCTTGTACCCGATGTCCAGGAGGACCTCGTCGCGGTCGACCTTGACGATGGTGCCTTCGACCATGTCGCCGTCGTTGAAGTACTTCATCGTCTCATCGACGGCAGCGAGGAACTCTTCTTCGGTTCCGATGTCGTTGATGGCGACCTGGGGGGCACCGGGTGCAGTTGCAGTGGTGGTCATGTAGTAGGGGCTCCGATTATGGATAGTTATTCGTAGGGTCAGTGCACGGTCTTGCGCTGCGGCCAAGTCCGGCACTGAGCGGCGGACAAATGTACAGCGCTTGAGCGCACGCGAACTGGTCGCGTACCTTCGAGCGGGATCTGTAGCAGACGTCAGTATCAGCTGCCGCCGGCCCGAATGCCGGACCGGGAAAGCTGCACCAGCTCTGTGCGCAGAACGCGCCAGGTCAGTCTATACTCCCGGACCAACGCGATTCAACCGTGTGCCCGGCCGCAGAGCGGTAACCTGCACCGGCCGGCCTGCGGACTCAGAAGTGAGTGGCGCAGAACGGCGGGGTGGGCAGGTCGAATGTGGCGCTGAGGGCCGACCAGTCGGCGTCCTCGCTGGCGGTGATGCGTCCGGCGTCGCGCAGTGTCAGCACGGAGGCATCGCCCAGGTAGAGCGAGCTGAGGGTTTCGATGTCCATCTGGAAGTGCTGGGGCGTGCTTGCCTCAGCGGCTGCCGGCTGCGAGGCGCTGGTCACCTGCGCCACAGCTCCGGAGACCGAGACCGTGAAGGTGCCGGCGGCGATGCCCAGCGGGTCGGTCAGCTGCAGGCTGAACTCGCCGTCGGCCGACCATTGACGGGACTCAAGCGCGGTGACCGGGTTGAGGATGCGCACCCAGAGCATGTCCTGCAGGCTTGTGATGCGGCAGGCCCGCGGGTTCACCAGAGCCTGCAGGGCCGGGTCCTGGACCGGATAGGAGTGCTGGAAGACGACCCTGTCCACCATGTCCATTTGGCCCAGGTGGCGCAGCAGCTCGATGCGCGACTCCGTGTCCACAGTGATCATGTCCCGCACCGTCATCGTGTGGGGCTGCTGGTCCCATCCCTCGAAGCTGAAGACGGCGTAGCCGCCCAGACTGCCGTCGTCCTTGACATGCACGATCGCCCGCAGTCTGCGGTTCCAGCTGCTGATGTTCTCCGGGTCCCACCGCGCGGTGCCGAGCTTCCAGTAGGTCGGCTGCCGCTCCACCGAACCCCGGGTGGAGGCGTGGAACGCGGCGAAGGTCTGCTTCTGGACGTCTTCGCTCCTGCTGGGGTCCACCGGAATCACCCGGCCGGCGGGCGGGGTGCGGAAGCGGATGCCGTCGGGTGTGGCGGTGGTGTTCAGCTCTACCTTCTGCTCCCGGGTGGCCGGCCCGAAGCCGAAGCGCCCGTAGATGGATCCCTCGGAGACGGTCAGGGCTGCCAGAGGGATATCGTCCGCCACTGCCTGGGCCAACCGGGAGGTCATCATATGGGTGAGGATGCCGCGGCGCCGGAACGCCGGGTTGACGGTGACTCCGGTGATCAGCCGCGCCGGCAGCGGCTCCGCTCCCCCGGCGTTGAGCGTCTTGTCATAGTCGACGAAGGTGCCCACCGGGTAGTCCGGGCCGAAGCCCAGCTGGTGGTAGAACTCGCCCCAGGGCTCCAGTCCGGTGAAGCCGGGGTCGGGGAAGACCCCGAGGAGCTGCTGCTCGTCGGGGGCCAGCGCCTGCAGGAGGCGCTCGAGGTGCTCATCGGAGAACCAGCGGTCGTAGAAGCCCTGCTCCACCGCGCGGGTGTAAGCCGCGCTGGCGGCGTCGGGGGTGCCGTCGGCGTCGAAGCTGCCGCTGACCATCCTGCTGACCAGACCTTCGGCCAACGGTGCTGCGGCAGGAGGCTGCGGGGAGAAGTCGGTGCTCACTCCCTACACCCTATCCCGCACAGCGGCGCCGCGGGAGGTGCGGCTGGGCAGCCAGAGTCAGTGGGCGGCGTCGTGCCAGCTGGTGCCTACGCCCACGTGGACGTCCAGCGGGACGTCGAGGTCCGCCGCGGCGCCCATCTTCTCCACCACCAGGTCCCGGACCTGGTCCTGCTCGCCCGGGGCGACCTCCAGCACCAGCTCGTCGTGCACCTGCAGCAGCATGCGGGAGGACAGCTGGGACTGCGCCAGAGCGGCATCCACATCGATCATGGCGCGCTTGATGATGTCGGCCGCCGATCCCTGGATCGGTGCGTTCAGCGCGGCCCGCTCGGCCATCTGCCGCAGCTGGCGGTTGTCACTGGTCAGATCCGGAAGATACCGCCGTCGCCCGTAGATGGTGGAGGTGTAGCCGTCCTTCTTGGCCTGGGTGACCACATCGCGGAGGTAGTCGCGGACGGCGCCGAAGCGTTCGAAGTACTCGTTCATCAGCTCACGGGCCTCATCCACCCCGATGCCCAGCTGCTTGGAGAGTCCGAAGCTGCTGAGCCCATAGACCAGGCCGTAGCTCATGGCTTTGACCTTGGAGCGCTGCTCGGCGGTCACCTCATCGGTGCCGACGCCGAAGACGCGGGCACCGACGAAGCTGTGCAGGTCCTCGCCGTCGCGGAAGGCCTGAATGAGCGCCTGGTCACCGGAGAGGTGAGCCATGATCCGCATTTCGATCTGTGAGTAGTCTGCGGTCAGCAGGGTCTCGTAGCCCTCGCCGACCACGAAGGCGTCGCGGATCTTGCGGCCGGACTCGGTGCGCACCGGGATGTTTTGCAGGTTCGGGTGCAGGGAGCTCAGCCGGCCGGTGGCGGCTACCGTCTGGGCGTAGGTGGTGTGTATGCGGCCGTCGTCGCCGATGGATTCGATCAGTCCGGTGACGGTTTGGCGCAGCTTGGACGCGTCCCGGTGCTGCATCAGGTGCAGGAGGAATTCGTTCTGCGTCTTGGCCAGCAGGTCCTGCAGCGTCTCCACGTCGGTGGAGTAGCCGGTCTTGTTCTTCCGGACTCCGGCGGTGGGCAGGCCGAGCTCTTCGAACAGCACTGTCTGCAGCTGCTTCGGGGACCCCAGGTTGACCTCGTGACCGACCACCGCGTAGGCGGCTTCGGCGGAGTCGGAGATCATCTTCTCGAACTCGGCGTCCAGGGCCTGGAGTCGCTCGCGGCTGACGGCGATGCCGGTCAGCTCCATCTGCAGCAGGATCTCCGCCAGCGGCAGCTCCATCTCGTAGAGCAGCTGCTCGGCCTTGCGGTCCACCAGCTCGGCGTGCAGCGCTGAGGAGAGACTGTGCAGCAGCATCCCCTGCACCGCGGCGCCGGCAAGGTCCTCCTCGGTGACTCCTGGGATCACGTCCTGTCCGATGAACAGGTCCAGCTGCCCGCCCTCGGCTTCTGCGCCGTCGCGGAATTTCTCTCCGCCGATGTAGTCGCCGGGATCCACCGAGCCGCCCAGGTGCTGGGTGACCAGATCGGCGAATGCGAAGTTTCTGCGGTCCGGCTGCACCAGATAGCCGGAGATGACCGTGTCCTCCACCACTCCGCGCAGCGGCAGGCCCCGCCAGGCGAGGCGCTTGCCGGCGTCCTTATAGTCGTGCAGCAGCTTCGGGGCGCCGGTATCGGCCAGCCACTCCGCCAGGGCGGTCTCCAGCTCCGGCTCAGCCTCTGTGAGCGAGACCACCAGCGCGGTGACCGATTCCTCGGCGGAGGCGTTGGCCGGGACCAGCACCACTGCCAGGGCTTCGGCGGCACGAGCGGCTTCGTCGCGCTTGGCCTTGGTGGACAGGGACTCTCCGGAGCGGTCCAGGCACAGTGTCAGCGCCAGCGGCGAGGTCTCAGCGGCGTCGTCGTCGTTGGTATCCAGCGCCGCCTTGGGGTCATGGGCCTGGAGGAACTCATGCAGATCCGCGGCGGTGGTGGCGATTCTCAGCTGCGGCAGCGCCTCGGTGGGTTCGGCAGCCAGATCGGCCTCGGGGAAGCGGGCAGCGAAGGTTTCGAAGAGCCGGTCGCGGATCTGGTTGAACTGCAGCGCGTCGAACAGCGGCTCGACGGCGTCGCGGTTCGGCGGGGTGAGCACGCATTCTTCCAGGTCCACCGGAAGGTCGAGGTCGCAGACCAGTTTGTTGAGCTCAAGGTTGCGCTGCACATCGCTCAGGGCAGCGCGCAGGTTCTCCCCGGCCTTGCCCTTGATCTCATCAGCGTGTTCGATCACCGCACGGGTGGAGCCGTACTGGCCGATCCACTTCGCCGCGGTCTTCGGGCCGACCTTCGGCACTCCGGGAAGGTTGTCGGCGCTCTCTCCCACCAGGGCGGCGAGGTCGGGGTACTTCTCCGGGGGGACCAGATATTTGGCCTCCACTCCGGCGGGGTCCAGCCGCACGGATTTGGTGACTCCGGAGGTGGGATAGTCCAGGTGAGTGTTCTCGGTGACCAGCTGCAGGGCATCGCGGTCGCCGGAGACGATGAGGGTCTTCCAGCCGGCGGCCTCGGCCCGGGTTACATAGGTGGCGACGATGTCGTCGGCCTCATAGCCCTCCACCGTGACGGCGGGGATGTTCAGCGCGGCGGCCACCTCTTTGATCAGGTCGATCTGCCCGGCGAACTCCGGCGGGCTCTTCTCGCGCCCGCCCTTGTACTCGGTGTAGCTGGTGTGCCGGAAGGTGGGGGTGTCCAGGTCGAAGGCCAGCGCAATGTGTGTGGGCTGCTCCTCCCGAATGAGCTTGAGCAGCATATTGGTGAATCCGTGCACGGCATTGGTGTACTGCCCGGAGGTGGTCTGGAAGCTTTCGGTCGGCAGCGCGTAGAACGCCCGGAACGCCATCGAATGACCATCGACCACCAGCAGCTTATTGCCCTCGTTGCTCACCCCTTCAGCCTACCGTCTTCCATCCCTCCGACGCCGATAAGCTGGAGTCCATGAGTGAAGAGACCACCGCTGAGACCACTGTGCCCACCCCCGCCGCGCCTCCCCTGGGTGAGCCGAGCCCGTTTCCCGACGACGCCGAGCGCCGGGCCCGCCTGATCGCCGCCGGGGTGCCGGAGGACGTGTGGGAGCATATGGGCCCGCACGGGGTGGCCCCGATGGGGCTGCGGCTGGGCATGAAGTACCACGAGATGACCGTGGACAAGGTGGTGGCCACGATGCCGGTGGGTGGCAATGAGCAGAATGTGGGGCTCTTCCACGGCGGTGGTCACCTGGTGCTGGCCGAGACCCTGGGGTCGCTGGCCACAATCCTGCATGTGCGGAGGAACCTGGGATGGGACCGCAATGTGGTGGGCATCGAGCTGGGGGCAACTCATCACCGCTCAGCCACCAGCGGTCTGGTGTGGGCCACCTGCACCCCGATCAACCTGGGCCGCACTCTGGGGGTCCATGAGATTGTGATGCGCGATGACGAGGGCCGCCGGCTCTCCACCGCGCGGATGACGAACATGATCCTCCCCCCGCGCGACTAGGTGGGCCCTTCCCCACCCTGCCGGCCCGGCTCCCTCCCAGCCTGGCCGGTCCCTCCCTGCGTGGTCGGCCCCTCCCTGCGTTACGTGTCGGATGGGCCCAAATTCCCGGCTGAAATGGGCTCATTTGGGCCCTTCCAACACGTAAGTTCCTGGAGAAGACGGACCTGCGCGGGTCAGCGGCTCAGGAAGTGGTGCAGGGCAGCTTCGATCGCCTCGGCGTGCCGCTCGGCGGTGTAGCGCCGGCGCACTATCTGCTGGCCCCGCTCCCCCAGCCGGGCCAGCAGCTCGCGGTCCTGCAGCAGGGTGTGGAGCACCTCACGCAGCGACTCGGCCGATCCGCCATGGAAGTAGCGTCCGCTGACGCCCTCGACGACGGCTTCGATCTCCGGGCTGGAGTCCCGGTGTCCGGACTCGGCCACCACCGGCACCGCGAAGCCCAGCGCCTGGATCACGTTGAGTCCGGCACCGCCCACGGACAGGGCGACGTCGGCCTGGGAGTAGAGTTCGGCGAGCCGCCTGAACTCGTAGACAGCACCTAGGAACTCCGCCTCCACACCGGCTTCGGCGAAGAGCCGCTGCAGCCGGGGCCGCTCGACGCCGTCGCCGACGATCAGCACGCGCGGGGCCGGCTGGTCTTCCGGCCAGTCGCGCAGCGCTTCGGCCAGGATGTCCAGCCGGTGCCGGGTGGTCAGCCTGGAGCAGTAGATCAGCGTGGGGCGGCCGGCCGCGGCGCTTGCCACCTGGGCGCGAGCACGGGCGGCATCGGGAAGGTCGGCTTCTGAGTAGAGACTGTTGTAGACCACCTGGATCTTGCTCTCGGGCACGCCGTAGCTGATGCCGAGTTCCTTGGCGCGGTCTCCGTAGACCATCAGGCCGTCGACCAGGCGGTAGAAGCACAGCCGCAGCTGCCGCTTGGCCCCGCCCTCGGGTCGCTTCCAGCCGTGGCCCCACAGCAGCACGCGCCGGCGTCGCAGGCGGCCGGCGACGGCGGCGGCCCAGGTGGAGACGGTGTAGATCCTGCCTTCAAGCACATAGGCGTCGAAGCCTCCTCGCCAGACGGCGGAGACCTGGCCCTTCTCCCACCACAGCAGTCCGGCGGTGAGGGTCTGCAGTGCGGTGACCTGCTGCAGGGTCCGTGCGGAGGCGGACTGGATGCGGTCGGCCTGCTGCGCCTCGCTGTTGCTGAACCGCCCCACCATCTCCAGGGCCAGGCTGCGGGACTGGCGCAGTCTGCGCACCAGCGGCTCCCGGTAATGGGAGACGGTGGGTTGGATCTGGAATCGGATGCGGGGCCGGCCGGTCATAGCACCACCCTAGAGCGGCAGCAATGGTGTCCCTGGTCAGGAGCGCATCCAGGTCTGCGGAGGGCGGCAGCACCGGAACAAACCGGCGCCGCGGCGGTGGAGGGGGTGACGGGAATCGAACCCGCATAACCAGCTTGGAAGGCTGGGGCTTTAGCCATTAAGCTACACCCCCGCTGCGCGCGAAGCACCTAGGAACTCTACCAACACCAGACCGTTTGCTCCAACTCGGCGCACCGCTGCCCACGGCAGGTACGCTCGTGGGGTGGAGTCTGAGATCGCATCTGCGGCTGAGGAGGCCCGACGCACCGCCGCCGAGCACCGTCTGCGGCTGAGCATCATTGTTCCGGTGTTCAACAACGGAGAGCACCTGCGCACGCGCTCGTTCCCCTCGCTGGCCCGTGCCGAGCACTTCCATCAGATGCACGTGCTGCTCATCGACGACGGCTCCCGCTACGCGGCCACCCGTGAGGCTGTGGCGGAGCTGGCCGCAGGACACCCCAATGTGACCGCATACTTCCGTCCCGAGGGAGGCAGCGGATCGGCGTCGGTGGCGCGGAACACCGGGCTGGCGCTGAGCTTCACCGACTATGTGGGGTTCCTGGATCCCGACGACGAGCTGCTGCCTGGACACTGGAGGCTGACCGAGGCGCTGGATCAGCACCAGGACGCCCAACTGGCCATCGGCAATCAGCAGCGGGTCTTCACTGAGGAGACCGTGGACGTGGACAATCTGCGCCACTACACCCACCGGTGGGTGCGCCCGGGTGTGGCCGAGGCCGGGCCGGAGTCGCTGAGCGCAGCGAAGTTCCGATCCACCAACCTCAGCGCCTGGGTCGGGCGCACCTCCTGGCTGCGCTCCACCGGCATCCAGCAGGTCCCCGGTGCCGCGGGCCAGGATTCGCTGTTCTTCCTGCAGGTCTTCGCCGAAGCCTCCCGGTTCGCCGCGGTGGAGGAGCTGACCTACCGGTATCACGCCGAGGTGCCGGGCTCGATGGTCAACGCCATCGGCGTCGACTACTTCCGCAAGGCCCTGATCCGGGAGCGGGCTCAGCGAAGCTGGTTGGAGCAGTCCGGTCTGCTGGAGGACTTCTGCCGCCTGCGGTTCGAGCACTTCTTCGTCACCTGGTACTTGGACAAGTTTGAGCAGACCCCGTGGCCGGAGCGGGAGGAGGCGGCCGGGCTGCTGCGGGAGATCGCCGCGCTCTACGTCGGAGATCCGCAGCAGCACCGGTGGCGCTTTCCGCAGGCGATGCAGTTCTTCGGCCGCTGGTCGATCCCCTCGGTGGAGGGTCTGCGTCCCTGGGCCGGACAGGTGGCCCGCGCAGCGGGGACCGCAGCCGAACGGGGGGCGCAGGCCGCCCAGCGGATCAGGCGGGCCGCCCGTACTCGTCGCGGCCGGCGCCGGTGAGGCTGCCCAGCATCCCCAGGCCCTCGCACAGGTAATAGTCGTCGGTATAGGTGATCGGCCGCCCGCGCAGCCGCTTGCCAGCCCGGCGCAGTGATCCGTAGCCGCAGCGGGCCAGCCCTTCCGCCGCGGTCCGGACCGCAGCCGGCACAGCCGCGGTGCGCCGACGCAGCTTCATGGCGCGGACGCGCCCTCCCCGCACGGCACGCCGGCGCAGCCACTCTTTGCTGGCGCGCTCGGCAGGCACCTGCTCGGTGACCACCGCCTCGGCGCACCAGAAGAACCGCGCGCCGTCGCGCAGCATCCGCTCAAACAGGTCGGAGTCAGATCCGCCGGCGAAGTTGAAGGTCTCATCGAATCGCCAGCCGCGGCGGGTGAACCATTCGGCCCGGACCAGCGTGTTGTTGGTGGCCAACCGCCGCTGATGCGGCCCGGTCGGAAAGTCGGTGCGCCGCACATAGCCGTACTCAGCGACCCATGCGGGCTCCCCATGAAGAAACTGGGGCAGCACCGGGCCGGAGACCGCGTCGGCACCCGACGATTCGGCGGCGGCCAGCAGAGCGGTGAACCACCCTGGTGTGACCTGCTCGTCGTCGTCGACAAAGATCACCGCCTCAGCCGACTCCGGCACCGCCTCCAGCGAGGCATTGCGGGCCGAAGCGATACCCGGCCGCGGCTCGTGGAGGAACCGTGCCCGCGGATACACCCGCCTGACCACCTCAGCGGCGCTGGGCCGCTCGGCGTTGTCCACCACAATGACCTGGGGCTGCTCCAGGTCTGTGCCTTCGGGCATATCCACCCGCCGCAGCGAGTCCAGTAGCGCGCCCAGCTGCTCCGGTCGGCGGTAGGTGCAGATCAGCACCCACACGTTCTCAGGGCGCATCGTTGCCTCCGCCGGTGAAGGATCCAGGTCCGGCGCCGATCTCCCGGTCGGCCTGCAGCTGCTCAGCGGCCTCGCTCTCCTCCAGATAGGCCATGAACCCGTCCAAGTTCTGGTGCTGCAGGGAGCGCTGCAGCAGCTGCATCTTCTCTTCGTCCGGCAGGATCACCTGCGCCCCGCCGGAAGTCTCGTGGTTCTGGCCCACCGGCATGGTGAACATGTGGATGTCGCTGCTGCGCAGATTGCGCATCTCCATGGCGTAGCCCACCACCGTGTCGGCATCCAAGCTGCCGTCCATACTCATGAACGGGAGGATGGATTCCAGCACGTCCAGGATCCGCTCCGGGTTGGTCAGCGTATCTCCGGAGAGGAAGCGCTCCACAATGGCGCGCAGCACCAGCTGCTGGTTCTCCACCCGCACATGGTCGCCCATGGCGAAGGACTTGCGTTCGCGCACAAATCGCAGCGCATCCGAGCCCTGCAGCCGGATGGTGCCCTCCGGGTAGAAGGCGGGGTTGCGCTGCCCGGCGGAGAAGGACCGGGGATTGTCCACATAGACTCCGCCCAGCGCAGTGGTCAGATCGGAGAAGCCCTCAAAATCGATGGTCACCACATGGTCGATGTGCGTGTAGAGCATCTCCTCCACAGTGTCCACCGCGAGCTCCAGGCCTCCGGCGGAGAAGGCGGAGTTGATCCGGCCCTCGCCGTGGCCGGGCACCTCCACCCACAGGTCGCGCATGATGGACATGACATAGACCCCGGAACGGTCCTCGGGAATGTGGACCAGCATAATCACATCGGAGCGCTCTCCACCCTCGCCGGTGATGGCGCGGTACTCCTGCTCCGTGTCGCCCCGGCTGTCGGAGCCGAGCAGCAGAATATTGGTGGTCCCCTCCGGGGTGCGGTAGGCGGTGTCGTCGTCGAGGTCCTCCAGGCCTTCGATCACGTTCCGGTTGTCCTCGAATGTGCCCTGCAGCCGGCTGAGGTAACCCAGGGAGATCACCACGGCGACGGCGGCCGCCACCGCCACGGCGGCCACAACTATGGCCGCGATCCGGCGACGACGACGGCGCGGCGACGGCGCAGCCGGAGCAGCTTCCGGCACCACTCCCCCGCGCGCCCGCCGGGGGCGGTGCGGATCCATCTGACCCACCGGCGCTCCTTTCAGCTTGTTCCGAGCTCGTAGCGGTCGAGCACCAGAGTGAGGATATCGGCCTCACCCTGCACGCCGATCAGCTCCTCCACGGCGGCGCGCGCCGCCTCCCGCTCGGCTTCCTTCTTGGAGCTGCCGGACCCGGCGCCGTAGACCGCGCCGCCGATGGTCAGCGTCGCGGCGAAGGACTTGTTGTGGTCGGGTCCGGAGTCGGAGATCACGTAGCTGATCTCGCCCAGCCCGCGAGCGGCGGCGATCTCCTGCATTGTGGTCTTCCAGTCCTTGCCGGCGGTCATGGCCTCTTTGTCCGACAGCAGCGGGGTGACCAGGCGCAGCACCAGCTTCCGGGCGGTCTCCGTATTGGTGGAGAGGTAGGCGGCTCCGAAGAGCGCCTCCATGGTGTCCGCCAGGATGGAATCCTTCTCCGCGCCGCGGGTGCGCAGCTCGCCTGCGCCCAACCGGATATGCGGCCCCAGGTTCAGGCTGCGCGCAATCCGCGCCAGCGCGCGGGTGGAGACCAGTGCGGCGCGCAGTTTGGCAAGGTCACCTTCGGGCAGATCCGGGTAGGTGCGGTAGAGGTAGTCGGTCACCGCGAAGCCCAGCACCGAATCCCCAAGGAACTCCAGGCGCTCGTTGGTCTCGGTGCCGTCATTCTCATAGGCGTAGGAGCGGTGGGTCAGGGCAAGACGAAGAGTCTCGGGGGCGATGTGCACCCCGAGACTCTTCAGCAGGTCTTCGGTCTGAGCCAATCCTTACCGGACCGTCAGATCATCAGGCGTCGGCGACTTTGCGGCCCTTGTACTCGTAGAACAGCGGCGTGTCAGCGGAGTCGGTCACCAGCTTGGCCTGGTGCGGACGGCTGTAGACGACACGGCCGTTCTCCACCGTCTTCACCAGGGTCGGCACGGAGGCCTTCCACTGCGAGCGGCGGTGACGGGTGTTGGCGCGGGACTTCTTCCGCTTCGGAACAGCCACGGTGTCTCTCTTCTCTCTCGTTGTCGGACAGTGTCTTCGGTCAGTCTAGGGTCAAGTCTCTCACGAGGGGTCCGGCTCGCCGCCGGGCTCCTCGTTCTCGTTCAGCTCTGCTGCCAGGCCCGCCAGGGCGGCCCAGCGGGGGTCCACCTGCTCGTGGGCGTGCTCCGGATCGTCCTCCAGGCGGAATCCGCACTGAGAGCACAGACCGGGACAGTCCTCACGGCAGACCGGCTGGAACGGAAGGGCCGAGACCATCAGGTCTCGAAGCACCGGCTCGACGTCGACCATGAGGTTCTCGTCCACGGCGAGCGAGTCGCCGTCGTCGTTCTCCCCACCGGTCTCGTCGACCCAGGTGAACAGCTGCATCACGTCTACAGTCAGCGGGTAGCTGATCGCATCCAAGCAGCGGGCGCACTCACCGGTGACCTCCGCGGAGGCCGAGCCGGTCAGCAGCACTCCCTCATGCACAGACTCCAGGCGCACCTGAACATTCAGATCGCTGGCTTCCGGTATTCCGACCAGTACTGTGGCGAAGTCCGCCGGGGTCGGGACTGTGCGGGAGAGTGTCTCCTGAGCGCCGGGTTTTCCCTTGAGCTCCTTGACGTCCACCTGCAGCAGAGTCTTCTGCTGTGGATGTATCACAGCAGACTATCCTACCACGGTGCAGCCGGATCAGCGCATCGCCGTCGGGCCGGCTGCCTCACAGGGTGGTGACGAACTCCTTGAGCCAGCTGCGCAGATCGGGGCCCAGGTCCTCGCGGTCCACCGCCAGGGTCACCACGGCCTTGATGTAGCTGAGCTTATCGCCGGTGTCGTAGCGCCGTCCGCGGAAGATGACTGCGTGCACGCCGCCGCCGTCCTCCGCCGGCCGGGTGGCCATAGCCTGCAGGGCATCGGTGAGCTGGATCTCCCCGCCCTTGCCCGGTGGGGTGCGCTCCAGCTCGTCGAAGATCGCCGGGTGCAGCACGTAGCGGCCGATGATCGCCAGGTTCGACGGCGCCTCCTCCACCGGTGGTTTCTCCACCAGCCGGTGCACCGGCACCACATCCGCGCCGGGCTCCTTGTCCTTCCCTCCGGCGTCGACCACGCCGTATGCCGAAACCTGATCCTCCGGCACTTCCATCACCGCGATCACAGAGCCGCCCAGCTCCTCCTGGGTGGCCAGCATCGTGGTCAGCAGCTCATCGCGAGCGTCAATGAGATCGTCGCCCAGCAGCACGGCGAAGGGCTCGTTGCCGACGTGCTGGCGCCCGCAGAGCACCGCATGTCCCAGGCCCAGCGCCAGGCCCTGGCGCACATAGTGCAGATCACCCAGATTGGTGGCACGCTGCACCGCGGCCAGCTTCTTGGTGTCCCCCTTGTCCTGGAGGGTCGCCTCCAGCACCGGGGCCCGGTCAAAGTGGTCCTCCATGGACCGCTTGTTCTGACCGGTGATCATCAGGATGTCTTCCAGGCCGGCCGCGGAGGCCTCGGCGACCACATACTGGATGGCAGGTTCGTCCACCACCGGCAGCATTTCTTTGGGCATGGCCTTGGTGGCCGGCAGGAACCGCGTGCCCAGCCCGGCAGCAGGGATCACAGCCTTACGAATGGAACTCTTCGCGCTCATAGCGTCACCCTATCGTGTGTGGTCCCGGGCACCGGCATCAGCAAGTCTGCTGTGCACCGCCCTGGGCACGAACTCGGAGACGTCCCCACCCAGGGCGTGAACCTCCTTGACCAGTGTGGAGGACAGGTGGGAGTAGCGTCCGTCGGAGGTCAGGAACACCGTCTCCACTCCCGCCAGGTGCCGGTTCATAGTGGCCATGGAGGTCTCATAGGGCAGATCGTGGGGCCCACGGACGCCCTTGACCACGGCAGAGGCCCCGACCTCCTTGCAGAAGTCTGTCAGCAGCCGCCCGCTGTCCAGGGGCTTCACCGTGACTCCGCGCAGATAGGAGAAGGTCTCCTGGGCCATATCCATGCGCTGCTCCAGGGTGAACAGCGGGGACTTGTGCATATTGGCGGAGACGGCGACGACGATTTCGTCGAACAGGTTCGCCGCGCGGGCGATGATCTCCACGTGGCCGTTGTGCAGCGGGTCAAAGGATCCCGGACAGACTGCTGACTGCATACCTCACACCCTACCTGGCCTGCGGGACGACCGGGTGCGGCGCCGCCCGCCGGAACTTACGTGTCAGATGGGCCCAAACTCAGGCCATTTCGGGGTGAGTTCGGCACTTTCTGACACGTAACTCGGCTGGGCGGCGGGGACTGGCCCACAGTGCCGGGCTGGGGCGACGGGGACCGGCACTCAACGCAGGGCTGGGGCGACGGGTCCGGCGCTCAGCGCCGTGCTGGGCTGCGTCGGCGGGCGGCGCTCTTCCGGCGCTGGTCGACGGATTCGAGGACTTCCAGGAACCGCTGGAACAGCAGCTCGCGGTCGAACTCGGTCCGGGCCAGCTCCAAGGCGGCCTCCGAGGCCTGCTGGACCGAGCCGTCTGAGGCCTCCAAGATGCCTATCAGCTGCTCAGCAGCCTCAGCGGGCAGCCGGGAGAGCCGCCATCCGGCACCGTGGTCGCACAGCACCTCCGGCAGCCAGCCGCCGTGGTTGAACAGCACCGGACGGCCGGCCGCCAGGGCGTCGAAGACCTTGTTGAGCGAGTTGATCTCCAGCGCCGGGCTGTCCACCAGCGTGGAGACGGCGAAATCTGCCGCCGGCAGCATGCGCTCGATCTCGGTGCGCGGAATCTTTCCGGGCAGCACCTGCAGGGGGTCCAGCCCGTAGCTCTGGGCGATCTCCCGGCAGTTCTCGGTATCGGCGCCCTCCCCGTAGGCCACCACCCGGACCGGCTTGCTGCGCCGATGCAGCTCACCGGCCAGGCGAATCAGCCATGGCACGTCATAGGTGACTCCGAAGCTGCCGGCGTAGAACAGCACCGTCTCGTCCGGGCCCCACCCGAGCTGCTGCCGGATCTCCTGGCGCCGCTGCCGGCCGGGTGCAAAATTCTCCACATCCGAGGCATTGGGCACCACAGTGGTCTTGGCCGCCGGCCATACCCGCTTGATGCCCGCCTCCATGCCTGGGGACAGAGCGATGACATGCTCAGCGCTGCGGTAGGCCAGCTTCTCCAGGAACTCGGCAGCGCGGATAGCCTTCCGGTTCTTCAGAAAGCCCAGGGCCACCGGAGCTTCGGGCCACAGATCGCGGACCTCGAAGACGAAGGGCACGCGTCGGGCCCGGGAGGCCACGATGCCGGGCACCGCGGTGGTCAGCGGGGTGGAGGAGGCGAAGACGACGTCGGCCTTCTCCGCGGCGGCGAAATAGCAGGCGCGCGCCATGAAGGAGATGAAGGAGCGCAGCCGCTGCTGGAAGACCATGGCGTTCTCATACGGCACCGCCAGCCGCTGCACGCGCACTCCTTCGAGCACCTCGTCCTTCTTCTCCCGGCCGCCGCAGATGACGGTGACCTCGTGGCCGGCACGTGCCAGCCTCCGGGCGAACTGCCACGGCCGCTGCCAGCCGGGCTCCCAGGGGAAGTTGAAGTGCTGATGGATGTAGACGATGCGCACGAGCGTCAGTCTACGACGGCACAGGTGCCGAAAGTCTGTGGCGTTCCGGAGCGCCAGCTGATCGGTGTCACACCGGTTCGGCCAACCAGATGCGCGTAGAGCCGTAGGTCTTGCTGTGGAAGAGGCGCAGGCCCATCGGCCATACCGGCTCCGGGGCTCTGGCGTCACGTTCGACGACAACGGTGGCGGCTTCGTGCAGCTGAGGAGCTGCCGCGGCGAGCACGGAGCTCAGCTCGGCCTCGCTGAACCGGTAGGGAGGGTCCAGAAAGAGCAGCTCGATCGGCTCGCCGCTGCGGGCGGAGAGGTGTTTGAGCGCATCGGCCTTGTGAACGGTGACCGCTTCGCCGAAGGCGGCGGCGTTCTTCCGCAGGGTGCGCACCGCAGGCTCGGCCCGGTCGACTGCTTCCAGGCTGCGCGCCCCGCGGCTGAGCGCCTCCAGCCCCAGCGCTCCGGAGCCGGCGAAGAGATCCACCACGACGGCGTCGTCGATGGCGTTGTATCCCTCCAGCCGGGAAAACAGGGACTCTTTGACCCGGTCGCTGGTGGGCCTGGTTCCATCGGTGGGCACAGCGGCCAGCCGACGTCCCTTATGGGTGCCTGCGATGATGCGTGCCATAGCTGCCTCTCTGCTGCGGGGCGGGCCTGATTCCGGGCCGGCTCGCGCTAGCTCTGATGGACGTAGTCCTCTGCTCCGGTGTGCTCCAGCCTCCATGCCTCCACCGCGCGCCACAGTGCTGGGGCGCTCTGCCACTGGGGGTCGGAATCGGTGAGCCGGCGGATGTGGGCCGCAGCGACTTCGATGATCTCGGCGTCGTCGACGATCCGCAGCAGCCGCAGTGTGGAGGCTGTTCCGGACTGGGCGGCGCCGAGCACATCGCCTTCCCGCCGTCGCTGCAGGTCCAGCAGCGCCAGCTGCATGCCGTCGGTGTGTTCGGCCACCTCGGTGAGCCGCTGCGCCGAAGGGTGCTCTGTGGGCAGCCGGGTGACCAGCAGGCACTGGTTGGATTCGGTCCTTCCCCGGCCGATGCGTCCGCGCAGCTGGTGCAAGGTGGAGACCCCGAAGGCGTCGGCGTCGAGGATGACCATCAGACTGGCTGCCGGCACATCGACGCCGACTTCGATGACGGTGGTGGCGATCAGCACCTGCAGGTCTCCGGATTCGAAGGCGCCCATCACCTCGGCGGCCTCCGCGGCGGGCATCTGACCGTGCAGGGTGCCGGTGCGCAGCTTGGACAGCGCCGGGTGCTCGGCGAAGTGCCGGGCCAGGGCCTCCACTGATGCGTCATTGGTCAGGTGCTCCACCGCCTGCTCACGGCGGAAGTCCACCCACACCACTTTGCCCTCGGGACGGGCGGTGGTGAAGCTGACGGCCGCGGCATCGTCAGTGAAGCCGAAACGGTCCCGCAGCTGGCGCTGGATCTGCTCCTGGCTACGGTCCTGGGAGCTGATGCGCGGGCAGACCACAAAGACCTGCCGGCCGGCGGAGGCTTCCTCAGCCACGCGCTCCCACACGCGTTCGGACCACCGCGGACCCAGCACTGTGGGCACCACATGGGTTTCGATCCGGCTGCGTCCGGCCGGCAGTCCGTGCAGGACGGTGAGCTCCAGATCCCCGAAGGCCGTCATCGCCACGGAGCGCGGGATGGGGGTGGCCGACATCACCAGCATGTGTGGGGTGGGGGTGTACCGCTCGCGCAGCGCATTGCGCTGGCTGACGCCGAAGCGGTGCTGCTCATCGATGACGACCAGTCCCAGCTGGGCGAACTGCACCTTCTCCCCCAGCACCGCGTGGGTCCCGATGACGATGCCTGCCTCGCAGGAGGCGATGTCCAGCAGCGCCTGGCGCCGCTCGGCGGCGCTGAGCGACCCGGTCAGCAGCGTCAGCTTGACCGGCCCCGGACTGCCGGATTCGGCCAGCAGTCCGGTCCGAGTCTGGTCTGCCAGCGGCCCCAGGGCCTTGCGCAGGGACCGCAGGTGCTGGGCGGCCAGCACCTCGGTGGGAGCCACCAGCACGGCCTGCGCCCCGGCGTCGACCACCTGCAGCATCGCGCGCAGGGCGACCAAGGTCTTGCCGGAGCCCACCTCACCCTGCAGCAGCCGGTTCATCGGATGCTGCCCGGCGAGGTCTGCGGCGATCAGCTCACCGCAGCTGCGCTGACCCTCGGTCAGTTCGAAGGGCAGCTGCGCGTCGAAGGCTTCCAGCAGCCCGCCGGTGCGCGCCGGCGCGGGTACGCCCTGCAGCTCACCGGCCAGTCTGCGGCGGCGCTCCATCAGGCCGTGCAGCAGCAGCGCCTCGGAGAACCGGAAGCGGCGCAGGCCGAGCTCGGGCTGCTCCATAGTGGCCGGACGGTGGACCATCTCATAGGCTTCGCCCAGGCTGGGCAGGCTCTCCTGCTCCGCAACGGCCTCCGGCACCGGGTCCAGCCAGGTGCTGAAGTCCACCTGGTCCAGCACCAGGCGCACACATCGGTGGATGAACATGCTGGTGGTCTTGGCGGTGGCAGGGTAGAGCGGCAGCACCTCTCCGACCTCGGGATCGGTGCTGGCGGGCTCGTCCTGCCCGTGGGGACCGGTCAGCACGTCGAAGCTGGGGTTGGTCAGTGTCGGCTCCCCGCGGAAGATGCGCACTTTGCCCTGGAAGACCGCGACCGCACCTTCGCGCAGCTGGCGCTGGAACTGGCGTCCGCCGAAGAATCCGAGGTTCAGTTCCTCACCGGAGATGTCGCGGACGGTGACATCCAGCACCTCGGTGCGCCGGTTGTGCAGGCGGCGCAGCGACGTCGAGTCCACCCGGGCGATGAACGTGGCGTACTCGCCCTCCCGCAGCCCGCTGAATCCGGTGAGAGCGTTGTGCGGACTGTAGGTGCGCGGGAAGTGATCCAGCAGCTGCTGAACCGTGGTGAACCCCAGGCCCTGCTCGAGGCGTCGGGCAGACCCAGGCTCCAGCACCCGGGTCAAGCTGGTCTCAGGGCGCACCGGCTCCACTGCTGCTGCCTCCTTTCGGCCTCGGACGTTCTCTGCGTGCTCAGTCCCCACCGGTCAGCGGCGTCACCGTGCTGGACTCCAGCTCCCCGGCGCTGCGCACTGCCTGCAGCGCTGCCTCTGCCTGAGCAGTATGCACGTGGATCCGCCACCGATAGGTCTGCTCGGCGTGCCCGGCACCGGCTGCACCGCCGGCTGGCGCGCTGGCCTCTTCGGCCGCCTCCCCCACCGGGCCGATCGGGGTGATGATCACCGACTCGCCCAGCTCATCGATCCGGTGCCGCAGCGAGGCCGCGCCCAACGGGTCCAGCAGCGCAGTGCACATCAGCTCGACCGCATCGGGGTCACCGGCAGGAGGCGCGGGCGAGTGCGGGCGGTCGCCGTCGGAGCAGCCGGGAAGTCCGTCCAGCACGTGGGGGTCCGGGGTCTCCCCGCGGACTGTGGCGCGCAGCGCGTCGAGGATCAGCAGCAGTCCGGCCGCGCCGGAGTCGACCACCTTCGCCTCCCGCAGCACCGGCAGCTGCTGCTCGGTGCGGGTCACCGCATCCCGGGCGACGGCGACCAGTTCCGGCAGGCTCTGCTCCAAGGCGGCGCGGGACTCCAGCTCTGCCGCCGAGGCGGCGAGGGCGCTGGCCTGGTCACGCACTGCGTTGAGCACTGAGAGCATCGTGCCCTCCACTGGCTGGGAGAGCGCTGACCAGGCGCGCAGGCTGGCCCGCTGCAGTCCCCGGCTGAGGGTCTCCACGGTCAGCCGCTGGGTGCCGTGGAGAGGCTCGGCGAACCCGGAGATGAGCACCGCCAGCAGGGTGCCGGAGTTCCCGGAGGCCTCTGCCATCGCCTCGGCGCCGGCACGGGCGAGCATCTCCCCCAGGTCATCGGTGTCGACGTCGTCAGCTGCCCGGCGGCAGGTCCGCACGGTGGCGAGCATATTGGCCCCAGTGTCCGAGTCCGGCACTGGGAACACGTTGAGCTGATTCAGCTGCCCCCGGTGCTCTTCGAGCGCGCTCTGCCCCAGAGCGAACCAGCGTCGCACCGCTGCCGCCCCTTTGACTTTGCCCTTCACTGACGTCAACCCCTCACGCCGTCGTCGATGCTGCGACTTTCGGCCTCCTATTGTTGCAGCAGGCTCGGATCACTCGCTGAGGTAGTCGCTCAGCGTGCCGTCCCGCAGCGCCTGGGAGATCTCCTCCATGGCGGCGGTGTCCTGGTAGAAGATCCACTGGCCGTCGCTGCTGTAGCCGCTTCCGGCATTGGGCAGGGTGGCGAACTGGATGGAGTCCACGGCTCCGCGGGCCTCCCAGGCCAGTCCGGCTGCCGTGCTGGCGTCCAGATCGGGATCGGTGATCAGATGCTCCGCGAAGGTGGCAACCATGTCATTGACGCGCAGCGGATTGGCCAGGGTGGAGGGTGAGGCTGCCTCGCTGATGACACCGCGGATGAATGCCTGCTGGTTCCGGATCCGCTGCAGATCCCCGTCCGGGAAGCTGCGGCGGTGCCTCACGAAGCTCAGGGCCTGCTCGGCGTCCATGCGCTGGGCGCCCGGGTGGAAGGTGTAGCCCTCATTGGTGGTGAAGGACTGCGGGTAGCTGGACTCTACGGTCACTCCGCCCATCGCCTCCACCAGCCCGATGAAGCCCAGCATGTCGACTGCCGCCACATGGTCGATGCGCACATCCAGCAGCTGCTCCACAGTGGCCACGGTCAGCCAGGGCCCCTCGCCGCCGCCCAGCGCCAGCCCGGCATTGACCTTGTGCCAGCCGTATCCGTACGGGATCTCCACCCACAGGTCGCGCGGGATGGAGAGCACCTGCATCGAATCACGGTCCTCCGGAATGTGGACCAGCATCAGAGTGTCGCTGCGGCCGCCTCCGGGCACCCGGGGAAGGTTCTCATTCTCCCCGGAGCCGCCGCCGGTGTCCGATCCCAGCAGCAGGATATTCGTGGCGTCAGTGTCCTCGGGGCGGTCCTCCTCCGGAGGCTTCACCGGGTCCCCGCCGGGGCCGGCGGCGTTGTCGCCCTCGGGGAAGTGGGTGACATTGGAGTTGTAGGCCCGCTGAAGCGAGAACAGGTAGGCACCGGCGAGCACCAGCGCGACGACGAGCAGCAGCACGGCCCCGCCGATGATCCACCGGGTACGACGACGGCGGGCGCGGCGGTTGTCCTCTTCGGGGTCGTAGATGCCGGAGGGGTATGGCCCTCTGTGCCCGGGCGCGGCAGCGGTCATGGTCGTGCTCCTCGATGCAGCAGTGCGTGGCACGCCGATGGCGTGCGAGTGATGATTCCTCCAGAATAAGTCACGTGAGACCAAAACCTGCTCTCGACCGGAGCTTTCGACAGCGAGCCGCCGTCGTGGTCGCCGCGGCCGCCGCGTTCGGGGCGGCCGGATGTGCCGCCACGGCCACAGTGGAGCCGGCTCCGCAGGCCCATGACCCGGTGTGCGCGGACGTGATGCTGACCCTTCCGGAGGAGATCGGCGAGCATTCCCAGCGGCCCACCTCCTCCCAGGGAACGGCCGCGTGGGGGGACCCCGCTGCAGTGGTGCTGCGCTGCGGGGTCGAGCCGATCGGTCCCAGCGAGCATCCGTGCGTCTCGCCGGCCGGGGTGGACTGGGTGTGGATCGAGAACGAGGACCATCTGCAGCTGATCAGCTACGGCCGGGAGCCGACCGTGGAGGTGCTGCTGGACGGCGAGCGGCTGACCGAGGACACCACCATGAATGCTCAGTTCGCGCTGTCCGAGGCGGTGGGCCGGATTGAGCAGACCCGTCGGTGCACCGATCTTCTGGACATCGAGGAGACTGATGAGACGGAGGCCGGGTCCCAGGACTCCTCAGCCGGCTGAGCGGCCGAGGCGGCTCAGAAAAGTGCGTTGGCCAGCTTGCGGCGTGCTGCGGCCACCCGCGGGTCCTGGTCGCCGACAATGCTGAACAGCTCCACCAGGTGTTTGCGCGCGGTCTCCCGGTCATCGTCGGCATGGGTCTGGATGAACCGGATGAGCCGGTTGAAGGCGTCCTCGACATGGCCGCCGAGCACATCCACATCCGCCACATCGGTCTGTGCCTGAACGTCGTCGGGATTCTCTGCCGCCTGCTGGCGCACAGCGGCCACGTCCTTGTCCTGGGTTCGCTGCATCAGCTGCACCTGGGCCAGGCCCAGTTTGGCGTCGGCGTCGTCGGGCCGCTCCTTCAGCGCCTGCTGAAAGGCTTCAGCCGCGCCGGCCAGGTCTCCTGCCTCCAAGGCGTCGTGAGCCTTCTGGTGCAGGGGCGGCAGCTGCTCCTCTTCGCCGTCCTCCCCTCCGGGGCGGGTGGACTGCGGCGGAAGCTTTCCGGTGATGCCGTTCTGCGTGGCCGCCTGGAGGATCTGGGTGACCAGCTGCGGCAGCTGCTCGGCCGGGGCCTGGGAGTCGAATTCTCCCACCGGCTGTCCCCCGAGGAACGCGGTGACCACCGGCATCTGACCGGCCTGCTGGGCCAGCTGCGGCGAGGATGCCGCGTCAAGGGTGGCCAGCAGGATGCGGCCGGACTGGGCGTCCACCGCCTCAGACAGCACGTCGATGAACCGCTGGCTGGTGGCGTCGGAGCCGTGCATGAGCACCAGCACCGGCGCTTGGGCTGAGAGCTGGACGATCTGCTGGATCTGCTGCGGCTGGATGGCCAGCACCCAGGAGTCGCGGCTGCCGCCCTGGGCGGCACCGCTGCGGTTCTCCGTCTGCCCCGCTCCCTGGGACTGTCCGGCCAGGGAGGAGAGGTCGACGGCGCCTCGGCTGTTGACGGTCGGTGTGTTCTCTGAAGGCTGTTCAGTCATCAATCCTCATCGTACCCATCGAACCACTCCGGCGTGTCGATCGAGGCGTCGGCGATGATGTCATTGACGCCCAGCAGCACGATCTGCTCCTCGGAGCCCTCCGGCGGGATCTGCACGACCACAGATTCCAGGGTGGTGATCTCGGTGGGGAAGGTGGTCCAGTCGGTGTCCACCAGCTCCACCACCAGTTCGTGCTCCAGGAAGATGGTGTCGCCGTCGGCCAGCGGCGCCATCTGCATCACCATGTCGAAGGAGCCGGCCACCACTGTGGAGCCGTCGGGCAGCTGCAGCGCCGTGATGTCCTCCTCGCTGAGCTCGGGCTCGGGGAAGTTCACCTCGGTGTCATCGGCAGCCTCGGAGAGCTCTGCGTAGTACTCGTGCAGGCTCTCCACATAGACGCTCTCGGCCATCTGCTGGCCGATCTCGGCCTCGGAGTCGGTGAAGTACTCAGCCATACCGGCCACCGCGTCGGTGGGGGTCACGCCGCCGGTCTCGGCGTCGGGGGCGACCGGGTTGATGCCGCCCTGCTCGGCGGAGAGCGCGGGGAACTCGGTGCCCGGCGCCATCATGGAGGTCTGCACCAGGCGGTAGTTCTCCCGGGGGCTGGACTGCTCCAGCACCAGGATCTGCGGGACCTCGTTATCGGGATGGTCGGTGATCACCAGGGCCTGGCGCGGGAACTCGGTGCTGCTGGTGACGGCGGCCGAGAGCACCTCGCTTCCGATGGGGGCAGGCAGGTCGGCGTCGGCCAACTCGTGGTTGCGGTAGGCCAGCTCCCGGGCGCGCAGTGCATCGCCGGAGACGCGCGATTCGAGCAGCTCGGCATCCTGCTCCTGGTCTGCGGTCTCCACCACCTTGGCAAGATCGTTGAGGATGCGCTCCAGCTGGGAAGCCAGCAGCACAGAGTAGCCCTCGGCGGGCATCTCGCCTTCGACTTCCACGTCCTGCTCACCCTCGGGCTGGCCCTGGTCGGGGTCCGGGGACTCCTCGGGGGACTCCTGCTGGTCAGGCTCAGTCTGCTCCGGAGACTCTTCGGCCTCCTCGGTCTCCTCAGCCTCGGCGGGTTCGGTCTCCTCCGGGGACTCGGTCTCCTCCGGGGATTCCTCGGCCTGCTCCGTCTCGGGGTTCTCGGTCTCCTGCTCGGCATGGGCCGGCCCGGGGGCTCCCACTGCGGAGGCGGCAGCCACGGCCGCCACGGTCAGGGCCGAAAAGCCGCGGCGCCATCCGAAGAGCCGGTCCCTCCAGCTGTGGCGCTGATGGGACTCATCGGCGGGCTCCTCAGTGTGGGGCTGATCGGTGGGAATCACAGATGTGGTCTCCGAATCCTCTTCTGGTGCGGTCTGCTCATCGGGGGCGTCGGAGCCGCTGTGCGGCCCCCGGTCCGGGCCGTCGTCGCCCTCTGGGCCGTCACCGGCGTCCGGGTCGTCGTCGGGGTCCTCATCGCCTGGATCATCACCTGGATCATCACCTTCTGGGTCCTCGTCCCCACGGTCCTCGTCCCCGGCGTCCTGGCCGGCAAAACTCTCGCTCTCAGCGTCCGCCTCCGCTGCGGCGACGTCCTCGGCCTCCGGATCCTCTTGCGCCCACCAGGGTGATCCCTCGGCAGCCCCCTCGCGGCCGGCGGCTTCGCGGCTGTCATTGTCCAGCGTCGCCTCCTGTGCGGCGCGCGTCTCATCCTCCACGGTGGGCGTCGCCGCACCGCCTACCGCGGCTGCGGCCGGGACTGCTGCCTGCTGCCCGGTCTCCGTCTGCAGGGCCTCCGGAGCGCGGCCGTTTCTGGAGCGGGCGCGGTAGTAGAGCCAGAGCGCGGCCAAGATTCCCAGAGCGCCGAGGATCACCAGGGCGATCCCGCCGGCGTGGGAGAAGGGCTGAGGCTGCTCGGCAGTGATCTGCGCCGGCGCCGGCTCCTGACCGTCGCGGAAGATCAGCAGGGCCCAGTCTCCGGAGTCGTCCGGGGCGCTCCACCGGTAGAGGAGGTCGCCCTCAGTGGTCTCACTGGCCACCCACAGGTCCGAGTCGGCCGGGTTGGGCGCTTCCTGCTCGCCGTCGACGTACTCAGCCTCGATGCGCGGCGGCTCATCGCCTTCGCCCTCCACAAACCCGGTGACCCGGTTATAGGCGGCATCTCCGAGCCAGGCCTCGATGTCATAGAGCCTGCCGATCGCCAGGGTGTACTCCCCCTCGGCCTGGATGATGAATTCATCGCGCCCGGCCTCGGAGTCGATGAGCTCCTCAGTGATCACTGTGAAGGGAGCCTCCTGGGCGCCCTCGGTTTCGGCGATGGTCTCCTCAGGTTCGGCGTTGAGCTGACCGATGCCCAGGGCCAGCAGCAGCAGGCCGATGAGACAGGTGATGATGGCAGAGAGGTAGCGCACGTACGAATGTCCTTCGGGATGGAGGCAGGTCGATGTTCAGCGCCCCAGCCTACCGAAGATAACGATCTGGTTACAATTCAGCGTCTATTCAGGTGGCGACCTCTCCGTCGGCCGTCTGGAGCGTCGTGGGGTTCTGCCACAATAGCGGCGTGGGCAAGGGACGCAGCCGCAGGGGCGGGAGCAAATGGCAGCGTGCGCACCGTCCGCTGAGCACCTCCTATCTGGCACCGGGAGGCTTCAGCTCGGGGCTGGTGCGCAGGCGCGACGGCGAGTACCACGTCCGCTATATCCCAGGATCGGCTGCGCAGAAGACGTACACCTGCCCCGGCTGCGGACTGCTCATCGGCGAGGGAACCGCCCATGTGGTGGCCTGGCGCGCCGATGACATCATGGGCGATGCCGCAGCCGCTGCCGAGCGCCGCCACTGGCACAGTCACTGCTGGCGGATCGGCTGACTGCGCGTCCGGACCGGCGAACGGTAGGATCGTCCACTGTGCGATTGGTGATTGCTACCTGTTCGGTGACCTATTCGGGGCGTCTGAATGCCCACCTGACCCAGGCCAAGCGGCTGCTGATGGTCAAAGCCGACGGCGCCGTGCTGATCCACTCCGACGGCGGCTCCTACAAGCCGCTGAACTGGATGTCGCCGCCGGCGACCATGCGCGTCCACGAGCCCGATGCCGAGCAGGCTGAAGCAGGCATCACTGAGGTGTGGACGGTGCAGGCGGATAAGACCGATGACCAGCTGAGGATCCACATCGCCGAGATCCACCACGACTCCACCCATGAGCTGGGCAGCGACCCAGGGCTGGTCAAGGACGGCGTCGAAGCCGACCTCCAGCGCCTGCTGGCTGAGCAGATCGAACGCCTCGGCGAGGGCCACACTCTTATCCGGCGGGAGCATCCCACCCCCATCGGGCCAGTGGACATCCTGGCGAAGGGACCCCAGGGCACCGTGGCGGTGGAGCTGAAGCGCCGCGGGGAGATCGACGGCGTCGAGCAGCTCACCCGGTATCTGGACCTGCTGAACCGAGATCCGCTGCTGGCCCCAGTGACCGGAGTCTTCGCCGCTCAGCAGATCAAACCGCAGGCGCGCACTCTGGCCGAGGACCGCGGCATCCGCTGCGTGGTGCTCGACTATGACGATATGCGCGGGGTCGACGACGCCGCACCGCGCTTGTTCTGAGCCTGCGCTTGTTCTCAGCCAGCGCCGGTTCTCATCCCGCGCCTTTCTGAGCCCGCGTCCGTTCTGAGCCCGCGTCCGTTCTGAACGCCAGGCGGTCAGCACCTCTCATGCCTCCACCACGGCCGCTGCCCCAGACACGACTGCGGCCCCCGGCAAGCACCGGGGGCCGCAGCTGTGTGATGAGAGAGAGGAGAGGCTCAGGCCTCCGAGGTGAGGTCGGCGTCGTCGGCGACGATGGTCACCTTGTCCGAATCCACGGAGAAGAAGCCGCCGGCCACGTGAGCGGTCACGCTGGGGCCCTCCACCGGCTCGATGACCAGTTCGCCCTCGGCCAGCAGCGCCAGCACCGGAGTGTGGCCGGGCAGGATGCCCATATCGCCGTCCACGGTGCGTCCGCGGATGGACTTCGCCTCCCCCGACCACACAGCGTGGTCGGAGGCGACGACCTGAACGTCCAGCGTTGCCATTCGAATCAGCCCTTCTGCATCTCGGCGTACTTGCGCTCGACGTCGTCGAGCCCGCCGATGTTGTAGAACGCCTGCTCGGGCACGTGGTCCAGATCGCCGTTGGCGATGGCGTTGAAGCCCTCGATGGTGTCCTTGATCGGAACCGTGGAGCCCTCCACGCCGGTGAACTGCACCGCGGTGTAGGTGTTCTGCGAGAGGAACTGCTCGATGCGCCGGGCACGGGAGACGATGATCTTGTCCTCTTCGGAGAGCTCGTCCACACCCAGGATCGCGATGATGTCCTGCAGCTCCTTGTTCTTCTGCAGGATCTGCTTCACGCGGGTGGCGCAGTCGTAGTGCTCCTGACCGATGTACTGCGGGTCCAGGATCCGGCTGGTGGAGGTCAGCGGGTCCACCGCAGGGTAGAGACCGCGGGAGGCGATCGCACGGGATAGCTCAGTGGTGGCGTCCAGGTGTGCGAACACATTGGCCGGTGCCGGGTCGGTGTAGTCATCGGCGGGCACGTAGACGGCCTGCATCGAAGTGATGGAGCGGCCGCGGGTGGAGGTGATCCGCTCCTGCAGCACGCCCATCTCATCGGCCAGGTTGGGCTGGTAGCCCACAGCCGAGGGCATCCGGCCCAGCAGGGTCGAGACCTCGGAGCCGGCCTGGGAGAAGCGGAAGATGTTGTCGATGAACAGCAGCACGTCCTGGTCCTGCACATCGCGGAAGTACTCCGCCATGGTCAGGCCGGTCAGCGCCACGCGCAGACGGGTGCCCGGCGGCTCGTCCATCTGGCCGAAGACCAGGGCAGTGTCCTTCAGGACGCCTGCTTCCTCCATCTCCACCCAGAGGTCGTTGCCCTCACGGGTGCGCTCACCGACGCCGGCGAAGACCGAGGTGCCGCCGAAGTTGCGGGCCACACGGGTGATCATCTCCTGGATGAGCACGGTCTTGCCCACACCGGCGCCGCCGAACAGGCCGATCTTGCCGCCCTTGATGTAGGGGGTCAGCAGGTCGATCACCTTGATACCGGTCTCCAGCATCTCGGTAGAGCCCTCCAGAGCCGCGAAGTTCGGCGGCTCGCGGTGGATGGGCCAGCGCTCGGTGACCTCCAGGTCATCGGTGGGCATATCCAGGGTCTCGCCGAGGACGTTGAAGATGTGGCCCTTCACCACATCACCCACCGGCACCGAGATCGGCGCTCCGGTGTCCTGCACGGGCACACCGCGGACCAGGCCGTCGGTGGCCTGCAGCGAGATGCCGCGCACCAGGTTGTCACCGAGGTGCTGGGCGGTCTCGAAGGTGATCCGCTTGGTCTCGCCGCCGATCTCCGCCTCGGCGACCAGCGCGTTGTACATCTCCGGGATGGCATCAGCAGGGAACTCAATGTCCACAACCGGACCGATGACCCGGGCGACACGGCCGGTGGCGCCGGGCTGCACGGCCCCGGCGGGCTGTTCTGCAGTAGTGGCAGTCATCTCTCTCACTTCACTTGATCTTGACGATGTCAATGGGACTTAGGACGAGGCCAGCGCATCTGCACCGGCGATGAGCTCGGTGAGCTCCTGGGTGATCTCCGCCTGGCGGGCGTTGTTCCGCAGCAGGGTGTACTTGCGGATCAGCTCATCGGCGTTGTCTGCGGCGGACTTCATGGCCTTCTGGCGGGCAGCCAGCTCGGAGGCGGAGGCCTCCAGCATCGCCGCAAAGATGCGCGACTCGATGTACTTCGGCAGCAGCGCGTCCAGCACTTTCTCCGGGGAGGGCTCGAACTCGTAGAGCGGCATCGGCTCGGCCTCGGCACCCTCCTCGGCCTCCGTCACTGCCAGGGGAAGCAGCCGGTGGGCCACCGGCTCCTGGGTCACCATGGACTTGAACTGGGTGTAGACCAGGTAGAGCTCGTCCACTCCCCCTTCGGCGGTGGGCTGGACGAACCGGTCCACCAGGGTGCTGCCGATGTCCCGGGCGGTCTCAAACTCAGGGGCATCCGTCTTGCCGGTCCACACCTGGTCGTACTCGCGGCTGCGGAAGTCGTAGAAGGCCTGCGCCTTCCGTCCGTAGAGGTAGGGACGGACTTCCACCCCTGCCTCGGTCAGCCGGCGCACCAGTGACTCGGAGTGCTTGAGCACATTGGTGGAGTAGGCCCCGGCCAGACCGCGGTCGCTGGTCATGATCAGCACAGCGGCCCGCTTGGGCTCAGGGACCGAGTCGGTGAGCACATGCTCCACCCCGTGCTGCGAGGCCACCGCCGAGACCGCACGGGTGATGGCCTCCGCGTAGGGCGATGCCGCCCGCGCACGGTCGCGCGCCTTGCCGATGCGTGAGGTCGCGATCAGCTCCATCGCCTTGAAGATCTTCTTCATCGACGACGTCGATGCGATCTTCTGGCGATAGACCCGAATCTGGGCTCCCATGCTTGTCCTTCCCTCAGTACGGTGAAGCTATCTCCGCTGTGAGCCGCAGCTCACTTCGAGGCGGGGATCTCTTCCTGTGCGATGTCGTCGTCGGAGAGCGCGTCAGCGGACTCATTGCCCACGATGGAGGACGGGCCCTCCGAGTGGAAGTTCCGCTTGAACTCTTCGATGGCCTCGTTCAGCGTGTTGACCGTGTCGTCCTCCAGCTTGCCGGTGGAGGCGATGGCGCCCAGCACATCGGTCTTGCGTCGCAGGTGCTCGATCCACTCGGCCTCGAACCGCTTCACATCGGCAAGCTCGACATCGTCCAGGTGACCCTGGGAGCCGGCCCAGATGGAGACGACCTGCTCCTCCACCGGGTAGGGGCTGTACTGAGCCTGCTTGAGCAGCTCGGTCTGACGCTCACCGCGGGTCAGCTGCTGCCGGGTGGCAGCGTCCAGGTCCGAGGCGAACATGGCGAAGGCCTGCATATCGCGGTACTGCGCCAGGTCCAGCTTCAGCGTGCCGGAGACCTTCTTCAGCGCCTTGGTCTGTGCGGCGCCGCCGACGCGGGAGACGGAGATGCCCACGTCGACTGCGGGACGCTGGTTGGCGTTGAACAGGTCCGACTGCAGGAAGATCTGACCGTCGGTGATGGAGATGACGTTGGTGGGGATGTAGGCCGAGACGTCATTGGCCTTGGTCTCAATGATCGGCAGGCCGGTCATGGAGCCGCCGCCCATGTCATCGGAGAGCTTCGCGCAGCGCTCCAGCAGACGGGAGTGCAGGTAGAAGACATCACCGGGGAACGCCTCGCGGCCCGGCGGGCGGCGCAGCAGCAGGGAGACCGCGCGGTAGGCCTCAGCCTGCTTGGAGAGGTCGTCGAAGATGATCAGCACGTGCTTGCCGTCGTACATCCAGTGCTGGCCCAGTGCGGAGCCGGCGAACGGCGCCAGGTACTTGAAGCCGGCCGGATCCGATGCCGGGGAGGCGACGATGGTGGTGTAGTCCAGCGCACCGTTCTCAGCCAGGGTCTGGCGCACCGAGGCCACCGTGGAGGCCTTCTGGCCCACGGCCACGTAGATGCAGCGCACCTGCTTCTTCTCGTCGCCGGACTCCCAGTTGGCCTTCTGGTTCAGGATGGTGTCGATGGCGATGGCGGTCTTGCCGGTCTGGCGGTCGCCGATGATCAGCTGGCGCTGGCCGCGGCCGATCGGGATCATGGCGTCGATGGCCTTGATGCCGGTCTGCAGCGGCTCCTCCACGGACTTGCGCTGCACCACCGAGGGGGCCTGCAGCTCCAGCGCGCGGCGCCCTTCGGCCTCGATGTCCCCGAGGTCATCGATGGGGTTGCCCAGCGGGTCCACGACGCGGCCGAGGAACTTGTCGCCCACCGGCACGGAGAGGACCTCTCCGGTGCGGGTTACCTCCTGGCCCTCTTCGATGCCGGAGAACTCACCCAGCACCACCACGCCGATTTCGCGGGTGTCCAGGTTCTGGGCCAGGCCCAAGGTTCCGTCCTCGAAGCGAAGAAGTTCGTTCGACATGGCCGAGGGAAGTCCCTCGACTCGTGCGATGCCGTCGGCCGCGGAGATCACGCGTCCCACCTCGGTGCGCTCAGCGCTGCCGGGGTCGTAGGACGCGGCGAACTCATTCAAAGCACTGCGGACGTCGTCGGCGTTGATGGTCAAGTCGGCCATCTGCTGTCCCTGCTCTCCTCTGTCAGTGGCCGCCGCTTCTGCCGCGGCCTGTGGTTCAACGTATCTGTGTGTGAGCCAGCACTGGGCTAGCCGGCAAGTGTCCGCTGCAGGCTGGAGAGCCGGGCGGCGACGGTTCCGTCGACCACTTCGTCTCCGACCTGCACTCGGATGCCGCCGACCACTGAGGGGTCGACGACGACGTCAAGCTTCAGCTCACGCCCGAAGTAGCGGTCCAGGCTGGCGGACAGCTTCTCCCGCGTGGTGCTGTCCAGTTCCTTGGCGGTGGTGACCTGTGCGATCCAGCGCTGCTGGCGGGCGGCCACGGCGGTGGCGAACTTCTCGATCAGCGCCGAGGGGCGCAGCCCCCGCGGCTGGGTCACCGCACGGTCGATCAGCAGCCGGGCCTCTGCGGAGACCGAGGGGCTCAGCCGTGCAGCCAGCCGCTGCTTGGCCTCAGCAGGTGCCTGCCGGTCGGTAAGCGCCCGCTGCAGCTCGTGGGACTCTGCCACTGTGCGGCGGAAGCCCAGCAGCGCGCCCTCGAGCTCCTCCAGGCCCTGCAGTCCCCCGCGTTCAGCCTGGGCGGCTACGACGTCGACCGCGAGGTTCTCCACCGCGTCGCCGAGATCCCGGTCGGAGCTCCAGCGGCGAGAGACGACCGCTTCGAGCATGCCGACCGTTGTCTGCTGGGCCTTGGAGCCGAACAGCGAGCGGACCACTGAGGCCCGCCCCGCCGGCTCCCGCGCCGGATCGGTCAGCGCGCGCCGCAGACCGGCGGAGCCGTCGATCACGTCCAGAGCCGCAAAGAGCTCATCGGCCACGGTCAGGCCCGCCGAGGCGATCTGCTCGGCCAGATCGCTGCGCAGCGAGGCCAGAGATTCGCTGGTCACCGCCGCCATTACTGTGCTGCCCCCTGGGTCTGCTGCTCAGCATCCAGGTCAGCCAGGAAGCGGTCCACCACGCGCTGGGAGCGGGCGTCGTCCTCCAGGGCCTCGCCGATGATCTTGGAGGCCAGGTCGGTGGCCAGGGATCCGACGTCGGTCTTCAGCTGCGCAGCAGCCGCGGCCCGCTCGGCCTGGATCTGAGCCTGTGCCTGCTCGCGGATGCGCGAAGCTTCCGCAGCGGCCTTCTCCTGGGCCTCGGCAACGATCTGCCCGGCCTCGGCCCGTGCCTCGTCCCGGATCCGGGAAGCTTCGGCGCGCGACTCGGCCAGCTGCTTCTGGTACTCCGCCTTGAGCGCCTCGGCCTCGGCCTTGGCCTCCTCGGCCTGGTTGATGCCGCCCTCGATCGCCTCAACGCGGTTCTGGTACGCCTGTTCGAACTTCGGCGCGATCCACTTGATAACGACGAAGAGCAGCACCAGGAAGCCCAGGGCCGCCACAAGGAGCTCCCAGGGATTGGGGGCCAGCGGGTTGGCGTCGCCCTCCGCCGCCTGGATCAGAGATGCGCTGATCATGTGTTCACCCGTTTTCACTAAGTCTGGTGGTCTTCAGAAGAGTGCCGGAACGTCCCGGCCCGGTCATCTGTTCTGCCGGCAGGCAGCTCAGAGGACGAAGGCGAAGACGAGGGCAAGAATGAAGACTGCCTCTGCCAGCGCGAAGCCGAGGATGGCGATGGGCTGCAGCACGCGCTGAGCCTCCGGCTGCCGAGCCACGCCGTTGATGTAGGCGGCGAAGATCAGCCCGATACCGATGGCCGCACCGGTGCCGGCGAGGCCCATGCCGATCATGTTCAGGTTGCCTTCCATATGTTTTCTCTCTTTCTGTTGCGGTCCCGGTGCACCTCACCGGGATGGTCTCTGTGTCTCCGTCCCCGGATGTGTGCCGGGACCGGACGGCTTGTGCTGCTGCGTTCGCAGCGGTTGGTCAGTGTGCCTCGGCCTCGATGGACCCCTGGATATAGATGGCGGTCAGCAGTGCGAAGACGAATGCCTGGAGCACCATCATCACCAGCTCCAGGAAGTACAGCGGAATCGATCCGAGCAGGATGAGTACGCCCAGTCCGGTGTTGGCGATGCCCTCCTGCTGGACGATGAGGTACTCGGCGGCCGATCCGGCAAGCATCACGATGATGTGGCCGGCGAGCATCACGGCCATCAGACGCAGGGAGTGGGTGACCGGCCGGATGATGAAGTTAGACAGGAACTCCAGCGGGACCAGCAGGGGGAGCAGGTACTTCGGCACACCGGAGGGGACGGTCACGAGCTTGAGGTACTTCGCGCCGTGCATCCGGAAGCCCAGCACCACCCAGGTCAGCCAGATCATGCCCGCCATGGCGTAGGCCGGGCCGGCGTGGGAGAAGGTGGGAAGCTGCAGGAACGGTATCGCGCCGAAGATGTTGTTGAACAGCACGAAGAAGAAGACCGTGAACAGCAGCGGCACCCAGGGGCGGAAGTGCTTCTCGCCGAGGATGTCCCGGCCGAGGGTATTGCGCACGAACGCGTAGCCGGATTCGGCGATCCACTGCGTCCGGGAGGGAACCAGAGCCTGCTTGCGGATGGCGAAGGAGAACAGGGCGATGATCAGCAGCACCGCCAGCAGCGCCATCAGCATGTTCTTGCCGAAGCCGGTGCCCCACTCGGCCATCCAGGGGAAGATCTCGGGGAGATGGGTCTCACTGATGGTGGGCGGCTGGAAGCCACCCTCTTCGGCGGCTCTCAGGGCAAGCGATGACAACGCTGGTCCTCTCATCGGTCGTCGAATGAACGAGACCACAGTCTCAGGTTCGGGCGAGGAAAGTCGACGCAGAGTGATTCCCGCCACAGCCTCGCCCACCCTATCAAAGTGCGGATCCGGCCTGCGGCGTCTTCTGCGCCGCCCCCACATTACTACAGCGCGTAGAAAATTGCCGCATCCCCTCCGGGATCAGTCTGCGGGACGCTCCGGCTGGGGCTCGATGGGCAGGCGCATAGAGGCGAAGCTGAAGATCTGGGCGGTCTGCCAGACCACCAGCGTGCCGATCCCTGCGCCGATGGCCCAGCCGGGCTGCAGCCAATCGGCCGGGGGCACCGCCGCGGCCAGCAGCACCAGACCCACCACCTTCACGGCGAAGCCGACCAGGAACAGCCGCATCGTCCAGCCGGGCGCGCGTCGGTCGCTCCAGTCCACCAGTGCCAGTGTGGTGAAGGAGATGACGGCCACTGCGCCACCGCCGAAGGCCGCAGAGCCTGCCGCTGCTGATCCGCCGATCACTGCTGCTGCCCCTGCGGCTGCCAGCAGCGCTGCCGCGCCGCTGGTGGAGGCGATCAGCAGCACCCGCCGCCAGCGCCGGGCCCGGGGAAAGAGCCGCGCGGTGCTCATACGTCCCCGTTGCGGCTGCTGTGCGGCCGGTCAGCAGGACCGGTGCTTTCATCGGTCTGGGGCAGCTGGTCGGCCTCGTCGAGGTCGGCGTCGTGACCGGTGCCGGGCAGCGCACTGGGTTTGAACGCCGCTGCGGGATTGATCCGCCCTATCCACTGCCGCATCCAGGGCCCGAGGGTCAATGCGGTGGCGGCGGCGAAGGCCAGGGCCATGGCGAGCAGCACGGCCTGCCAGGGCAGAAAGTTGAACGAGACCGAGCCGAAGGCGAAGATCGCGGCCCACAGGTACAGCAGCAGCACTGCTTGGGGGTGGGAGTAGCCGGAGTCGATGAGCTTGTGGTGCAGGTGTCCGCGGTCCGGGCTGAAGGGTGAAGTCCGCCGGGCAGCTCGCCTGAGAACCGCGAGGATGAGGTCCAGCAGCGGCAGGATCATCACTGTCAGCGGCAGCAGCACCGGCATATAGGCCGGGATGTTGCGGAAGCGGAAGGTCTCCTGGTGCAGCTCCAGGGAGGCGGTGACGATCAGCGCACCGGCGACCATCACCAGGCCCAGCAGCATCGCTCCGGTGTCGCCCATGAGCACATTGGAGGGGTGGAAGTTGTGCGGCAGGAAGCCCAGGCAGGAGCCGATGAGCACTGCCATCAGCAGGGTGACCAGGTTGGAGGCGTCGAACTCCTGGATCGACAGCGCCAGCATGTAGCTGTAGAGGAAGAAGGCGGACCCGCCGATGGCGGCGACGCCGGCGGCCAGGCCGTCCAGACCGTCGATGAAGTTGAAGGCGTTGATGGTCATCACCACCAGGAACACGGTCAGGAAGCCCTGCAGCAGCGGGCCGCCTACTCCCAGCCAGCCGACCGGCATCACCTCCAGGCGGATGCCGTGCAGCACCAGGATGAGTCCGCAGCTGATCTGGACTGCCAGTTTGATCGCCCAGTGGATGTCCCAGGCGTCGTCGGCCATACCGGTGATCAGGATCAGCGTCATGGCCGTGAGCACCCCGATCACCGGGGTCAGGTCGCTGAAGAGTCCGGACAGGTACGGGATGCCGGCGGCCACGCCGAGTCCGGCCACCATTCCCAGGTAGATGGCCACCCCGCCCCAGCGCGGCTTGACCTCGGTGTGGATGTCCCGGGAGCGGATGGGGGTGTAGATGCCCAGCCTCAGCCCCAGCCGGCGCACCGGTGGGGTGAGCAGATACGTCACCACCGCGGAGACGCTGAGCACTATGAGGAAGTAGACCATATGCCCCTCAGGCCTGCGTTCCGGTCTGCGGCTGGTCCTCGTCCGGGCCGGCTTCGGCGTCGTGGGATTCTGCGCCCTGCTCGGCCTCAGCCTCGCCAGATTCAGTGCCCTGCTCCGCCTCGGCGCCGCGCACCTGCGGCACCACCGCCTGCAGCTCATGCAGCGGGATCGCGCCGTGACGCACCACAGTGGGGACCTCGCCGGTGCAGTCGACGATCGTGGAGGCCTGGTTCTGCCGCCGGTCGCCGTCGTCGAGGTAGATGCTCACCGAATCTGCCAGCATCTGGCGGGCCTCGGCGGCGGTGGTGGCCGCCGGCATCCCAGTGCGGTTGGCGGAGGAGACGGCCATGGGGCCCACAGCGGCCAGCAGCTCCAATGCGGTTTCGTCAGCGGGCATGCGCAGCGCCACGGTGCCGCGGGTCTCCCCCAGGTCCCAGGACAGCGAGGGCTGGGCCTGCAGAATCAGGGTGAGCCCACCGGGCCAGAAGGTCTCGGCCAGGGTGCGGGCGGCCTCGGGGATCTCGACGGCCAGGGCGTCCATGACGGATTGGCGGGCGATCAGCACCGGCGGGGGCACGGTGCGGCTGCGGCCCTTGGCGGCCAGCAGCACGGCCACTGCCTGGGGGCTGAAGGCGTCGACTCCGATGCCGTAGACGGTGTCAGTGGGCAGCACCACCGCTTCGCCCCGCTGCACGGCCTCGCGGGCAGCCTCGATGCCGGCGGCACGCTGCTGGTGGGAGGTTACGTCGATGGTCTCACTCACGCGCTGTATTCTTTCACGCCGGCCCGGAGGCTGATGTCTTCACCGCGCTGGTGGCCCGGGGTCGGCCGCTGAGGTCCTGGTGGGAGGTGACGTCGGCCAGCTGCGGATGGGCCGTACAGATCCGGGCCAGCGCATCGGCCTGCACCTCGGCGTGCTCGAGGATGAACCAGCCGCCGTCCACCAGCACGGCCGCGGCGGTCTCCACTGCGGCTCGCGGCAGCTCAAGCCCGTCGTCTCCCCCGCCGTAGAGCGCCAGCTGCGGGTCGTGCTCTGCGACCTCCACCTCAGTGGGTTCGCTGCCGGGCGGAATATAGGGCGGGTTGGAGATCACGACGTCGAACCCGCCGCTAGGGTCTGCCGCGCCGGTGGGGCTGCTCAGCTCACCGGCGGCGAGCAGGTCGGGCACCTGACGCAGATCCGCCCGGTGGAGAGTGACTGCGGCGGATCCTTCCGGCAGGTTCTGGAAGTTCAGCTCGGCCCATGCAGCCGCCTCAGCGGAGAGCTCCACTGCGTGCACGTCAGCATCGGGATGCTCTGCGGCCACGGCGGCGGCGATGGCTCCTGAGCCGGTGCCCAGGTCGATCACCCGGGGCCGGGTCACTCCGCGGCGGCGCAGCTGCGCCAGCCGGTCCAGGGCGTACTGGACCACCTGTTCGGTCTCCGGGCGGGGGATGAACACCCCGGGCCCCACTCGAAGGCTCAGGGTGCGGAAGGGGGCTTCCCCGGTGAGGTGCTGCAGCGGGATGCGTCGGGCGCGTTCGCTGATCAGCGCCCTCAGCTTCTGCTGGGCGGCTTCCGGAAGCTCAGCTCCGGCTGCGGCGCGGGCCTGCAGCTGACCGCGGCGCATGCCGAGCACATGGCCGGCCAGCAGCTCCGCATCCGCCCGCGGGCTGGAGACCCCGGCTTCGGCCAGCGCCTGGGCAGCGCGGCGCAGCTCGGCGGCGAGTTCTGCCACCTGGCTCAGCCGTTCTGCTCGGCCAGGGCGGCCAGGCGCTCCTGCTCGTCCATCTGGATGCAGGAGTCGATCACCGGGTCCAGCTCCCCGTTCATGACCGCGTCTAAGTTGTAGGCCTTGTAGCCGGTGCGGTGGTCGGCGATCCGGTTCTCCGGGAAGTTGTAGGTCCGGATGCGCTCCGAGCGATCCATCGTGCGCACCTGGGACTTCCGGGCCGCCGCGCTTTCGGCGTCGATCTGCTCCTGCTGGTGGGCCAGCAGCCGGGAGCGCAGCACGCGCATGGCTGCTTCTCTATTCTGCAGCTGGGACTTCTCGTTCTGCATGGCCACCACGATGCCGGTGGGCAGGTGGGTGATGCGCACCGCGGAGTCGGTGGTGTTCACACTCTGGCCGCCGGGCCCTGACGAGCGGTAGACGTCGATCTTCAGATCGTTCTGGCTGATCTCGATCTCTTCGGGCTCGTCGACCTCCGGCAGCACCAGCACGCCGGCCGCAGAGGTGTGGATCCGCCCCTGGGACTCGGTTTCGGGCACGCGCTGGACCCGGTGCACGCCGCCTTCGAACTTCAGGTGCGCATAGACGCCTTCGGCCGGGTCATTGGTGCTGGACTTCACCGCGACCTGCACATCCTTGTATCCGCCCAGGTCCGACGGTGTGGCCGAGAGGATCTCGGTCTTCCAGCCCTTGGATTCGGCGTAACGGGTGTACATGCGCAGCAGGTCCCCGGCGAAGAGCGCGGCTTCGTCCCCGCCGGCTCCGCCTTTGATCTCCAGAATGGCGTTGCGGGCGTCGTTCTCGTCCCGCGGGATGAGCATGCGCAGCAGACGATCGGCGGCCTGATCCAGCGCTTCGCGCAGCTGCGGGACTTCGGCGGCGAATTCGGGGTCCTCGTCGGCGAGCTCTTCAGCGGCTTGGAGATCATCGCCCAGCTGCTTCCAGGTGCGGTGGGCCTCCACCACGCCGTTGAGCTGCGCATACCGGCGGCCCAGCCGCTTGGCCAGGGCCTGGTCGGCGTGGGTCTCCGGCTGGGCCAGCTGGTCCTGCAGCTCACGGTGCTCCTGCAGCAGGGCGTCGACGGAGTCGAACATGCGGGGATTGATGTCGGTGCTCATGCTCTTCCTTGCTCCCCTGAGGATCCACCGGTCACTGGTGCGCCTAATTCCCGCCAGGGCCGGCGGAATTATGCGCAGAACTGACCGCTCAAGGGTGGGGGTGCGGCTCGGGACAGGAAAACCCGGGTCCAGGCGCCGCACTGGGGCGACGCTCGGACCCGGGTCTGCGCTGTTAGTCTCCGTTGCCGCCCAGGGTGGTCTTGGAGATCAGCATGAGGAACTCCGCGTTGGACTGGGTCTCCTTGAGCTTGTTCATCAGCAGCTCCAGGCCCTGCTGCTGGTCCAGTCCGGAGAGGACTCGGCGCAGCTTCCACATGATCTTGACCTCCTCGGGCGAGAGGAGAGCCTCTTCGCGGCGAGTCGAGGAGGCGGTGACGTCCACGGCCGGGAAGATGCGCTTATCGGCCAGGTTCCGGGAGAGCCGCAGCTCCATATTGCCGGTGCCCTTGAACTCTTCGAAGATGACCTCATCCATCTTGGATCCGGTCTCCACCAGCGCAGTGGCCAGGATGGTCAGCGAGCCGCCGTTCTCAATGTTCCGGGCGGCGCCGAAGAACCGCTTGGGCGGGTACAGCGCGGAGGCGTCCACACCGCCGGAGAGGATGCGACCCGATGCCGGCGCGGCCTGGTTGTAGGCCCGGCCCAGGCGGGTCATGGAGTCCAGCAGGACCACCACGTCCTTGCCCAGTTCGACCAGCCGCTTGGCCCGCTCGATCGCCAGCTCGGCCACGGTGGTGTGGTCGTCTGCGGGGCGGTCGAAGGTGGAGGCGATGACCTCACCGTCGACGGTGCGCTGCATATCGGTGACTTCCTCGGGGCGCTCGTCGACCAGCACCATCATCAGGTGCACCTCGGGGTTGTTGGTCTTGATCGCGTTGGCCACCGCCTGCAGGATCATCGTCTTGCCGGCCTTGGGCGGGGAGACGATGAGGCCGCGCTGGCCCTTGCCGATGGGGGCGATCAGGTCGATCACCCGCGGGCCGACGGCCTTGGGGTCGGAGGACTCCAGGCGCAGCCGCTCCTGCGGGTAGAGCGGGGTCAGCTTGCCGAAGTCCACCCGCTCGCTGTTCAGCTCTACGGGCCGGCCGTTGACCTTCTCCACCTTCACCAGGGCGGCGAACTTCTGGCGCTTGTTATTGCGCTGGTTCTCCTGAGGCGCTTTGATGAAGCCGGTGACCACATCGCCCTTGCGCAGGTTGTTCTTCTTCACCTGCTGCAGGGAGACGTAGACGTCGTTCTGACCGGGCAGGTAGCCGGAGGTGCGCACGAAGGCGTAGTTGTCCAGCACGTCGAGGATGCCGGCGATCGGGATCAGCTGATCCTCGTCGGTGACCTCAGTGTCGTCGTGCTCGGGTCCGCGGCTGCGGTTGCGGCGGTTGCGGTCATTGCGGTTGCGCCGCCGGTTGCGGCGGTCGTTGCGGCCTCCGCGGTCGTCGTCGGAGTTGTCCTGCTGGTTATCGCGGTCCTGCTGGTTATCGCGCTGCTTCTGGTCGCCGCCGCTCTGGCCGCCGTCGTTGCGGTCCCCGGAGTCGCGCCCCTGCTGGGAGGAATCCTGGTCCCGGCCGCGGTCGCGGCTGCGGCGGCTGCGGGAGCGGCTCTCACCCTTGGACTGCTCGGAGGAGGCGTCCTCCCCCCGGTTCTGTCCGGGCTCGCTCTGGTCGGCCTGCTGAAGGCCGGCGTCGCCGCCGGTGTCCTGGTCGCCGGAGCCCTTCTCCTGGCCGGATGCGCCGCGGCTGCGGCGTCCGGAGTCCTTCTGCTTCTGCTCGCCGGAGCGGTCTTCGGCGTTGCTCTTCTGCTGTCCGCCCTGCTCCTGTCCGGAGCCGGCGTCGCTGGTCTGGTCGGCTTTGCCGTTCTTCTCGGCCCGGTCGGCCACGGCGCCGCCGCGCTGGTGGGCGGAGATCGCCTCCACCAGGTCGGACTTGCGCATCCGGGAAGAGCCGGGGATGCCCAGCTGGGAGGCTAGCGCCTTCAGCTGAGCCAGCTTCAGGCCGGCAAGTCCGCCGTTGGAGTTCTGGGATGCCTGATCGGCAGTCTGAGCCTGTGCGGTCTCAGTGGTGGTGTCTGTCACGAAGGTTTCCTTCTCCCTCGTCGGGCAGGTCGCGTCAGATGCGACCGACGGTTTTCATGGCAGTCTTTCGCGTCGCGTCAACCTGTGTTGAAAGAATTTCCCAGCGCTGCATGGCGGGCAGTGCATACCCGATGCACGGTTCAGAATCATCAGCCCACAGTGGGAAAGCGCGATGTGCGCGAAAGCTATGCGGCAACAGATTGCGGCTACCGCGGTGCTTCCACTGTAGCACCTGAGGCGGCTATTGGCAGGTTTTGGACGCTGAAGGTGTCGCCGGGGGCACGCGGGGCCGCGAAATCGGCGATGTGCTGGGCCGCTGAGGCCGCGTTCTGCTGCTCAGTGAGCACCAGCACTGCGGGCCCGGCACCGGAGATCACCGCCGCGTGGCCGGCCTGGCGCAGTGAGTCCACCAGCGCCATGGAGGTCGGGAACGCCTCCCTGCGGTATTCCTGGTGCAGGTAGTCCTCGGTGGCCTCCAGCAGCAGGGCCGGCTCTGTGGTCAGCGCGTGCACCAGCAGGGCGGTGCGGGAGGCGTTCTTCGCCGCGGTCTCGTGCGGGACGCTGACCGGCAGCACATCCCGGGCGGCCTGGGTGGACTGGGTGAAGTCCGGCACCGCCACCACTGTGGTCAGCTCCGGATGCGGCCGCAGCGCTGCGGTGCGGTAGAGCGTGTCCGGCCCGGAGCTGGAGGCCCAGGAGACTGCCGCCGAGCCGTGCAGCGCCGGCGCATAGTTGTCCGGATGGCCTTCGATGCGCGAGCCGATCTGCAGCTTCTCCTCATCGCTGAGTCCGCCGGGGATGAGCTGATCGGCGCTGACCACGGCGGTGGCCACTGCTGCGGCGGAGGATCCCAGCCCGCGGGAGTGCGGGATCCGGTTCTGCGCCCGCACGGTGAGATCGGGCAGGCTGTATCCCTTGGCCGCCATGATCTGCTCCACCACGGTGACCACCAGGTGGGAGGCGTCGGTGGGCAGGGTGGCTGCTCCTTCGCCGTCGACGACGACGTCGACCCGCGGCTTCTCCGGGTCCTGCGCCGGCTGAGCGTGGACTTCGATGACATCGCGCAGCTCCAAAGCTAGGCCCAGCGTGTCGTAGCCGGGGCCCAGGTTAGCGCTGGTAGCGGGCACTGTGAGGGTGAACCGGGTCTCTGCCGTGCACGCCGGGCGCAGCGTCCCAGCCGGCTCCCCGGCCGCGTGGTGGGCGGCTAAGCCTTGGCCCAGCTGTCCCAGTGGTGCTCCTGCCATGATCGTCTCTTTCCTTCTGCGGCCTGCCCTGAGAGTCGCGCGCGCCAGAGTCCCAGCGCCCTAGAGTCCCAGTGCGCGGGCTACTGTCTCCACATCCTGCGGCAGCTGGGTGGGGCCGGGCGCGGATCCGTCGGCGCCGCGCAGCTCGGGGTTGTTCACCGCCCAGTCTGGGTCCTTCAATCCGTGCCCGGTGACGGTGATGACCCAGCTGCGGCCCTCAGGCGCCTGTCCTGCGGCGTGCTTCTTCAGCAGCCCAGCCACTCCGGAGGCGGAGGCGGGCTCTACGAAGACACCCTCTTTGGCCGAGAGCCAGCGGTGGGCGGCGAGTATCTCCTCGTCGGTGACTGCCTCGATCAGTCCTGCTGATTCGTCGCGGGCGGCCTCGGCGTACTCCCAGGAGGCGGGGTTGCCGATGCGGATGGCGGTGGCCACCGTCTCCGGCTCGGTGATGGGATGTCCTGCCACGATGGGGGCGGCCCCGGCGGCCTGGAAACCCCACATCACCGGGCGGGAGCTGCTCACGCCGTCGTCGCAGTACTCCTGGTAGCCCTTCCAGTAGGCGGTGATATTGCCTGCATTGCCCACCGGCAGCAGGTGGAAGTCCGGTGCATCGCCCAGGGCGTCGACCACTTCGAAGGCGGCGGTCTTCTGCCCTTCGATGCGGGCCGGGTTGACCGAGTTGACCAGGAACACCGGGTAGTTCTCGGCGAGTTTGCGCGCAATGTCCAGGCAGCCGTCGAAGTTGCCGTCGATCTGGATGATCTCCGCACCGTGGGCCACAGCCTGGGAGAGCTTGCCCATGGAGATCTTGCCGGCTGGGACCAGGACCGCGCAGGTCAGCCCGGCCTGGGTGGCGTAGGCGGCTGCGGAGGCTGAGGTGTTTCCGGTGGAGGCGCAGACCACTGCCTGGGCGCCTTCGGCCACCGCGGCAGTGATGGCCATGGTCATCCCGCGGTCTTTGAAGGAGCCGGTGGGGTTCATGCCCTCGACCTTCAGGTGCACCTCCCCGTTGACCAGGGCGGACAGGGCCGGGGCGTGCACCAGCGGGGTGCCGCCCTCCCCCAGGGTGATCACCCGGGTGGTCTCGTCCACCGGCAGCCGGTCGGCGTATTCGCGGATGACCCCGCGCCACTGGTGAGCCATGACTACTTCTCCACCTCCACGCGCAGCACCGAGTTGACCGTCTTGACCACATCGAGTGCGTGCAGGGCGTCCACGGTCTCCTGCAGGTCCTTCTCCCGGGCCAGGTGGGTGACGATCTGGACCTTCGCCCCGTTGTCGGAGTCCTCCACTTCGCCCTCCGTGGTCACCACTCCGGGCTGGCGCATGGATTCGATGGAGACGTGGTGCTCGGCCAGCACGTGGGCGATCTCGGCGATCACGCCTTCCCGGTCGGCGACGTCCATATCGATGTAGTACTGGGTGGTCGCCTTCTCGATCGGCAGGGCCGGCAGCTGCACTTCGCTGGAGATGGTGGGCGACTCGGCCAGAGGTGCGCGCAGGCGGCGCGCCACGGCCACCAGATCCCCCATGATGGCGCTGGAGGTGGGCCGGCCGCCGGCTCCCTGGCCGTAGAACATCAGCTCTCCGGCGTTCTCGGCGACGACGAAGACGGCGTTGAATGCCCCGCGGACACTGGCCAGCGGGTGGGTCCGCGGCAGCAGTGTGGGGTGTACGCGCAGCACCGCGCCCTCGGTCTGCTTCTCCGCGATGGCTAGCAGTTTGATCACATAGCCGGACATGGCCGCGGCTTCGATGTCCTCCTGGGTGACCTCGGTGATCCCTTCGCAGTGGACATCGTCCAGGCTGTAGGGGGCGTGGAAGGCCAGGGTGCTGAGGATGGCGGCCTTGGCTGCGGCGTCCCGGCCTGCGACGTCGGAGGTGGGGTCTGCTTCGGCGAAGCCCAGGCGCTGGGCTTCGGCCAGGGCGTCGTCGAAGGCCGCCCCGGTGCTGTCCATCTGGTCCAGAATGTAGTTGGTGGTGCCGTTGACGATGCCCATCACCTTCACCACCCGGTCCCCGGAGAGGGACTCTTCGATGGGCCGCAGGATGGGGATGGCACCGCCTACGGAGGCCTCGTAGCGCAGCACTCCCCCGTGCTCGGCGGCCACGGCGTTCAGCTCGGCTCCCCGGGTGGCCAGCAGCGCCTTGTTGCCGGTGACCACAGCGGCGCCGCGGCGCAGGGCACGGTCGATGAGGCCGGCGGCAGGCTCGAGTCCGCCGATGAGCTCCACGATCACATCGGCCTGGTCCACCAGGGCTTCGGCGTCGGTGGTCAGCAGCTCGCCGGGGATTCTCCAGTCGCGAGGGGCCTCTGGGTCGCGCACTGCGACGCCGACCAGGCGCACCGGGGTGCCCACCCGGGCGGAGATCATCTCCCGCTCCTCCACCAGGGTCCGGGCCACCTGGGCCCCCACACTGCCGGCTCCCAGCAGGCCGATGCGGATCGTGTCTTCGGTGCGGGTCATCATCACCTCAATTGAACGTCATGGACCTCGGGTGTCGACGTCGGCAGCGGTCTGCGGCGTCCTAGGGCGCATAGCCGGTGTCGCGGGCCAGCATCTGCTCTTCGGTCTCACGCCGGATGAGCACCTGGACCTGACCGTCTCCGACGGCGACGACGGCGGGCCGGGTCAGGTAGTTGTAATTGCTGGACAGCGAGTGGCAGTAGGCGCCGGTGGCCGGGACGGCGAGGATATCTCCGCGTGTCACAGCCGGTGGCAAGTATACGTTTCGCACCACAATGTCACCGGATTCACAGTGTTTGCCCACTATGCGAGACAGCACGTGCTGCCCGGTGATCCGACGGGACGCCAGCACGGCGGAGTAGTCGGCGTCGTAGAGCACTGGGCGGGGGTTGTCCCCCATGCCGCCGTCGACGGCGACGTAGCGGCGGGTGAGGCCGTCCTCAACCACCACGTCCTTGGTGGTGCCTGCGGTGTAGAGGGTCACACCGGCCGGGCCGACGATGCTGCGGCCTGGTTCGATGCTGATCCGCGGCAGGGGCAGCCGGTGGTCGGCGCAGTGGCGGCGCACTGCTTGGGCCAGCGCCGCGGCGATCTCCTCGGGCGCCCGGGGGTGGTCTGCCTCGGTGTAGGCGATGCCGTGGCCGCCGCCGAGGTCCAGCTCGAAGTCCTCGCCGGCCGGCAGCCGGCTGGAGAGGCTGACGCGCATCTGGGCGGCGAAGGCGATGAGCTTGCCCGCGGCGACCTCGAAGCCGTCGGGCTCGAAGATCTGCGAGCCGATGTGGCAGTGCAGGCCGATCAGCTCCACGCCGGGGGCTGCCGCGGCGCGCTCCACGGCCGTCCAGGCGGGGGACCCCAGATAGGGGTTGTCCCGGTCCTTCCGCTCCCCTGGGACAGGTGTCAGCGACAGCCCGAACTTCTGGTCCTCGTGGGCGGTGGCGATGTATTCGTGGGTGGAGGCGTGGACTCCGGGGGTCAGCCGCAGCATCACCGGGGCGCTGCGTCCCAGGTCCTGGGCGATGGCGGAGATGCGCTCGATCTCCTCCACGGAGTCGGCGATCAGCCGGCCTACGCCCAGTTCGATCGCCCGGGTGAGCTCGGCGTCGGATTTGTTGTTGCCGTGCAGTCCGATGCGATGGGCCGGCACTCCGGCGGCCAGCGCGATGGCCAGCTCCCCACCGCTGGCGGTGTCGATGTTCAGGCCCTCCTCTGCGGCCCAGCGGGCTGCGTGGGTGGAGAGGAAGGCTTTGCCGGCGTAGTAGACCTCCACCTCAGTTCCGGGCTGGTCGCCGTGGGCGGCGAAGGCTTGCCGGAAGGCGTGGACGAATCCGCGGGCGCGGGCCCGGAAGTCGGCCTCGGAGATCACATACAGCGGGGTGCCGTACTCGGCGGCCAGCACGGAGACCCGGACCCCGCCCAGCGTCAGTTCCCCGTCGGCGGTGCGGGCTGTGTAGGCCGGGAAGAGTTCGGCTTCCAAGTCATCGGTGTGTTCCCGGGGGCTCAGCCAGGCCGGCGCCAGCGGGTGTGCAGCTGCGGTCATCTCGGCCCGCCGTCCTACATCTGCTCCGGTGCGGAGACGCCGAGCAGGTCCAGTCCGTTGCGCAGCACCTGGACGGTGGCGTCGTTGAGCCACAGGCGGGTGCGGTTCAGGTCGGTGACCGGCTCCGGCTGGCCGTCTGCGTCCAGGCTGGGGGCGATGCGGCACTTTGCGTACCACCCGTGGTAGGCGGCCGCCAGGTCCTCCAGGTAGCGGGCGACCCGGTGGGGTTCGCGCAGCTCGGCTGAGCGCGCCACCACGGTGGGGAACTTGGCCAGGTGCGCCAGCAGCTCCTCTTCGCGCTCGTGGGTCAGCAGCCCGGCGTCGAAGCCGGTGCGCTCGACCCCCTGAGCTGCGGCGTTGCGGGCGGCGTTGCACGCCCGGGCGTGGGCGTACTGGACGTAGAAGACCGGGTTGTCATTGGTCTTGGCGCGCAGCAGCTCGGGGTCCACGTCCAGCGGCTGGTCGGCCGAGTAGCGGGCCAGTGTGTAGCGCAGCGCGTCGGCGCCGAGCCAGCTGATGAGGTCCTCCAGCAGAATCACATTACCGGCCCGCTTGGACAGGCGTGCGCCCTTGACGCTGATGAGCTGACCGATGATCACCTCAATATTGGCCTGCGGGTCGTCCCCGGCGCAGGCGGCGATAGCTTTGAGCCGTCCGATGTAGCCGTGGTGGTCGGCGCCGAGCAGGTAGATGTTCTCCTCGAACCCGCGCTGCCGCTTGTTCAGGTAGTAGGCGGCGTCGGCAGCGAAGTAGGTGGGTTCACCGTCCGCCTTGATGAGCACCCGGTCCTTGTCGTCGCCGAAGTCGGTGGTGCGCAGCCAGACTGCGCCGTCGCGGTCTTCGATATGCCCCTGTTCGCGCAGGGTGGCCACGGCCTGGTCGATCTTACCCTCAGCGTGCAGGGTGCGTTCGGAGAAGTAGACGTCGAAGGTGATGTGGAAGTCCGCCAGGGTCTGCTGGATCTGCGCCAGCTGGGCCTGGTAGGCGATCTCCCGGACCACCGGCAGGGCCTCCGTGCGGGGCATGGAGCGCAGATCGGGCCGTTCGGCCGCGGCCTGCTCGGCCAGGTCCTGAATGTACTGGCCCGGGTAGCCGCCCTCCGGGGTGGGTTCACCGTGCAGTGCGGCCAGCACCGACTCGGCGAATTTGTTCATCTGGCTGCCGGCGTCGTTGATGTAGTACTCGGTGGTCAGCTGCGCGCCTGAGGCCCGCAGCAGCCGCCCGATGGCATCGCCCAGGGCAGCCATGCGGGTGTGGCCCATATGCAGCGGGCCGGTGGGGTTGGCGGAGACGTACTCTAGGTTGACCGTGCGTCCGCTCAGCGCCTGATTGTGACCGTAGGTGTCACCGGCTTCCACAATGGTGCGGGCGAGCTCTCCTGCGGAGGCGGCGTCGAGGGTGATGTTGATGAAGCCCGGGCCGGCCACGTCCACGGCGGCGATGCCCTCATGGCTGCGCAGCCGCTCGGCCAGGATCTCGGCGAGCTGGCGGGGGTTCATCTGCGCCTGCTTGGCCAGCTGCAGGGCGATATTGGTGGCCCAGTCTCCGTGGTCGCGGCTCTTGGGCCGCTCGACTCGCACCTGGTCAGGGACGGCGTCCAGCACGACGTCGCCGTCGGCTGTTGCCTGGATGAGGGTGGAGTGCACTACCTGGGAGAGTTCTTCTGGAGTCACCCGTACATCCTAAAGGTGATTCTCAAGCGCGAGCACAGCGGCCTGCATCCGCGAGGACAGATGAAGTTTGGCCAGCACGCTGGAGACATGCGTCTTCACCGTCGCCTCCGTGATGAACAGCTCGGCGGCTATCTGGGCGTTGGCCAGCCCGCGGTCCAGGGCGGCCAACACCTCACGCTCCCGCGGGGTCAGCTGCGCCAGGCGCTCGTCACCAGCCGAAGGCCCTGCCGGGGACTGGGGCGGTCCTTGTCTGACGAAGGCATCGAGCACTCTGCGGGTGACCGCGGGCGCGACGACGCCGTCTCCGGCAGAGACCCGCCGGACGGCCTCAATCAGGTCAGCCGGCTCAGCCGACTTCAGCAGGAATCCTGCCGCGCCGGCCCGCAGGGCGCCGAATACCACCTCGTCAAGGTCGAAGGTGGTCAGCATGAGCACCTGGGTCGTCGTCTCGGATACCACCCTCCTCGTTGCCTCGATGCCGTCTGTTCCGGGCATGCGCGCGTCCATCAGCACCACATCGGGCCTCAGGGCGTGGGCCTGCCGGATGGCAGCTTCGCCGTCAGCAGCCTCACCCACCACGCTGATTCCCTCAGCGGTCTCCAGCAGCAGCCTGATGCCTGCGCGGACGCTGGAATGGTCATCAGCCAGCAGCACGGTGATCGGCTCTGCTGGCCCATGGCCCGGTTGCACTGTATTCACTGCCGCCCCTGCTGAACTGGTCCTCTGCTGGGCTGCAGCGGGATCTCTGCCTGCACCCGCCAAGCTCCATTGTGCCCCGCGGCGGTGACGCTTCCTCCTATGCTCCGCGCTCGTTTCTGCATAGCGATGATCCCGGTGCCGGCACCATGCACCTGGGGCTCGCGGGCGGCACCGGATGGTTCGGAGTCCACTGTCAGTGTCAGCCTCCGGGAGGTGCGCTCGAGCCGCACGAGAGCCTTCCGCGCGCCATGCCTGAGAGCATTGGCCAGAGACTCCTGCAGGATACGGGTCACTACACCACGCTCTGTCGGGGTCAGGTGCTCGGGCAGCTCGCCGAAGATCTCCACACTGAGTCCATGGTTCCGGGCATGGGCCAGCACCTGGTCCCATGTCGTATTGGTGAGCAGCTCGGCGGCGCCGTCGTCGCTCTCCTGCCCTTGACTACGCAGAACCTGAACCATCTGGCGCAGCTCGTCCAGAGCGCTGAGGCTGGTCTGGCGGATGGTGTGCAGCGCGTGCCGGTCGCGTTCGGTGTGGGGATCAGCGTTGAGCACGGCGTCGTGGAGTTCCCGCGCCATTCGGCGCCGCTCCTGATCCACCGCGGCGGCTCGCCTTCGCTCTTGCTGGGCAACCAACTCAGCGTGCTGCTCCTGCTCCAGGCGCTGCCGGATCTGGTCCTCGACGTGGCCAGAAGCCCCGCGCTCACCGCTGATGAGACGGCGTCGAGGAAAGCCACGAGCGCAGTCACGAGGACCACGACGCCGGCCAGCACGCGTTCGATCAGCTTCGCCCGGACGGCAGACGCTCGAATCCCATGGTTGTAGATGAGGTCGGTGAAGCAGATCAGGATCCCTACGCTGAAGCCGAAGCTGAGGTCTGCCAGCACAGTGGCTCCGCCCAGCGCCAGCGCCGGGGTGGGTCGGCGGGTCTTGAGCAGCATCACTGCCCCCATCACGGCCAAGGTCACCAGATGCCACCAGGGCCGCGGATCCCACGGGTGCCGCTCCCACCAGGGCAGATCGGTGGGACCGGCCCAGCCCACAAGCACCGCACCGGCAGCGAGTGCAAGGTATGCACCAGTCTGCAGATGCGCGCGATAGTTGCGGTTCACACCGCCATTCGACCACAGTGCTTGCCCCGGATGCCTCCGTCAAAGGATGGAGGCAGGGGTGTGCGC
>NZ_JAJUJJ010000013.1 GCF_029265375.1 Nesterenkonia sp.
GCCGTCGCAGCTCTCCCGGCGGCCCCGGCGCGACGGGTACGCTCATGCTCATGTCCGTTGCTCTGCACGTAGTGCTCGACCAGCCGGAGATCCCCGGCAACACCGGCAATATCATCCGCCTGGCGGCCGTCGCCGGCTTCCGGCTGCACATCGCCGGCCCCACGCTCTTCGAGTTCTCGGACACCAGGCTGAAGCGGGCCGGCCTGGACTACCACGATCTGGCCGTGATGACCGAGCATGCACACCTGGAGGACGCCTACACCGCTCTGGGCCTTCCCGACGGCGATGCCGGTGGACCTGCGACCCCCACACAGCACACATCCGGCGCACCACAGGGCGATGCTGGGTCCGCGATCCCCACACAGCACGCAGCCGGCGCCCCCGACCGCAATGCCGGCGAGCCTGCGATCCCCACACAGGCACCCCGCGCCTCGTCCGGTTCCGTCGCCGAGGCGAACGGCACCCGGCGCTCCTCCAGCACGCCCCGAGTCTTCGCGTTCACCGGCGATGGGGAGATCCATCACACCGAGGTCGACTATCGCCCCGGTGATGTGCTGCTCTTCGGCCGGGAGTCCACCGGACTGGACGAGCACGTCAAGCAGGACCCGCGGGTCACCGCGCGCGTCCGGATTCCCATGCTGCCGGGACGGCGCAGCCTGAACCTGGCCAATTCGGTCTCCGTGGCGGTCTACGAGGCGTGGCGGCAGGCCGGCTTCCGCGGCGGAGTCTGATCCCGCACAGATCCCAGCCGCCGCACGGGTGTTGGTCACCTCCGCGTCCAGCCGGCCTGGCTAGACTCGCCAGCAGAGCCAGCAGGCATCCACACCAGCCCGAGTAACGGGGCGGGAAGCGAGTGAACAGTGAGCGACCAGTCAGGCCGTGACTCCGACCACCCCCTGACGCCTGCCCAGAAAGAGCCGCCGGAGCAGCTGCCCGCGGAGGGACCCGACCGCGAGCGCCCCACGCCGGAGGCGCCCGATCCTGCCGAGCAGCACGAACACGCTCTGCGCGCCGCCGAACCCCACGCGACCCAGGCACCGGGAAACGACGACGAGTTCGACCGCTCCGGAGTCCACCCGCACGACGGCGACGACGAGTTCTCCGACTCCCCGGCCCAACTCCACAACGACGACGGCGACGACGACGAGTCGCAGGCCCTGGGGACTGCCGGAGGCTCTGAGCCCGACCAGGACGCCCTCCCCCAGCTGGGAGACCCTGATGAGGCGGGAGAACCGGTCGCCGCCCAGGATTCGGACGGGGTGGAGGACCCCGAGGCCTCCGACGAGCCAGAGGATCCCAGCCTGGCTGAGCTGCTGGCCGGAACCGCCCGGGGCGAGACGGCGTCGTTCTCCGCATTCTTCGAGTCCACCGCCGATGTGGTCTACGGCATGGCGCTGCTGATGCACGCTGAGGCCGAGGGCGCGCATGCCTCCACTGTGGCGGTGTACCAGCATCTGTGGGATCAGGCCGACGTCCGAGCCCGGGACCTGCGGCTGCAGACCCAGGCTTCGGAGACGCTGACGGACGAGTACGCCGGGTTCTACGGTGCGGACCAGCTCAGTGACCAGCCGGCCTCTGACGAGGACCCGGAGACCTACCGCCCCAATGAGTATGAGCTGGTGCTGGAGTGGCTGGTGCCGCTGGCCCACCGGATCTTCGTGGAGCGCTTCCGCGAAGGGGCCGCGGCCCCGATTCCGCTCTCACCGGTGCCGCAGAGCGAAGGCGGGGGTGTTGCCGGGCTGCCCGAGGAGGTCCTCGACGATATGCTCGCGCTCTCCGATTCCCAGGCCCAGGCCCTGGCACTGACCTATCTGGCCGGCCTGACCCACCAGCAGGTGGCGCAGACGGTGGAGGCGGCCATCCCCAGCGTGAAGTCCCGGCTGCGGGACGCGATGACCAGGCTGCACAATCAGCGCACTGAACGGGCTGCCGAGACTGACCCGATCCTGCGGGCGGCTGTGACCCGGCGGGATGTGGAACGCTCCGGCGGGGTCAACCGCAACTTCAGCAATGAGATCTCCGCCGATCTGGACAAGGGTCTGCTGGTGGAGCTGGCGGAGCTCTATGCGCTGGACGCGGTCGATGACCGCGAACGGGCCCTGCTGGATGAGAAGGCGCTGACCGCCGATGCCCAGGAGGCCCAGCAGTGGGAGACCCGCGTGCTGGCAGCACGGCGGACGCTGGCGGAGGTCTTCGCCTCCGACCCGGTGGCCCCGCCGAGCAGTCTGCTGGAGGGGGTGCTGCACAGCGTCGGCGACCAAGAGGTGGGAGTCGGCCTGGTGGAGGACATCTCCAACCACACCGGGGAGGAGGTTCGCCGCACCCCTGTGCTGAAGCGGTGGATGTTCATCGCCGGGTTCCTGGCGATCCTGCTCATCGGCGGGATTGTGATCTGGCAGGTCTCCGCCCCGCAGGACGTTCAGGGGCTGGCCGCTTCCGATCCGGAGGCCGCTGTGGTGGAGGACTATGAGATGGCTCAGGGAGGTCAGCTCAACGCGGTCTTCTCCGAGGCCGAGGATGTCGGCCACATCGAGTTCTCCGACGTCCCGGAGCTTGAGGGAGACGCCACCTACCAGCTGTGGCTGATGCCCGCTGATGCGGCCGAGCCTTCCTCACTGGGCAATTTCACCGCTGAGGAGCTGGAGGCCGACGGCGTGGACATCCACACCTTTGCGGCCTACCGCTCCCTGCTGATCACTGTGGAGGATCGCCGCGGCGAGGAACGGCCGCAGGGCGAGACAGTGGCGGAGATCCCGCTGCGCTGAGCCGGCAGCTCAGAATCCGGAGATAGTCTCCGGGCTGTTGACCACCACATGGTGGAAGTCTTCGGCGAATCCGCCCTCTGCGTGGATCTGCCGCATCTGCTCGGTGACGAACCCGACCATCTTCTCCGCATCGCGGTGCTGGCTGAAGTGCCGCCCCAGGGCTTCGATCTTCCGCTGCTGATATCCGGTGACGTCCACCCGGGTCTGCGCCAGGTGGCGGGGGGCTCCCATCAGCAGCAGATGCCGGATCTTGAACGGCTCCAGGCCCTCGGCAGCCAGCTCCGGATAGGCGAAAGGGTTCTCCACCGCCGGGTAGCAGGCCCTCACCACAGCCTCCCCGCACGCCAGGTGGTCAGGGTGAGATTTCTGCAGCCGGTCCCAGGCGCGCTCCGGATGGAAGCTGAGCACCGCGTCGGGCCGGACCCGCCGCATCTGGCGAACGATGCTGCCGATCAGCTCGTAGCTGGGCTCAACGAACCCGTCGCGCTCGTCCAGCAGGGTGACCTCGGAGATGCCCACCACGGCAGCGGCCTCCTCCTGCTCACGACGGCGCAGCTCAGCGGTCTGCTCAGCAGTGCGCCCGGGATCGAAGCCGCCGGCGTCCCCGGCGGTGAGCAGGCACAGCGTCACCTCGACGCCGCGCTCGCTCAAGGCGGCGATAGTGGCCGAGGCGCCGAAGTCGATGTCATCGGGATGAGCGGCGAAGGCCAGCACAGTGGACAGCCCCAGACGGTGCTGCAGCTCATCAGGGCTGACCAGCCCGATCAGCTCGGTGGAGGGCTGCGGTGCAGTCGACATCGTAGTGCCCTACATCGACGCCAGGGTCACGTCAATCTCCTGACGCTCCCCGTCGCGCACCACGGTCATGGTGACGGTCTCCCCGGCCGCGTACTCCCGCACCACAGCGGTGAGGTCGATGCTGTCCTCAATCTGGCGGCCTTCGACCTCCTCGATGACGTCACCGGCCTGCAGCCCGGCTTCCTCCGCGGGGGATCCGGGGGCCACACTGGCGACCAGTCCGCCGGCGGAGAAGGGCCCCATACCCTCGACCGGCTGCGGATTCGAGGAGTTGAACTGCTCCAGGATCTGCGCGTTGACCTGCGGATCCTGGCTGGCCTGGGTGACCTGGACGCCGAGCAGGCCGTGGGAGGCTTCGCCGTTCTCGATGAGTTCGGAGGCCACCCGCTGGGCGTAGTCGATCGGGATGGAGAAGCCCACCCCGATGCTGCCGGCGGTGCCTTCGCCCATCATCCCGCCTCCGGTGGAGGCGATAGCCACATTGACGCCGATGACCCGCCCCTGGGAGTCCACCAGGGCGCCTCCGGAATTGCCCTGGTTGATGGCGGCGTCGGTCTGGATGACGTTGAGGTAGATGCTGCCCTGCGTAGGGGTTTCCTCCTGATCGGGGAAGAAGAACTCGAACCCTTCCTCGTCCTCGGGCTGCTCCTGCTCGCCCTCTGTGTCTTCGAACATGTCCGTGTCCGGCTCGATGTCCTCGGGCTCCACTGCCGCTGAGGCCACCTGGATAGTGCGGTCCAGGGTGGAGACGATGCCGGTGGTCACGGTTCCGGCAAGACTCAGCGGAGCGCCGATGGCGATGGTCTGGTCCCCTACATTCAGGTCGCCGGAGGACCCGAGCTCGGCGGGGGTCAGGTTCTCCGTCTCCGCCAGCTGGATCACCGCCAGGTCACTGAGCGGATCCGTGCCGACGATCTCTGCGGTGGTGACCCGCCCGTCGCTGAGCTGCACCTGAATCTCCGGTTCGGCCTCCGCCCCGCCGAGGGTGACCACGTGCGTGTTAGTAAGCACATGGCCCTGCTCGTCCAGGATGATCCCGGAGCCGGAGCCGGCGCCGCCCTGACCTGCGACCGAGAGCGTCACCACCGACGGCGCGGCCTTGTCCGCAGCGGCGGTGATGGCGGTGGCATCCTCCGGAGTGTTGATCTCCACCCCGGGTCCGGTCTGGCCAAGCTCGGGGCTGGAGTCATCCAGCAGTGCGTGGCCGCCCAGGGCCGCACCGCCGCCGAGCAGTCCGGCCAGGAGCACGCCGACGGCGAAAGCGCCGCAGCCAACTCCTCTGCGGTCCTTCTTCGGCTGCTCTGCCGGCTGGGTCCACGGGTTCGGCTGCGCCGGCTGGCCCGCGGGCTGCCCGGCTCCCCACCCGGGGGTTGCGGGCCCCGGCTGCGGCTGGGCGCCCTGCCCGGTCTGGGAGTTCGCCTGCTGGGACGGGGCGGGGTGGCTGTGCGGAGGCTGAGCGCCGGGGGCCTGCCCCTCGCCGCCGGGGTGGTGGCCTGCGGCGGACTGGCCGGGCTGGGTGTAGTTGGGCGGGGTGTAGCCGGGCTGGGTGTAGGGCGGCTGCTCGTGCTGAGGCATGGGCCTGGTGTGATCCGGGTTCACTGGGAGCCGGTGGGTGGGGCTCTCTCCGCCGGGCGGCTGCTCCTGCGGCGCTTCCTGCGGGGAGGAGCCGTGCGGGGGTGCCTGCTCCGGGCTTTCCGGGCGGTCCTGGTTCTCCGGCCGGTCAGTCTCTTCTGGATCGTGTGCCATGCGCTGTTGGTGCTCCTACTCTGCAGTCAGATGGTCCTGACAGTCCGGTCGTAGACCCTGCCATAGGCGCCTTATAGACTCCTTGACATGGTGCCAGAGACTCTTCTCACGCTCCCGACGGCGACCGGCGCGATGATCGTGGGGCCGCTGATCATCGGCGCAGCGATCCTCGCTCTGATCGGTGTGGGAGCAGTCTATCTCTCCTCCGGGAGCAAACAGTCACGCCGGCTCATCGCCGGTTCGCAGGGCCAGCAGCGGCCGCAGGAGCAGCCGGACCCGCTGGACTCGGCGTCCACCCAGGAGCTGCAGCTGCAGGCCGGGGAGATGCTGGTGGCCGCTGACAACGCCGTGCAGTCCAGCGAGCAGGAGCTGCTGTTCGCCTCGGCCTCCTACGGAGAGGCGAAGGTGGAGCCTTTCCAGAAGGATCTGGCCGAGGCGAAGGAGCATCTGCGCGAGTCCTTCCGGCTGCAGCAGCAGGTGGACGCCACCGAACCCGGTGGTGAGGCTGAGGCCCGTGAGCTGTACAAGCGGATCATCCGCTCCTGCCAGAAGGTCAGCGACACTCTCCAGGCGCATAAGGAGGAGTTTGACGGGCTGCGCGACCTGGAGCGGAACCCGGCACCGGCCCTGGAGCAGCTGCAGCAGCAGGTGTCGCGGCTGCAGCCGCGCCGCTCAGAGGCGGCAGAGGCGCTGGAGCAGCTGCGCAGCAAGTACGACGACGCCGCACTGGATCAGTACCGCGACAATCTGGACCAGACGGATCAGGCCTTGCAGGCTTCCGAGCAGGCGATTCAGCAGGCGGATGAGGCGATCCGCGGCGGGGACACCGCCGCAGCGGTGCTGGCCATCCACTCCGGCGAGCAGGCCGCCGCCGACGCCCGGCAGCTCATCGACTCCATGGAGCAGACCGAGCAGCGGATGGAAACCGCCCGGCGGAATCTGGACATCGGCATCGCCCAGACCGAGCAGGACATCGCCCAGGCCCGCGCCACCCTCGAAGCCGGGCAGGCCCCGGAGCTTGCCGGACCGGTAGCCGCAGCCGAGACTGCAGTGCGCCGGGCCAAGCAGGAGCTGGACTCGGGCAGACGGATCGACCCGCTGGAGCTGCTGCAGTCTCTGGAGCTTGCCCACCGCGAGCTGGACGAGCCGCTCAACGCTGTGCGCGACCGTCAGGCGCAGGACCGCCGGGCGCGGGAGATGCTGCAGCATGAGCTGCTCACCGCCCGCACCCAGGTCCAGTCCTCGGTGGACTATCTGCGCTCGCGCCGCTACCGGGTCTCCTCCACCGCCCGGACTCGAATGGCGGAGGCAGAGCGCTGCCTGACCGAGGCTGAGGCGACCGGCGAGAGCCAGCCCTCCCGTGCCGTGGAATTGGCGCAGCAGGCTAAGACACTGGCCGTCCAGGCCGCGCAGATCGCCCAGCGGGAGGCCGCCACGCAGAACATGCAGACCATGGGCGGCGGTGCCGCCGGCCGCGGCACCCTAGGCGGCGGATACGGGACCGGCGGGGGCTTCGGCGGCTTCGGCGGCTTGGGCTACGGCGGGCACGGTCACCGTCGCGGCGGCTTCGGCTATCGGCGCGGCTACGGACGCCGCAGCGGCATGGGTGCTGCCCTGAGCATCGGCCTGCGGATGGCTTCCCGGGCTGCTCGCTCCTCGGGCCGCCGTCGTCGATGGTGAGCCCCGGTCAGAGGAAATTCTTCCCCAGGGGCTGATGAAGCCCCGCCGGTGAGGGTTAGTATCGGTAGCGTGATCCACACAGCAGGCCAGATGCCCCTTAAGGAAAGGTGATCACAGTGACGAAGCAGTCCATTTTCGGCCGGATGTCTCAACTGGTCCGCGCCAACGTCAACGCGATGCTGGACCGGGCCGAAGATCCGGAGAAGATGCTGGACCAGATGGTGCGAGACTTCACCAACAACATCCGTGAGGCCGAGGAGGCGGTGGCCCAGACCATCGGCAATCTGCGGATGATGGAGGACGACTACAAGGAAGACCTGGATACTGCGCGCTCCTGGGGGCAGAAGGCGCTGGCGGCCTCCCGCAAGGCCGATGAGTTCCGGGCCGAGGGCAATCAGGAGAACGCCGCCAAATTCGACAACCTGGCCAAAGTGGCGATTCAGCGCCAGATCGACGCCGAGAACTCCGCCAAGGGTGCCGAGCCGACCATCCAGTCCCAGCGTGAGATTGTGGAGCGGCTGCGCACCGGCCTGGAGCAGATGAAGACGAAGCGTCAGCAGCTGATCTCCAAGCGCGATGAGCTGGTGGCCCGCTCCAAGGCGGCCCACGCCCAGTCTCAGGTCCACGACGCCGTCAAGGCCATCGACATTATGGATCCCACCTCCGAGGTGGGCCGCTTCGAGGAGAAGATCCGCCGCGAGGAGGCCCGGGTGCGGGGCCAGAACGAGCTGGCGGCCTCCAGCCTGGATGCTCAGTTCGAGCAGCTCGAAGACCTCGGCGAGCAGGCAGAGATCGAGGCGCGCCTGGCCGCCCTGAAGGGCGGGGCCGCCTCCCCGGCGGAGATCGGCAGCGGCAGCGCCTCCGGCACCGGCGTGACCGAAGAGGATTTCGCCGCATTGGACGCCGAGCGCGACAAGGCCTGACCGCGCGCGTATTCCCAGGGCGAACCCGGCGCCCCCGATGGCGTCAAACCGGGTGAACTCTGGTGTAATGGGGAGTGAATGCACCGATTCACTCCCCATCTGCACGTCTGTAGGAGATTCTCGTGACCGCTGAGACCAGCAACGGCAACGGCGCCCAGACCGGCGCCACCACTGTGAACACCGGCCTGGCCCACATGCTCAAGGGCGGGGTCATCATGGACGTGGTCACCCCTGAGCAGGCGAAGATCGCCGAGGAGGCCGGTGCGGTGGCAGTCATGGCCCTGGAGCGGGTGCCGGCCGACATCCGCGCCACCGGAGGGGTGGCCCGCATGTCGGACCCGGACCTGATCAGCGGCATCATCGACGCCGTCTCCATCCCGGTGATGGCCAAGGCCCGCATCGGTCATTTTGTGGAGGCCCAGGTCCTGGAGCACCTGAAGGTGGACTACATCGACGAGTCCGAGGTGCTCTCCCCCGCTGACTACACCCACCACATCGACAAGTCCAAGTTCAAGGTGCCCTTCGTCTGCGGCGCCACCAACCTGGGCGAGGCGCTGCGCCGGATCACCGAGGGCGCCTCGATGATCCGCTCCAAGGGCGAGGCCGGCACCGGGGACGTCTCCGAGGCGATGAAGCACCTGCGGACCATCAACGCCGAGATCGCGAAGCTGACCTCCATGAGCGAGGACGAGCTGTATGTGGCCGCGAAGGAGCTGCAGGCTCCGTTCCAGCTGGTCAAGCAGGTCGCCTCCGACGGGCGGCTGCCGGTGGTGCTGTTCGTCGCCGGCGGGGTGGCCACCCCGGCCGACGCCGCCATGATGATGCAGATGGGCGCCGACGGCGTCTTCGTCGGCTCTGGCATCTTCAAGTCCGGCAACCCGGAGGCGCGGGCGGCGGCAATTGTGAAGGCCACCACCTACTACGACGACCCAGCCGTGATCGCCGACGTTTCCAAGGGACTGGGCGAGGCGATGGTCGGGCTGAACGTCTCCGACCTGCCGGCTCCGCACCGCCTGGCCGAGCGCGGGTGGTGAGCGGCACTCCCCAGATCGGTGTGCTCGCCCTGCAGGGCGCCGTCGCCGAACATGCCCGGGCTCTGCAGGCCGCCGGCGCTGAGGTGCGCACAGTGCGCCGCCCAGAGGAGCTGGAGGGATTGCAGGGCCTGGTGGTGCCAGGTGGTGAGTCCACTGCGATCGCGCGGCTGGCAGCACCAGTGGGCCTGATGCCGGCCATCGCGCAGCGGCATGGCGAGGGCATGGCGCTCTTCGGCACCTGTGCCGGTCTGATCCTGATGGCCAGCCGGGTCTCCGACGCCGAGGCACTGGAGGGATTCGACCGCATCGGCGGCCTGGACGTGGTGGTGCGCCGCAACGCCTACGGCAGCCAGCTGGATTCCTTCACCGACCAGCTGGATGTGCAGGGGCTCAACGATCCGCTGCCGGCCGTGTTCATCCGGGCGCCCATTGTGGAGCAGATCCTCCACCCCGAGGTCGAGGTCCTCGCCGAAGCTCAGGGGAGCCCGGTGGCGGTGCGGCAGGGCAGGATGCTGGCCGCGAGCTTTCATCCGGAGCTCACCGGAGACCACCGGCTGCACCAGCTGTTCACTGAGATGGCTGGCCAGTAGCGGCGTCGGCGACCGGAGGTCGGCTCAGCCGAATGCTTCCTCCACATCGCAGTTCTCCTCCACCCAGTCGCCCCAGCGCTGGCCCTGCTCCTCCATTTCGGCGAATTGCTGCTCCAGGTCTGCGACCTGGGACTCCAGCTCGGCGGCCTCATCCTCGTCCATCTCCATCAGGGATTCCACGTCCATCAGGGCCGCCATGTCTACATCCTGCAGCCCGGTGAGGGCCTCCTGGACTGCCGCGTGCTCCTCGGCGATTTCCTCCGGCACATCCGATGCGGAGTCCTCCAGCATGCTGACCACACCGTCCATGGCCTCACCGAACATCGCTGCGGGGTCGCTGTCATCCAGAGCCGCGAGCTGCTCGGAGTGACTCTCCAGAGTGTCGCAGTATGCCTGGGCGTCATTGCCGCCGCAGGCAGTCAGGCCCAGCAGTGCAGCGGCGGAGGCGGCAGCCGCAAAGGACTTGGGGGCGGGAAGCTTCGGGGTGGACATGGGGATCCTCTCGTCCTGTCATCGGATTCCGCCCCGACATCATTTCCGCGGCAGGGCTTGCTGCTGACTCTATGAACACCGGCTGAATGTTTCAAGTGCACGGATGCGCCTGAGGGAGGCCTTTGGCATGATGTCTGTGGTCGGGCAGAGGATGCCCATCATGTTCAGGACAGATCCAGGAGACCCATGAACCAGGGACCGCAGGACGACGCCGCCCGCGCCGCCGACCCGAGCACTCCCCAGACCGAGCTGCACCGGCTGGCCGGCAGCCGCCCGGAGCTGCGCGCCCAGATCGCCAGGAACCCGAATGCCTACCCGGAGCTGCTTCAGTGGCTCGGCTCGCTCGGCGACCCCGAGGTGGACGCCGCTCTGCGCGAGCGCCGAGCCGGCCCGCCAGCCCCTCCCCCAGCCGAGGAGCAGGCTACCCGGCCGCTTCCGGCGGCGGGTCCGGCTCCGTCTGCGGGAACTCCGCAGCAGCCGACTGAGGTCTTCGGCGCGGTCCAGCACCCCCAGGCCGGCCGCCATGAGGAGGAGGCCTCTGACGTCGACGAGCGGGTCTACGGCTCCGCCGCCGCGGCAGGAGCCGGGGCCTATCCGTACTGGGAGCAGCAGCCCGCTGAGCCCGCCCCTTACGGATACGCCCCGGCCGGTTACGATCAGGCGTACCCGGCTGCGGCCTACGCCGAGGAGCACCCCCGGCGCCGCGGTGGTGCCGGTGTTCTGGTGTTTCTGCTGGCCCTGATCACTGCCGGCGCTCTGGCTGCCAGCTTCTTCCTGCTCTTCGGCAACCCATTCACCCCGGATGAGGAGACCACCCAGGCCCAGCAGCCTGCGCCCCAGGAGCAGCCGGCCGAGGAGGAGCAGCCCACTGAGGATGCTCAGCCCACCGGGGAGCCCAGCCCGGAGGAGTCCCCCTCGCCCACCGACGAGCCGGATGAGGAGGAATCGCCCTCCCCCACGGAGGATGAGTCGCCCTCTCCCACCGAGGATGAGGACGAGGAGGAAGAGGACGAGAATCTGGCCCGGCCTGCCCCCGGCAATGCACTGAGTCTGGGAAGCTTCTCGGCACCCAGCGGCAATATTCACTGCCAGTTGGGCGAGGACGCCGCCCTCTGCAGCATCGACGAGCACCACTTCTCCACGCCCACGGAGTGCGAGAACGGTGCCACTGTGCGCATCCCCCGGGAGGGCACGGCACAATTCGCGTGCTCGGAGTCGGTCGGCTCATCGGGCGATGTGCTCAACTACGGGCAGGTTTCGGCCAATGATGACTTCGCCTGTGTGGCCACCCGGGCAAACTTCGAATGCTGGTCCCAGCAGAGCGGAAACGGTTTCCGGGTGGCCCGGGAGTACTTCGACCCCTACCGCAACTGACCGCTTCCTGCTGACTGTCGGTGGTCGGACGTATAGGCGGCCACCACATCAGGGAGCGTCTGGCCGTCGACGAACTCGCGCAGCTGGGCAGTGATCTCATCCAGAGCCGCGCCCAGCTCGACGGCGGCTGCGCGCACTCCAGGATCCGGTTGCTCGGCGGCCGCACGGTGCAGATCCAGGGCGACGTGCAGCTGTTCGGCCAGGGAGAGCGGCCGGGCATCCTCATGGAAGAAGTAGGTCTCCACATAGTGCTTCAGATCAATGCCGATCGTGCCCAGTTCAGCGGCTAGGCCCGCCACCGCCTGACTCATCGACCATGCGGGCAGCTCTGCCGCCCGGTCCGCGTAGCCGGCGGCGCGCAGGCCGTGCAGCCGAAGCGCGGCAGCCCTGCGGCGTGACAGCGGCGGGTGGATCTGCATGAACCAGGTCAGCGCCGCGGTCAGCAGGGCGAAGCCGGTCAGGCCCTGCAGCGGAGAGAGCACGCGCAGCACCGGATCCACGGCGACGACGTCCCCGAAGCCCAATGTGGCCAGGGTGACCAAGGAGATATAGGCCGCTTCCGCCCAGGCCTGGTAGCGGTTCGGATCCACTCCAGGGTCGTGGCTGAAGCCTTCGGGAACATGCGGCAGCCAGATCATCGCCCAGCCGGCGCCCTGCAGCAGGATCCACATCAGGATCGTCGCCACCATAGCGATGGGCCCCACCGAACCGCCGAATCTGTGGCCTGTGCGTCATGAGAGCCTCCACAGCAGTCCGTGTGCGGGCGGGTGGAGCAGCTGGTGGAACATATCGCGCAGCCCCCACAGGATCAGCAGCGCGCCTACCACGGTGACGAAGACTCCCACAGGCGTTCTCCCTCCTCAGCGGCGTCGCCTTCACCCTACCGGCGGAGGCAAGCACTCTGTGCAGGGCATCCGGGAGCTGCATACGGCGAAGGCCCCGGTCAGATGACCAGGGCCTTCGCCTTCTCGTTGCGGGGGCGAGATTTGAACTCGCGACCTCCGGGTTATGAGCCCGGCGAGCTACCGAACTGCTCCACCCCGCGTTGGGACTTAACTAGCTTACACCTCCGTGAAGCACAGGCAAAATCGCGGGAAACGGGGCCGGTCAGAACGCTGACCGGCCCCGCCTCACCGGCTCAATCCTGCTGCTGCTCGTGGACTTCGATCAGCTGCTCGAGCACCTCGTCCAGTTCCAGCTCCGCCTCATAGTAGGCGGCTCGATCACCGGACTCCCAGGCCTCGTTCTTCTCATTGAGCAGATCACCGGCGCGGTCCAGCAGCTCCTGGGCGTCGGCGTCCTCGGAGATCGGGTCCGGGCTGGGCACGCTGGCCTCGGAATCATCCTCCTCCTCGGCCGGTTCGTCCTCCTCCGGAGCGCCGGCTTCCTCCTCATCCACCGGCGCGACGTCCACCTCATCCTCAACGGCCTCGGCGTCCACACCGGCTCCCTCGGCGGCCTCCACTCCGGCGTCGCCGTGGAAGATCATGTCCAGGGCCTCCTGCAGGGTGTCGCCGTAGCCGACCTCCTCGCCGAAGGCCACCAGCACCATCCGCAGGGCCGGATAGGCCGCATCGGTGCCGGCGGACTGCACGTAGACCGGCTGGACGTTGAGGATTCCGTCGCCGGCCGGGATGGAGAGCATATTGCCGCGGCGGACGTTCGAACCGCCGATCTCCAGCACGTTCAGCTGCTGCGCCACAGTGGAGTGGGCGTCGAAGTTCGCCTGGGTCTGGCCCGGCCCGGGGATCGCGGTGTCGCGGGGCAGCTCCAGCAGCCGCAGGGCACCGTATCCTTCGTTCTTCACTCCGTCCTCACCGGTGCCGGCGTCGCCGGAGGCGGCCAGGAAGCCGTAGAGCACGTTGCGCTGCTGCCCGTCAGCCTCGGTGGCGGGGATGAATGTGGAGGTCAGTTGGAAGCTGGCCTCCTCCTGGCCGGGCATCCGCATCGTCATGTAGTACGGCGGCTGGGCGACGTCGTCGCCGCTGGTGGGATCCGAGGGGATGGACCAGGCGTCATTGCCCTCATAGAAGGTGCCCGGGTGGTCCACGTGGTACTCGGTGAGCAGGGTCCGCTGCACCCGGAACATGTCCTCGGGGTAGCGCACGTGGTCCAGCAGCTCCGCGCTCATCTCCTTATAGGAGTGCAGGGCGGTGGGGAAGATGTTCTGCCAGGACTGCAGAATCGGGTCCTCCTCGTCCCATGCGTAGAGTGTCACCGAGCCGTCGTAGGCGTCCACTGTGGCTTTCACCGAGTTGCGGATGTAGTTGACCTGCCCGGCCAGCACCGGTCCGCCCTGGGTCAGGGCGTCGGTGGTGGCCGACTCCAGCTGCTGCTGGGTGGAGTAGGGGAAGGCGTTGGAGGTGGTGTAGCCCTCCACGATCCACTTGATCCGGCCGTCGACGATGGCAGGGTAGATGTTCTGGTCGACCTCCAGGTAGGGCGCGACCTTCTGCACGCGCTCCCGCGGGTGCCGGTCGTAGAGGATCTGCGACTCCTCGTTCATGTCCCCGGAGAGCAGGATCTCCGGGGCCTGGAACTGCAGGGCGTAGATCAGCCGGTTGAACAGGTTGCCCACTGAGGGGCCGCCGTCGCCGGAGAAGGTGTACTGGCTGTCGCGGCCGTCGTCGGCGCCGGCTTCGCCCTCCTCGTCCTCGGTGACCTGGGAGGCGGGGCGGTCCAGCTCCATGGGCGGTTCGCCCTCCGGAGCTCCGACGATGGAGTACAGCGGTGAGTTCTCGCCGAAGTAGATGCGCGGCTCGTAGTCCTCATCGGAGGCCAGCTCACCGGTGGTGGGGATGCCCTGCAGGGTGAACTGCGGGCGCCCTTCCGGGGTGACGGTGTTCGCGTTGGCGGCCACCAGTCCGTAGCCGTGGGTGTAGATCAGGTGCTGATTGACCCAGGAGCCCTCGGTGGGGGCGTTGACCTCACGGGCGGCGATGACGGTGTCATGGGTCTCCCCGTCGATGTCATACCGGTCGAAGCTCAGCGTGTCCGGGAACCGGTAGTAGGGCCGGAACTGCTGAAACTGCCGGTAGGCGGCGGAGACCAGATTCGGGTCCAGCAGGCGGATGTTCTCAATATTTGTCTCGTCCCCGGCCAGGGCGCCCTCCTCCGCCACCGGGACGGCGGGGTAATGCTCCTTCTGCACGTCCTGCAGACCGTAGGCGAAGCGGGTAAGGTCCATATTCCGCTCGATGTAAGGGGTCTCCAGAGTCTGCTCCGAGGGGCGGACCTGGTACTCCTGAACCAGGAAGGGGTAGATGCCGCCGCCGATGATGGCGGTCAGAATCAGCATGGCTGTGCCGATGATGGCCAGCCGCCAGCGGGCGGTGATCGCGGTGACGATGAACACCACAGCCACCAGCACCGCAGCCACTGCAAGGATGGTCTGGGCCGGGATCACCGCATTGACGTCGGTGTACATGGCCCCGGCCCAGTTGCCGCCCTGGTCCTGCAGCGTGGCATAGCGGTTGAGCCACCAGTTCACGCCCTGCAGCGCCAGGAAGATGGCGCCGGCGACGGCGATGTGCCAGCGGGCGGCGCGCTCCACCACGAACTTGCCGGAGGATTCGATGCGGATGGAGCCGAACAGGTAATGGCACAGGATGCCGGCGATACCGGCCACCAGCACGGCAGAGATCAGGAAGCCGTTGACGAAGCCCAGGAAGGGGAGGGTGAAGACGAAGAAGGCGAAGTCGAGTCCGAATTCCGGGTCGGTCTGCCCGAAGGGCTCCTGGTTGAAGAACAGCAGCACGCCCTCCCAGTTGGCCTGGGCGGCGGTCCCGGCGAACAGGCCCATCAGCACCGGCAGACCGAACATCAGAAGCCGGCGCATCGAGGTCAGGGTGGACTGGTACCGGGAGACGGAATCGCCCAGCTGGCCCTCTATGCCCACCGGCCGGGTGCGGAAGGCCAGGAACAGGCTCAGCCAGACCAGCACTCCCATCATCACGAAGGCAGCGGCGAAGATGCCCGCACGCGCCAGCCGCTCGGTCCAGAACACCTCTGAGAATCCGAGGTGGGAGTACCACATGACGTCGGCGTAGAAGCCGGCGAAGGCCACAAAGGCGCCCAGCAGCGCGGCGATGATGATGATGGTGATGATCAGCGCCGAGGGCCGGCGTGATCCTCCCCCGCGGCCTGCCGGACCGCCCGGGGAGCCGCCACCGGGTCCCCCTGACCTGGAGCTTTCACCGTTGCCCGGTCCGGAGCCGAAGATGCCCCCGGAGAAGGGGTTCGAATTGCCGAATCCCTGAGAGAAACTCACCCTGTGTCCTCGTCTCTAGTACTGCTGTTGTGTGCGTGTGATCCTGCTGACCTCGGCGTCAGCGACCGCAAGGTTCGCGTGCTGCCAGGAAGTCCTGGTCGCCGTCGCGGACTGCCTCCACGATCTGGACAGCTTCGCTGACGTCTTCGACCCCGTAGACCTCCAGTCCGCTCGGAAGCCTGCCCTCCAGCTCATCACAGTTGTCCCGCGGAGCCAAGAAATGCTCAGTCCCGGCTTCGGCGGCTCCGACCACCTTCTGGGCGATGCCGCCGATGGGCCCGACGGTGCCGTCAGGATCCACCGTGCCGGTGCCGGCCCACTGCTCGCCGCCGGTGAGCGAATCCTCAGTCATGGTGTCGATCAGCCCCAGTGCGAACATCAGTCCAGCAGACGGCCCGCCGACGTCCTCAAGGCTGATCTCAGCCTCGATGGGGAACTCGAACTGAGTGCCCAGCATGATGCCGACGTAGTACTCTCCGTCTGCATCCTGATAGGTGGGCACCTCTACGTTGACGTTCTCCCCGTCGCGGATCACCGTCAATTCTATCGGTTGGCCTGCGGCCTCGTTGACCGCACTGCGCAGGCCCTCCAGCCCGGTGACCTCCTCGCCGGCGGCCTTGAGGACCTGGTCTCCAGGGCTGAGCAGCTGGTGGGTGCCGGCTTCCACCGCCTCAGGGGTGAAGTCCACTACGGAGAGTTCGACCTCGACGTCGACCCCGAGGTGCTCCAGGGCGGCGGCCAGCGCCAGCTCCTGGGAGGAGGTCATCGCCTGGGTGTTGAGCTGGCGCACCTCTTCGGCGGTGGTGCCCGAGGGGTAGACGAGTTCGTGGGGGGTCAGGTCGACGGTGGGTGAGAGCCAGCCGCGCACCGCTTGGGCGCCGCGCACGGTCTGGGTGGGAGCACCGGTGACGTAGACGGTGGTCAGTGACAGCTCGCCCTCGGTCGGATACGTCTCAGCACCGTCGACGCTGATCACCGGCTGGTCCTCAATCTCGCCGGTGGTGTTGAACAGCGGCCCGGGCGATTCCAGCAGATAGGGGCTGGGCATCAGCAGGGCGCCGACTCCCAGAAGCAGGGCGGCGGTCCCGGAGGCGTATTGGACCCCGCGCCGGAGCCTCACCCGCCGGCTCCCGGAGTCTCTCCGGTGCTGCCGTAGCCGCCGTCGAGCAGCTTCTTCAGCTCCTCGTCGATCTTCGCCGATTCTGCTTCGCGAGCCGACCGCCGCGCATGGAAGCCGGCGGGATCGTCAAGGTCCTGCTCGTCAGGCTGCACATCCGGGTGGGTCCAGACCTCGTCGCGCCCGGCGATGCCGTCGGTCTCCCGCAGGTGGGCCCACAGTGCCGCCGCGTCGCGCAGCCGCCGGGGCCGCAGCTCCAGTCCGACCAGCGCGGCGAAAGCCGCCTCCGCCGGTCCGCCTGTGGCGCGGCGACGGTTCATGGTCTCGCGCAGCTTCTCCAACGAGGGCAGGTGGGCTCCGGCCTGGGACACCACATCATCGACCCAGCCCTCCACCAGGGCCAGCGTGGTCTCGATGCGGCGCAGGGCGGCCTCCTGCATAGGAGTCCGGTCAGTCTGGAACAGCCCGTCGCCGAACAGGTTCTCCAGCTCTTCGGGGTTGCTCGGATCGATCTGGCTGGCCGCCTCCTCGATCCGCTCCATATTGATGTGAATGCCGGCGGCGTACTGGGCGACGGCGTTGAACAGGTCATCCTCCAGCCACGGGGCGCGGACGAACAGTCGCATGCGGGCGGCCTCCCGCAGCGCCAGGTAGAGCATGATCTCCTCATCCTCGACCTGCAGGCCTTCGCCGAAGGCCGCGATATTGGCCGGCACCAGCGCCATGGTCTCCCCCGCCATAGGCAACCCGATGTCCGAGCCGGAGTGCACCTCACCGGCCAGCTCCCCGATGGCCTGGCCCACCTGGGCGCCGAAGACTACCCCGCCCATGCGCTCCATCATGCTGGAGACCTGCCCGGCAGCGCCGGGAGGGATCATGCCCTTGAGCTCTTCAGGGATGCCGGCTCCGCCGTCCTCCTCCAGCTGCTGGCGGACCACCTGCCCCATGGCGCGGCCGACGGACTCGGCCACCGGCTCGGTCAGCCGCTTCCAGCATTCGAAGGTCCGCTCAACCCACTGGCGGCGGCTCAGCCCCTGGCCGATCTGGCCCAGCGCCTCGAAGCTGGTGGCCTCATCGATCCACATCTCCGCCAGTCGCAGCGCGTCGTCGATGGTCTTGGACTCGGCCGGAGTCACTGCGGCGTCGTCGTTGCCGATGGTGCTCAGCGCGGCGTTCTTGGTCAGCTCCCAGTCCACCGGTGAGTCGGAGTCCTGGTTCTGCATGGCGGAGAACATCGCCTGCACCTGGCCGAGGATCTGCTGCATCATCTGCGGGTCCGCGCCGAGACCGCCGGGCAGCTGCGAGGGGTCGAAGCCGGGAGGGAATCCCGGAAAGCCGGATTCGGAGCCGGCCGAGCGCGGGTTTCCGGTGAAGCCGATGGAGGGACCAGAGTCCTCGCCGTCGTCGTTCTTCTCCGAGTCCTCACCGCTGTGCGACTGGTCACCGAAGGCGTCGCCGAAGAGTTTGCGGAAGAACTCCTCCTCCGGGCCCTGGCCCTCAGAGCCGTGCTCGCGGTCTTCGCTGTTGCTCATCGCCGTACGCTCCCTGCTTCGGGTCTGCCTGGTGGTCGTAGAGGTGGATAGGTCTGCAAGGGTATCGCTGGCAGCTGAGTTTGTCCGTCCCGCAGTGGGTACGTTCGCCGCGGGATGACATGCCGGTGTCTCAGCCGGCCAGCGGCTCCACCGCCGTCAGGCAGGCGCACTCTGGGTGCGGGGAGATGCTGAGGCTGCTCTGGTGTCCGGTGGCCCGGTCGGTGATCAGCTGGGCGGTCTGCACCGCCGCCGGACGCTGCCCCTCGACGAGGACCTGGATCTGGTGGACGGCGAGATGAGAGGCGGCCTGCAGCAGCGGGTCGGGCTGCTGCCGGTGGGAGGGGTCGCTGCCCTGGGCGGTCTCAGCAGGGCGCTCTGGCTCCGGGAGGGGCTCAGCGTCAGCCGGGCGCTCGGCCTCCGGGGCGGGCGCCGCTGCGGCCGCGCCGGAGGTCTCCGGCGGAGCCGGCAGCAGACCGTGGTGGAGCAGGCAGTCCGGGCAGAGCCCTCCCTGATGGCTGAGCAGCGGACCCAGGCGCCACGCCTGGGCGTCGCCGACCACCGGCAGCACCGCTGCGGAGGCTCGGCATGCGGCGCGCAGCTGGCTGTGCAGCTGCTGCGGCCGCGGCCTGCTGCGCAGCACCAGGTGCACGTCCACTCCGGAGGCCGTGGCCCCGGCGGGCACTTCGATGACCACTGTGCTGCCGTCTCCGGGATCCAGCAGCCGGGAGGCGGCGTGGGAGCGGTGCATGCCGCGGGCGGTGCGGGGGAAATCGGTGTCGGAGGCGGTGACCGGGCGGTCATCGCAGAGCATGAGGGTGCCGATCCCCCACTGGATGAGCTGTTTGGCTGCCTGAAGGCCTGCGGGGTCCAGACCGTCGATGAGCACTGTGGCCAGCCGGCGTCGGGCGCTGCACAGCGCCTGGGTCTGCGGGTCGGGCCGCGTGGAGGTGGTCATGAGTCTCACCGGTCCTTCCTCCTGCCTGGGGTGCGTTCTTTCATTCTTGCTCAGCCCAGCAGGCCTCCCGCAGGTTATCCACAGGCGGCTTCCCCCGGGGCGCGCTGTCCCCAGGGCGGGTGCGGCGCCTTCCGGCGTCGGCGGCTCTCAGTAGAGTGGAGGCGTGACTCAGCGTGAACAGCGGATGGCGGTGGACGGCCAGGAAGTGATTGTGGTGCGCTCTTCCCGCCGCACCCGCACGGTGACGGCCGATATGGTCGGCGGGCAGCTGAGGCTGCGAGTGCCGATGCGGCTCTCCCGCAGGGAGATCGCAGGGCATGCCCGTGCCTTCCAGAAGCGGCTCCACAGCCGGCGCTCCCGCGCCGGGGGCAGCGATGAGGCGCTGCTGCGGCGGGCCCGGGAGCTGGCCGCAGAGTATTTTGAGTCTTCGGTGGAGCCGACGTCGGTGAGCTGGTCCTCCCAGCAGCTGAAGCGGTGGGGCTCCACCACGCCGACCACCGGAACTATCCGGCTCTCGGCACGGCTGCGCACTATGCCGGGGTGGGTGGTGGATTCTGTCCTGGTCCACGAGCTGGCGCATCTGATCGAACCCGGCCATGGGCCGGCGTTCCGCCGCCTGGTGGCCCGGTATCCGCGCACTGCAGAGGCTGAGGCCTTCCTGGAGGGGGTCAGCTGGGCGGAGCAGAATCTCCCCGCGGAAGGCTGAGGTCTGGGCTCGTCAGTTCTGGGATGCGTGCTGGTGACTCAGGTGGCTGAGGATGGCGGACTTGAGGGCCTCGCCGTGCTGGGCCAGTTTGCGCTCACCGATACCGGGGATCTGAAGCAGCGCCTCATCAGTGGTGGGCTTATGCTCGGCGATCAGCTCCAGGGTGGCGTCGCCGAAGATCATGAACGCTTTGACGTTGAGCTCCTTGGCGTAGTCCCGCCGCCAGGCGCGCAGCTGCTCGAAGAGCTGCTCGTCGTAGCGGGCGGGACACTCCTCGCAGCGCCGCCGTTTGATCTGGGTGCCGACGGTCAGCACTTTCCCGCAGGTCGCGCAGGTGGCGGCCTTCTTCCTCCGGGCGCTGGCGTTGGGGCTGAGCCCGCCGGACCCCGGAGCGATCTTGCGCACCGCAGGCTCCATGCCGAGGCTGCGCCGCAGCGGCTCGAGGAACCGCGAGGGCTTGCGCCGACCGCGCCCGCCGGGGTGCCGAGCCGCGGCGGAGCTGAGTGAGAGGTGCTTGCGCGCCCGGGTGATGCCCACATAGAGCAGACGCCGCTCCTCGTCGATCTCCGCCTGAGTCTGGGCGAAGGTGATGGGCATCAGACCTTCGTTGAGACCGGCGAGGAAGACCGCATCCCACTCCAAGCCTTTGGCCGAGTGGAGGGATGCCAAGGTGACACCCTCCACGGTGGGCGCGTGCTGGGCGGCGGACCGCTCCTCCAGCTCCGCGATGAACTCCCGCAGGGTGAACTCCTCGCGCTCGGCGTCCAGGTGATCGGCCAGCGCCACCAGGGCGGCCAGCGACTCCCACCGTTCGCGGACCGCACCGGCGGACGAGGGCGCCTCCCGGGTCCAGCCGTGCGAGCTCAGGACCGCCCGGACCTGCTCAGGGGTGCTGCGCGGCTGGTCGGTCTCGGCAACCAGCGAGGATGTGCGCAGGGCCGCCAGCGCCTCGCGCACCTCAGGCCGGGAGAAGAACCGCTCTGATCCGCGCAGCTGATAGGACAGGCCCGCCGAGGCCAGAGCCTGCTCGAATGCCGCGGACTGCCCGTTGGTGCGGTAGAGCACTGCGATCTCACTCAGCGGGGTGCCCTGGTCCCGCAGGGCGGTGATCTGCTCTGCGATCCAGGCCGCTTCGGCGTCGTCATCGGCATGCTCGGTGATCTGCGGCTGGGGGCCGGAGTCCCGCTGGGAGATCAGCTGCAGCGGTTCGGCCCAGGCAGCAGGCTGCTGGCCGCTGAACCGGGCGCGGCGCTCGATCCGCTCCTGCTCCCGGCTGCGGTCGGCCAGCAGCGCATTGGCCAGACTCACCACCTCAGGGGTGGAGCGGTAGTCGCGCACCAGCTTGACCACCTGAGCCTGCGGGTGACGGCGGCGGAAGCCGAGCAGGTAGTCGGGAGTCGCCCCGGTGAACGAGTAGATGGTCTGGGCGGCGTCGCCGACCACGCAGATCTCCTCACGCCCGCCCAGCCAGAGATCCAGCAGACGGTGCTGCAGAGGGGAGACATCCTGGTACTCATCCACCACGAAGTGCCGGTACTGCTGGCGGACCTGGGCGGCGATGGCCTCCTCATTCTCCAGCATCCCCGCGGTGAACAGCAGCACGTCCTCGAAGTCCATCAGCTGCCGGTCTGCCTTGATGTCCTCATAGGCCTGGTAGAGCTTGGCGAAGCTGGCGTGATCCGCTCCGGCGGGCTCGGGCCGGGTCTCAGCCTTGGCCAGGTAGCCCTCCGGTGTGAGGGTGGAGACTTTGGCCCATTCCACCTCGGAGGCGAAGTCGCGCAGCGCCGCGCGGTCGGTAGTCATGCGCAGCCGTTTGGCGGCCTCCGCCAGCAGCCGGACCTTATGGTCCAGAATCTGGGGCAGCGGCCCCCCGACGGCCACCGGCCAGAAGTACTGCAGCTGCCGCAGTGCGGCGGCGTGGAAAGTGCGGGCCTGGACGCCGGGGGCGCCCAGGCTGGTCAGCCGTGAACGCATCTCTGCGGCAGCCCGGGCGGTGAAGGTCACCGCCAGCACGCGGTGGGGGTCGTAGATTCCGGAGCGCACTCCGTATGCGATCCGGTGGGTGATGGCCCGGGTCTTTCCGGTGCCGGCGCCGGCCAGGATGCACAGCGGGCCGGTGAGAGTGGCTGCGGCCTCGCGCTGTTCGTCGTCGAGTCCGTTGAGGACCTCCTCGGCGTCGGTCATGGTCTCTACGGTATCGCCCGCACCAGCACCTCCCGGACCGAATTCCACAGTCCTGCGCGTTGCATGCGTGCAGGACCGGCTGGCGTGGCTAGGCTGAGGTGCGTGCGATGGACTTCGATGGAACTGGCCGCTCTGGCCACGCGGGCCGTGCCGGGGCTCTCCCCCACGGGCGTGGCGGATGCGCCCGATGATGCGCGGGACTTCATGGCCGCCGTCGTCGTCGATGCCTCGGGCAACCGGTGGCGAGTTCGCGGTCCCCAGCACTCCCAGGCCGCGATGCGCCTGGAGACGGAGGTGCAGGTCCTGCGGGGCTTCTCCACGGCGATCCGCGCGGAGCTTCCCTTCCGCGTGCCGTCGGTGGCAGGGGCCACGCGGGTGGACGATATGCGCGTCTTCGTCTACAACCATTTGCCCGGCGCCTCTGTGGAGCTGCCGGCGCTGACCGGCGCCTCGGCCGAATTGGTGGATGACATCGGCCGTACCATCGCCGCAGTGCACGGGCTCAGCGAAACGGTGGTCGATCACGCGGACCTGCCCCGCTACTCGGCGGAGCGGCTGCGCCAGCGGCGGCTCAACGAGCTGGATGCCGCAGCGGCTACCGGCCTGGTGCCGGCCCTGCTGCTGCGCCGCTGGGAGCACGCCATGGAGGACAAGGAGCTCTGGGGCTTCGCACCCACCGTGGTGCACGGGGATATGCATGAGGACAATCTGCTCATCGAAGGTGAGCGGGTGGTGGCTGTCACCGGGTGGACCGACCTGCATATCGGGGATCCGGCCGATGACTTAGCCTGGCTGATCGCCTCCCCCGATCAGGGCTTCACCGATGCCGTGCTGGAGGCCTACCGCCGGCACCGCGGCCAGGCCGAGTCCGCCCCGCAGCCCGACGATCATATTCTGAGCCGTGCCGCGCTGGCTGCGGAGTTCGCGCTGGCGCAGTGGCTGGTGCGCGGCAAGTCCGCGGACAACCAGCAGATGGCCGAGGAGGCGCTGACCCTGCTGAAGCAGCTGGCCTCCGATATTGAGACCTACGGCGGACGGCCGATCGCGCTGACTCCTATGGAGGGCGAGCCGGCCCGGGAGCCGGCCGATGTCCAGGACTCCAAGCCGGTGATGCGCGCCGGGGCCGCTGCCACCGTGGCGGGGGCAGGCGCCTGGACCGATGAGGACGATGACGAGCCGGCAGTGATCACCGACGCTGACGCGGCCGACGACGACGCCACCGGACGGGTCACCCCGCTGCGGCCGCGCAGCAGCGAGCCGGGGCCGGACGAGGATCCTCCCACCGATCAGATCCCCGCCTATGTGGAGGACCACTTCGAGGAGGATGACTCCCCCACGGACGTCTTCGCCCCGGTGAGCGACTCCCAGACGGGAACAGGTCTGCCGATCCGGCCCGATGCCGCGTCTGAGCAGCGGGCGAAGCGGAAGAATTTCTTCCCCGCCTCGGCGGCCTCTGCCGCGTCTGCTCGGTCTGCCCAGTCAGCGCGTTCAGCACAGTCGGCGCAGTCGGCCGGGTCAGCTTCCAGCTCCTCCGCTGCGTCGGCAGAGTCCGCCGGTTCGGGCACCTCGGCTGCCTCTGCCGGTTCGGCGGATTCGGGCGGTTCTGCTGCCTCCGCCGGATCTGCCGGGTCGGCCTCATCAGCGGACTCGGCCCCGAGCGCTGACGAGGCGGCGACGCAGGCCGCCTCCAGCGTCTACGAACGCCATCCGGGGCTCCGCCCGCCCAGCTCCTGAGCTCGTCGCTGCGGGCCCCGGTGCCCGCTCAGTTCCCGGGGGAGCTCAGTGCTTCCCGGCGGCTCCGCTGCTCGGCGGGGTCCGGCACTGGAACCGAGGCCAGCAGGCGCTGGGTGTAGGGATCCTGCGGGGCGGAGAGCACATCATCGACAGGGCCATGCTCCACCAGCTGGCCGGAGCGCAGCACCGCCACCTGGTCTGAGACCAAATCCACCACCGCGAGGTCGTGGGTGATGAAGATCGCGGCGAAGCCGAACTCCCGCTGCAGGGACTGGAACAGCTCCAGGACTGCCGCCTGCACGGAGACGTCCAGCGCGCTGGTGGGCTCATCGGCGATCACCAGCTTCGGCCGCAGGGCCAGCGCCCGGGCCAGTGAGGCGCGCTGCCGCTGCCCTCCGGAGAGCTCATGCGGGAAGCGGTCGGCGAAGGCCGCCGGCAGCTGTACGGCGTCCAGCAGCTCAGCGACCCGGGGCCGGGCCGCATTGGCGCTGCCGGCCTCCCCGGAGACCACCAGCGGCTCCGCCAGGCACTGTCCGATGGTCAGCAGCGGATTGAAGCTGGATGCCGGGTCCTGGAAGACGAAGCCAAGATCTCTGCGCAGCTTCTTCAGCTGCCGCTCCTTCGCTCCGACGACGCTGCGGCCCAGTACTCTCAGCGCTCCGCCGGCCACCGGGGTCAGGCCTGCTACGGCTCGGCCGATAGTGGACTTGCCGGACCCTGATTCGCCCACCAGGCCCAGCACCCTGCCGGCGGGCACGGTCAGGCTGACCCCCTGAACGGCGGTGAAGTCGGGTCTGCCCAGTCCTCCGGGATAGGTGATCCGCAGATCTTCGGCTTCCACTGCCGGCCCCGGCTCGGTGGCCTGATCGTCGCCGTGGCCTTCGGCACCGGCTTCAGCGATCTGAGTGGTGCTGCGGCGTCGTTCTTTTCCTTCGCCCAGGCGCAGCACGGCACCGAGCAGCCGGCGGGTGTAGTCATGCTCCGGTTCGGCGAAGATCTTCTCCACCGGCGCCTGCTCGACCAGATCGCCCCGATACATCACCGCCACAGTGTCGGCGAGGTCTGCGACCACGCCCATGTTGTGGGTGATCAGCACGATCGCCGCGCCGAGCTTGTCACGGCAGCGGCGCAGCAGGTCCAGGATCTCCGCCTGGACCGTGACGTCGAGCGCGGTGGTGGGCTCATCGGCGATGATCACCGAAGGTCGCAGCACCAGAGCCATCGCGATCACCACGCGCTGCTTCTGGCCGCCGGAGAACTGGTGCGGATAGTGGCCCACCCGCTTCTCCGGCTCGGGGATGCCGACTTGGCGAAGGATCTCCACGGCTTCGGCTCGGGCCTCTTTGCGGGAGATCCTGCGGTGGGCACGCAGCCCCTCGGCGATCTGCCAGCCCACCGGGTAGACCGGGTTCAGTGCGGTGGAGGGCTCCTGGAACACCATGGCCGCGTTCCTGCCGCGCAGGGCGCGCAGCTGCGCTTTGCTCAGGGCGGTGACCTCGTGTCCGTCCACCACCACCGCCCCGTCGGTGCGGGCATTGTCCGGCAGCAGACCCAACAGGCTGCGCGCGGTGACCGTCTTGCCAGAACCGGATTCGCCCACGATGGCGGTGATCTCGCCGGGCTGCACAGTCAGGCTGATGCCGTTGACCGCGGAGACCTCGCCGCCGTCGGTGTCGAAGCGAATGTTCAGCTGCCGCAGCTCAACGGCATTGGTCTCGGTGCTCTGGGTCTGGTGGGCAGAAGACTGGGGGGTCATCAGTTCGGTCCTATCTCGCTGGGGCCGGTGCCCTTGGGCGCTCCAGCGGCCGCTCCGCCGCCGGAGGCCGGAGCGGAGGCGGTGGCCTGCGGGGCTTCGGAATCTGTGCGACGGCGGGTCCGCAGCCTGGGGTCTGCCAGGTCCTGCAGGCTCTCTCCCACCAGGGTCACGCCCAGCACCATCAGCACGATCGCGGCCCCGGGGAACAGGGAGGTCCACCAGATGCCGGTGGAGACGTCGCTGACGGAGCGGTTGAGGTCGTAGCCCCACTCAGCTGCGGCCGACGGTTCGATGCCGAAGCCGAGGAAGCCCAGGGCGGCCAGGGTGAGGATGGCCTCTGCGGCATTGAGAGTCACCAGCAGCGGCAGGCTCCGGGTGGCGTTGCGCAGCACGTGCCGAGCCATAATGCGCACGGTGGGTGTGCCGATCACGCGGGCGGCCTCCACATAGGCCTCGGTCTTGATCCGCAGGGTCTCAGCCCGGATCACCCGGAAGTATTGGGGCACGAAGACCACGGTGATGGCCACTGAGGTCGCCAGGATTCCGCCCCAGAGGCTGGAGCTTCCCCCGGAGATGACAATGGCGGTGACGATGGCCAGCAGCAGCGTGGGGAAGGCGTAGATGGCGTCGGCGATCACCACCAGCACTCGGTCGATCCAGCCTCCGTAGTAGCCGGAGAGCAGACCCAGAGCCACCCCGATGAACAGGGAGAATGCCACCGCCACCACAATGACCAGAAGGGCGGTCTGGGTGCCGTAGATGGTGCGGGTGAACACGTCATAGCCGCCGGCGGTGGTGCCCAGCCAGTGCTCGGCGGAGGGGGCCTGCCGAGCACCGAAGAGATCCGTCTCCCCACGCAGCTGGGACGGCCCGTAGGGGGTGATCAGCGGGGCGAGCAATGCTGCGGCCACCATCAGGCCGACGATCACCAGTCCGGTGATCAGCATGCCGCGCTGGACTCCTACGGACTGGCGCAGCTGGCGGATCACCGGCAGCCGGCGCCAGGAGTATCGGGCGGACGCGGTGCCGGGCACCTCAGACGGGGTGTGTGAGGGCTTCTCCGAGGGCGTCGTCGTGCTCATTGCTAATACCTCACGCGGGGGTCGATCAGGGCCACGATGATGTCCACCAGGAAGTTGGTCACTGCCACGATGACCGCCAGCAGCGCAACGATGCCCTGGACGGCGATGAAATCGCGGGCTGAAAGGTAGTGGGTCAGCTGGAAGCCCAGCCCGCGCCATTCGAAGGTGGTCTCGGTGAGCACCGCCCCGCCCAGCAGCATCGCGGTCTGCATACCGATCACGGTGACGATCGGGATCAGTGCTGGCCGGTAGGCGTGCTTGCGCACCAGCCGGTATTCGCTCACGCCCCGTGACCGGGCGGTGTCGATGTAGTCCATGGCCAGGGTGCCGATCATATTGGTGCGCACCAGGCGCAGGAACACCCCTGCGGTGAGCAGGCCCAGCGCGGTGGCGGGCAGCACCGCGTGCTGGAGCACATCGGCCACGTCACTCAGATCACCGACGCGGATCGCGTCGATGAGATAGATCCCGGTGGGGTCCTCCATCCGGGAGAGTTCGATCCGGGTGCGTGAAGAGGCCCGGCCTGAGGTGGGCAGGATGCCCAGCCAGACGGAGAAGACCAGCTTCAGCAGCAGGCCCAGGAAGAACACCGGTGTGGCGTAGGCCAGGATGGCGAAGAGCCGCAGGCCTGCGTCGGGCCATCTGTCCCGTTTGGCTGCGGCGATCATGCCCAGGGGGATGCCGATCAGGAAGGCCACGATCAGCCCGTAGAAGACCAGCTCCACAGTGGCGCTGCCGTAGGTGACCAGCACTTCGGTGACCGGCCGGTTGTCTGACAGCGTGGTGCCGAAGTCCCCGCGCAGGATCTGGCCGAGGTATTCGAAGTACTGGACCACAAGGGGCCGGTTGTACCCGGCGGCTTCGCGCATCTGGTCCAGCTGGGCCGCGGAGAGCCGGCCGCCCTGGGCCGCGGTGATCGGGTCCCCGATGATCCGCATGAAGACGAACACCATGGTGACCAGGATGAACACCGTGGGGATGATCAGCAGGAAGCGGACAATGATGTAGCGCACCAGCGGACTGGCGATCAGTTGACCGCCAGTCCGCTTGGTCGGCGCTGCAGGAGGTGCTGCGCTCACTCGTCCGGGTCACTCCGCGGTGATGGAGCCGAACCGGAGCTTGAAGGAGGCATCCAGCACCACACCGTCGATGTAGTCGGCGGTCACCGCGATCTGCGATCCCTGCTGCATGGGCAGGGTGGGCAGATGCTCGCCCACCATGTACTGCAGCTCCTCGATCTTGGCCTCCCGCTCCTCGGGATCCTCCTCGGTGACCTGCTCGATGAGGGCCTCATCGACCTCCTCATCGGAGAAGTGGTTGGCCAAGAAGTTCTCCGAGTGGAAGAACGGGGAGAGGTAGTTGTCCGCATCCGGGTAGTCGGGGAACCAGCCCAGCTGGTGCACCGGGTAGATGTCCTGGGTGCGCTCCTCGGTGAACTGGGTCCATTCGGTGGACTGGATGGTCACGTCGAACAGGCCGGTGTCGTTGAGCTGGTCGCGGATCATGGCGTACTCATCGGCTGAGGCCTCACCGTAGCGGTCGGTGCCGTATTCGATGTGCAGCTCCACAGGGGTCTCCACTCCGGCCTCCTCCAGCCGGTCTGCGGCGCGGTCGGGGTCGGGACCGCCGTTGCCGTCGCCGTAGAGCTCCATCAGCGCCTGGTTGGCTCCGGGGAGTCCCTCCGGCACGAAGGAGTACAGCGGGGTGTAGGTGTCCAGGAACGCCTGTTCGGAGATCTCCTCGCGATCCAGGATGTCGGCCACGGCCTGGCGGATGGCCAGCGCCGCCTCTGGGTCAGCCTCCTCGGTTTCGGAGCCGTACGGCATGATGGCGAGGTTGAAGACCAGGTAGCGGATCTCGCCGCCGGGTCCTTCGACGATGTTCAGACCCTCCGCGTCACGCAGGTCGTCGATATCGGTGGCCAGCAGGGTGCGGTAGGCGATGTCCACATCGCCCTGCTCCACGGCCATCCGCAGGTTGGAGGACTCGGAGAAGTACTCAATGGTGATGGAGTCGTTCTCCGGCGCGCCCAGCAGGCCGTCGTAGGCCTCATTGGGTGAGAGCGTCACGATGTCGTTGAAGCTGTAGTCGTCGATCACGTAAGGGCCGGCGAAGGCCTGCTCGGCCACGATGTCGTCGTCGGGCAGCAGCTCGTCGGCGGGGAAGACCTCCTCGTCCACGATGGGGGCGACTGGGCTGGAGAGCACCTGGGGGAAGGTCTGATCAGGTTCGGCCAGGTGGAAGACCACAGTCTGCTCGTCCGGGGTCTCCACGGACTCCAGGTTGCCCAGCAGGTAGGCTGGCCCGTTCTCGTGCATGATCTCGGTCTGCCGGTCGAAGCTGAACTTCACGTCCGAAGAGGTCAGCTCGTTGCCGTTGGCGAACGTCAGACCCTCCTTGAGGGTGACGGTGAACTCGGTCTCTCCGGTGAACTCAGCGGTCTCGGCGATGTCCGGCTCCACCTCGGACTCCCCGGGCCGGCTGTTCAGCAGGAACGGGTAGACCTGGTTCATGATCAGAAAGCTGGCGTTGTCATAGGACCCGGCAGGGTCGATGGCCACTTTGACGTCGGTGGTGCCGATCAGAATGTCACCGCCGCCGCCACCTTCTGCCCCGCCGTTGCCGCCGTCATCTCCGTTGCCGCCGCCGCAGGCGGAGAGCAGCAGTGCTGCGGCCAGTGCTGTGCCGGCTAGGGCGCGACTGCGCCGGTGAGTGGTGGTGTGCCTCATCAATGGGGCCTTTCTCATCAGGTGTGAGTGCCGTCATATGACGGCGTGTGTCCCATTGTTACCACAGTTTCACGGGGCAATTATCTGCGGCGTGCGCTCGCAGGCGTCATATTGTGTCTGCATGGATTCCTCGGCAGCTGCGGGCGTCTCGGAATTCGGACGTGCGGGAATGAGCGGCCGACGGCGGCGGTTTGGGCAGGGGTGAGCAGCACGACGACGCCCGGGAACGACCCGTCTGCCACTGGCCCGGTCCCGGTGGTGGAGCCTGGAGGGCCGAGGATGACGCGCACCCAGCTCGCCCTGGCGATTCTTGCGCTGTCCATCGGCGGGTTCGCCATCGGTGTCACCGAGTTCGCGATCATGGGCCTGCAGCGGGAGGCCGTGGCGGATCTGGAGGTCTCCATCGCTCAGGGCGGCCACCTGGTGGCCGCCTATGCCATCGGGGTGGTGGTCGGGGCTCCGGTGCTCTCGCTGCTGGGCGCCAAGCGGGAGCGGAAGTCCTATGCTGTGGCGCTGCTGGTGCTGTTCATCGCGGCCCATATCTTCAGCTTCTTCGCTCCCAGCTATGAGGCGATGCTGGTCGGCCGGTTCGCCTCCGGGCTGCCGCACGGAGCATACTTCGCCACCGCCGCACTGATGGCGGCCCAGATGGCCGGCCCGGCTAAGCGGGCGCGGGCCATCTCGGTGGTGCTGGGCGGAATCTCGGTTGCCAATGTGGCTGGGGTTCCTGCGGTGACCTGGGTGGGCCAGATGTTCGGCTGGCGGTGGATGTATATGGTGGTGGCTCTGCTGGCGCTGATCACCATCGCCGCGGTGGCCGCCTGGGCTCCGCGGCAGAGGACCCCGGCCGGCGCCTCGATGCGCGCCGAACTGGCCGGACTGGCCAATCAGAGGCTGTGGGTCGGCATTGTGCTGGCGGTGATCGGTTTCTCCGGGATGTTCGCTCTCTACGCGTATATCGCCCACGTCAGCGCGGAGGTCACCGGCTTTCCGGATGCGGTGCTGCCCTGGGTGGTGCTGCTGTTCGGATTCGGCGGGGTGATCGGCAATTTTGTGGGCGGCTATTTCACCGACAAGTCGGTGCTGGGCACGGTGCTGGTGGCGATGACGCTGGTGGCCGTGCTGCTGACCTGCTTCGCCGCCACGGCGCATATGCCGGTGCCCATGCTGATCTTCCTGTTCCTGGTGGGCCTTGCCGCCAGCGCTTTGGGCCCTTCGATGCAGACTCACCTGATCGATACGGCTCCGAAGGCTCCGCAGCTGGCGGCCAGCTTCCACCATTCGGCGTTCAACGCTGCCAATGCGTTGGGCGCGGTGGTCGGCGGAGCAGTGATCGACGCCGGGTTCGGGCTGCGGGCCCCCAGTTTCGCGGGGGCGGCCGCAGCTGGTGTCGGCGCGCTGCTGTGCCTGTATTCGATATGGCTGACCCGTCGGGCGGGTCAGAAGGTCTGACTACGACGACGCCGGCCCAGCGTGGGCTGCCGGCTTCTCACCTCGGATGCGGGCGGCCAGTGCCGCTGCGTCGTCGAGCTGCTCGGGCGAGTGGGTGACCCCTTGGTCCAGGTAGAGGAAGTGGCAGGTGATGCTGTCTTCGCAGACGCCGTAGAGGCGGCTGAAGGCAACGCGGTAGACGGCCAGCTGCAGCTCCTTGTCCCGCATGTCCTCACCGGTGGGCACGGCGCCGGTCTTCCAGTCGACCAGTTCGAAGGTGCAGCGGCTCATCAGCTCGTCGCGGGCGGCCTTCGGCCGGCTCATCCATCGGTGGTAGGTCTCGTTGCTCAGCGGCTCTCCGTCTGCGTCCTTGGCGAAGACTGCGTCGATGCGTCCGCGCAGGGTGACCCCGGCCAGGGTGGTCTCCAGCGGAATCTCAACGGCGAAGGCCGGCCACTGGGCCCACCGGCTGGACCGGTAGGTCTCCCGCACGGTTTCGAGGTCCAGGTCGCCGGCCTCATCCTCGGCGATCCGGGCGGCGAAGAGCTCGTCGATCTCCGGCAGCGAGCCTTGGACCTCCAGGACCTGCTCGATGATGTTGTGGATGGCTGTGCCGCGGCGGGCCGCCGAGGAGGGCCGCTGCGGGATGGGCCGGCGTGCCTGCTGCAGCACCTGCTCACGACTCTGCGCCAGGGCCACCACGGAGGAGGCGGCCAGCTGTCCGGGCAGCTCGGGCTCGCTGTGCAGGGTGCTGCGCGCTGCCGCCCTGCGGGTGACCAGCCGGGCCTCTTCGAGCCGCTGGTTGCTCTCCGCGGCGGTGAGATCCACTCCGTGGTCAAGGTGCTGGGCCACCAGCGCGGCGGCCGCCTCCAGAGCAGGCCGGCGGGAGGCGCGCACAGGCTCGGGCGCGGGGGGCGGCTCCGGGTCGGTGAAGGTGTCGATGGAGGTATGGTCCTCCAGGTCGGCCTTCTGCAGAACCTTGTAGGTGATCTCACGAGCGGCCAGCGGATCGTAGGGCCAGGCGGAGATCAGCGTGTAGTCGCTGCGCGGGTTCTGCTCATCGTCGTCGTACTCGTGCCAGGCCAGCTCCTCGAAGCCCTCGGGGTGGGGGCTGGACTGGGCGAGCTGGCGGATCTCCTTGAGGAAGACCGAAGCGTCTTGCCCGCCGCTGGCCCCGTAGAAGCAGGCCCCGGTGACCAGCAGCCGAGTCTTGGCTCGGGTGAACGCCACATAGGCCAGTCGGCGCTCCTCCTCCTCGGCGAATTCTATGCAGTCCTCCTTATAGATCGTGCCCTCATAGTCCTTCGGGGAGGTCGTCGCGCCGGCGGAGCGGGCCCAGATCTGCGCCCGTCGCTTGGGCGAATCGTCGTCGTACTGGGGGGTCCACTGGGGCAGGGATGCGCAGTCGCCGCGCAGCGGCCAGGGCAGGTCGCCGTCGTTCTTCGTCCACCGGGAGACCATGCGGGAGGATTTGGGGAACTTGCCGGTCCGCAGCCCGGCGACGGCGACTACGTCCCATTCCAGCCCTTTGGAGGCGTGGACGGTCAGCAGCTGGACTGCTCCGGGGGTGGGGTCGGCAGGGGCCTGCTCAAGGCCGCGCTCCTGGTCCTCGGCGGCTTTCAGCCAGTCGAGGAACGCGGTGATGTCCTGGCTGGATGAGCTGGTGGCGAAGGCGTGGGCGTATTCGATCAGGGCGTCGATCTGCCGGGTGGGCTGGGTGCTGGCCTCCCAGGGTCGGGCGGCGATCTCAGTGCCCAGTCCGGTCTCCTGGGTGATCCGGTGGATCAGTGAGCCCAGGTCCAGGTGCAGCAGTGTGCGCAGGGTGCGGAGGTGGTCGCGGGCCTGCCCGAGCCGACGGGCGCCCTCGGGGCTGAATCCGTACCGGTCCTCCTCCGCGGCCTCCGGGTCGACGTGAAAGTTCTCCAGGGCTTCGACGAGGGAGGCCATCTCGTCGAGCTCCGGTTCGAGGGATTCCACCTCGTCCTCGTCGGTGTCTCTGCCGGTGCCTGCCGTGCGGCTGCCTGCGAGTCCGGCTGCGCTGCGGCCGAGCTGGTAGAGGTCTTTGGGGCCGATCCGGTACCGGGCGCCGGCCAGGATGCGCAGCAGCTCATCGGAGCGTTTGGGGTCGGCGAGCACGCGAAGGTAGGAGATGACTTCGACGACCTCCGGGGTGTGCAGCAGTCCGGAGGTGCTGGCCAGCTCATAGGGAACGGAGGCGTGGCGCAGCCCCTCTGCGATGGCGGCGAGCTGGCCGTGGGTGGTGGCCAGTACAGCGCACTTCGGGGGCTCTGCGTACTGGCCCGAGCTGAGCTGGTGCTTCATCTCGGCCACGATGGCCTCGGTCTCCTCGGCCTCGGTGGTGAAGAATCCGTAGGCTACGGAGCCGTCGGCGATCTTCTCCGGTGGGACGATCCGCTGCTGCTCAGGCACCGGGTCCGCGGCGGGATCCTCCACCGGGCGGCCTGTTTCAGTGAGCAGCCCGCCGTCTGTGGTCATCCGGTCTGCGGTGATGAGGGTGTGCAGCTTGCTCCGCAGGTGGGCAGTGGGGGCGTGCCAGTATTTGCCGGTGTCCCGGGTGAAGGGGTCCACCAGGGTGTTGGCGACGTCCAGGATGCGCCGGCCGTTGCGCCAGGCGATGGTCAGCTGCTTCAGCCCCGGGGTCCCGTGGCCTCGGCTCCGGGCCGCCTGCTCCGGGGTGAGGGCGAATTTCTGGGGGAATTGGAAGAGCTGGCCGGCGGAGGCTCCCCGGAATCCGTAGATGGACTGGTTGGGGTCGCCGACGGCGGTGACGGCGTGGCCGGTGCCCGTCCCGTAGAGGTGGGCGAAGAGCTCCAGCTGGGCGTGGGAGGTGTCTTGGAATTCGTCGAGCAGCACGATCTTGTACTTCTGCCGCTCGCGGATGCGAACCTGTTCGACCTCGGAGGCCAGCTGGGCCGCGTAGCGCAGCAGGTCGCCGTAGTCCATGAGCCCCTGCTCGGTCTTGACGTCCTGGTACGCCTGGGTGAGCTTGGCGGTCTCGCGGCGCAGCCGCAGCATTCGCAGCAGGCCTGTGGCTTCCTTATTGGGCAGCGGCCCGAAGGATTCGGCCTGGTCGATCTGCCCGTCCAGCCAGGCGATGACGCTCTGCGGGGTCTGCAGATGCTCGGCCATGTCCTGGGAGAGCTTGAGCACCTGCTCGGCCAGGGTGGAGGTGTTGGCCTCGGCCTCGATGAGCGCCTCGCCGTCGGGATAGCTCTCGATCAGGGGGATGATCAGCTGCCAGGCGGCTGCCCCTCCGACCAGTTCGGCCTCCGGCTCGATGCCGATGTGCATCCCGTACTCGCTGACCAGGGAGTGCGCATAGGAGTGGTAGGTGGAGATGGTCGGCTCCAGCAGGCTGGTCAGGTAGTTCTGCAGCTGCGCGGCGGTTTCGGTGACGACGGCGTCGTCCTCGGTGCTGTCAGTGGGCAGGGCGGCGGCGAGTTCGGGGGGAATGATGTCCTCGGCGCGGATCAGCTGCTTCTGGACCAGGAGGGTGAGTTTTCCGGTGACGCGTTCGGCGAGTTCGCCTGCGGCCTTGCGGGTGAAGGTGACCCCGAGGATCTCGTGGGGTTTGACCAGCCCGTTGGCGACCAGATAGACGACCCGGTCGGCCATCGTCTTGGTCTTGCCTGAGCCGGCGCCGGCGGTGACCAGCATCGGCTCCAGCGGCGCTTCGATCACGGCGCGCTGCTGGGGGGTGGGTGCGAACTTCTCCTCCAGCAGGGCGGAGAGCTCATCGGCGGTGTAGCGGGGCGCTGTGTGGTGGGGCACTGCGTGGTGGGAGCTCATGGTTGGGTCACCTGCTTGGTGTCGTCGCACAGGGGGCACAGCGGGCCGACCCGGCATGGGGTGAATCGTCCGGCCTGGCCGGACGCCTCATGGCGGGCCTCGAAGGTCGGGCTGGTCATCACTTCTGCTGCGAGGCGCAGCTGCTGGTAGACCCAGGCCTGATCGTCGTCGACGGGGACCGGCTCCTGGCTGCGCAGAGCAGCGCTCTTGTTCTTGCGGATGTTCAGCAGCGCGGCGGTCTCCACCTCGCCGAGCTGGCGCAGCTGCGCGTCGTGCGCTGCCAGGACTTGGTATATGCCCAGCTGCGGGTGGCGCTGCGTCTCATCCTGAGAGGGAATGTGCTTGCCGGTCTTCAGGTCGATGATCCGCAGGGCGCCCTCGTGGCGTTCGATCCGGTCCATGCTGCCGCTGATGCGCAGCTGGTAGTCGCGCCCCTGGTGGGCCACGGTGAGCTCCGCGGCGCCCTGGGCCTCCGTGGCGACCACCTCCCGGTGGGATTCCTTCTGGTGGTATTTGACCAGTTTGGTGAGCATCTCTTTGGCCAGCAGCTTCTGCGCCTCAGCCTCCCAGCCCTCCAGTCGCAGGGTGTGCCATCTGTCCTCGAGCACCTGGTGCAGGGCCGCGACCTCGAGCTCGGTGGGGTGCTCCTCGGCGATCTGGTGAATCATGGTGCCGAGCATGCGGTGGAACTCCGCCGGCTCGGTGCCGCCGGCTCGGCTGGTGAACCACTGCAGCGGCTGGGTGATGGCGGCCTCCACTGCCGAGGGGGAGATCCGCAGCGGGGCCTCCGGGGAGGTGAGGGGCTCCTCGGTGGTCAGCAGGGGCAGCCCCCACCACGTGTTCGGGTGCGCTGCTCGCACTCCGTGCTCGGCCAGGTGCGCCAAGGCTTGGGCGGCCTGGTGGGCCGCCGCGGTGGGCGAGTCGGGGTCTGCGCTCAGCTCGGTCTCCAGGGTGCGGCGAAGTTCGGCGACCAGTGCTGCTTCGGTGAGCAGCCGCACCCTGCGCTCGGCGGGCGCCGGGCGGTCCTCGGCCGGGGTGATGAGTTCCAGCAGCGGACTGGGCCGCTCCTCGGCGGAGTCCACGGCCACGGCGAAGAGCCGGCTGGTGGCGCGGGAGACGGCGGCGGCGAAGAGCCGGTATTCGTCCTGCAGCGTCTGTACACGCTGGACCATGAGGCTCTGGCTTCCCGGGTAGGCGGCGCCCTCTGCCCATTGGGCCAGTTCCCGGCTGCGCAGCAGCGCCCCGCGGGGCCTCAGGTTGGGCCAGATGCCCTGCTGGAGGTCGACGAGTATGACGGTGTTGAACTGGCGGCCGGCGGCGGTGGTCGGGGTGAGGATCTCCACCGCGTCGTGCTCGGAATGGGTCTCCGCCAGGGTGTCCATCGGCAGCTCCAGCCGCTGCATATGCTCAGCGAAGGCTGCCGCGTCGGCTCCGGGATTCTGGGTCTCGAACCGGTCGGCGGCGTGGAACAGGGCCAGCGCGGCGTCGAGGTCGGCATCCGCCTGTTCGGCCTCCCATCCGGTGCCGAAGCTGGCCTGCCGCCAGCGCTCGGCCAGATCCGCGGCGGCCCAGATCTCCCACAGCAGCTCGCCGGGCAGCACCCGGCCCTCCTGAACCCCGGTGCGGGCCGCGTGCAGCATCATCGCTATCCGCTTCAGCCCGTAGGCGGTGGTCTCCTCCTGCTCTTGGGTGGCAGGCTTCGCCCAGACGGCGAGCAGCGGGTCCTGCGGGTCAGCCGCGGCGGCGAGGATCAGCTCATCGGAGCTGCGAGGCTCGCGGCCCTCAGCTGCAGCCTGCTGCCGCTCCGTGCGGCGCAGCTGCTGGCGCAGGGTCCGCAGGGCGAAGGCGTCGGCACCCCCGTACCGCGAGCTGAGCAGACTGAGCAGCGCCGGCAGTTCGATCTCACCGGCTGCGGGATCGGTGGCCCATTCGATGATGCTCAGCAGCGGCACCACAGCCGGTTCCTGGTTGAGCACCACGTCCCGCATGGACTGGCGGACCGGGATGCCGTGGGCGGTGAGCATCCGGGCGGTGCGCCGGGCCGAGGCTCCGCTGCGGGCGATGACTGCGATCTGGCTGAACGGCACCTGGTGCTGGTCGTGCCGGTGCAGGATTTCGGCAAGTACGGCGCGCTCTGCGGCGTGCTCGCTGACGGCGGTGACCGCCTCAGCTTCTGGTGGGCCAGCCTGATCGGCCTTCTGGTCCTGGTCGCTGGGTGTGTGCAGGTCAGCTGCGAGCGCCTCACGCAGCCCTGCCCGGAGAGCGGGGATGAACTGGACGGTGCGGGCGTAGACGCCGGCTACCCCAGGGCTCATCCGGTGGTGAGGGTTGAGCATCGCCACTGTGGTCAGCGGCTCATCCTCCCCCAGCTCGGCCTGCAGCTGACGCTGCGCCTGCACAGTCTGCGGGGTCATGAGGCGGTCCCAGTCCTTCAGCTTCTCCGGGGCCGCTCCGCGGAACCCCTGGGTCACCGCGTCCGGGTTGGCCAGGGCCAGTACGGGCTTGCCGGAGCCGATCAGGCTCAGCAGCGTCAGGACGCTGGGGCTGACCTCCTGCGCGTCGTCGATGATGATCCGCCGCAGTCGGCTGCGCTCGCTGTCCAGCAGCTCGGGGTGGGACTTCAGGAGCCGGACGGCCTCGCTGATCAGCCCGGCGGGGTCGAAGGCGTCCTCGAACTCCGGGGAGGAGAAGCGCTCCAGATATCTGGAGTAGATCTCGGCGGCGGGCCTCCACTCCTCCACGCCCTGCTGGTCAGCGGCAGTGAGCAGGTCCTCCGGGCTCAGACCGTGCTCCCGGGCACGGTCGAACAGTTCGCGGACCTCGCGGCGGAACGCCTCTGTGCCGGCGGCGCCGCGCACTGAGTCAGGCCACTGCTGGGTGGCGCCCTCGGCGGACAGCTCAGTGAGGATCTGGCTGATGATGCGGTCCTGCTCCGCGCCGGTGAGCAGCCGGGGCGTGCGGGCGCGGAAGCTGAGCGCGCCGAGCTGCCGGGCCCGGCCCAGGACCCAGAAGGCGTAGGCGGCGAAGGATTTTGAGGGCTGCTCGCTGAAGGCCCCCTCGGGATTGACTCTTCCCCAGGCAGCCTCGATGGCGTCGCGCAGCCCGGCGGCGGAGTCCCTGGTGGGTGAGACCACCAGCAGCCGGGAGGAGTCCTCCCCCGCGGCCAGAAACTCTACGGCCGAGTCCACGGCCGCAGCGGTCTTCCCGGCCCCGGGTGCTCCCAGCAGCAGCGTGGGCCGGTCAGGGGCAAGCGCAGTGGTCACCTTGTCCACGGTACAGGTCTCCCCTCTCTGCCGGGCGGCTCTACGGAGTGCCGCTGACGGTGCTCCGGGTCTTCGTCGGCTGCCGGTGTCTCGGCTGCTGCTGGGTCTGATGCATCGATCAGCTGCGGCGGCTTTCGGTGCGGCCGTGATTCCACGGTAGCGCCGGGCTGCGACATCGATTCGTGGCAGGCGGATCGCAGCGGTCTCCGGGCCGGGCGGTAGTCTTGCTGCATGCAGAACGAGGCGCTGTTCGACCTGCCGACCGCGGCCGATTCCTGGCATCTTGGCCGCCGGGTGGGCTTCGACCTGGAGACCACCTCACGGTTTCCGGCGGAGGCCCGGATCGTCTCCGCCGCCCTGGTGGCCTTTGATCCCGCCGATGCGGCCGGACCCCGGGTGCAGGAGTGGCTGGTGGATCCGGGTGTGGAGATCCCGGTGGAGACCACCGCCATTCACGGGATCTCTACTGAGCAGGCTCGTGCGGAGGGCCAGCCGGCCGCCGAGGCGGTGGGGCAGATTGTGGTGCAGCTGACCAAGGAGTTCGAGTCCGGCGCCGCGGTGGTGGTGATGAACGCTCCCTATGACCTGGCGGTGCTGCGCGCCGAGGCCGCTCGCTACGGAGTCGGGTTCCCGGATCCCAAACCGGTGATCGACCCCCTGGTGCTGGACAAGCAGCTGGATAAGTACCGCCGCGGCAAGCGCCGGCTGGGTGATCTGTGCAATGTCTACGGGGTGATGCTCAGCGAGGCGCATTCTGCGGCCCCGGACGCCCTGGCTGCGGTGGAGGTGGCCGACTGCTTGGCGGAAAAGTATCCCCAGCTGCAGGTTCCGGCCGAGCAGCTGCACGATCTTCAGGTGGGGTGGAAGGCTGAGCAGGCGGCTGACTTTCAGGCGTTCCTGCGCCGGACCAAGCCGGATGCGGTCATCGACGGCGCCTGGCCGCTGTAGGCTCCGCGCCGCCGGTGGGAGATAATCGGACTATGACCGCACCGCAGAATGACCCGCACGAGTCGGGCGAGCCCGACGGGCAGGGCCCCGAGTCCGGGTCTGACCGGCGATGCGATCGCGACCACGCCGCTGACGTTCCGCGCACCGCCCGCGGAGCGCTGCCCCCGGCGGTGATCATCATTGCGATCATCATCTTCGCCCTGGGCTTCTTCCTCTTCCGCCAGTGGCGGCGCCAGTATGTGGACTACGGTGTCGGCTCGGTCGGGGAGCTTCCTGCAGTGCTGGGCGTGCTGGGCCTCGGCTGAGACCCGCGCCGGGTAGTGCGGCCTGAGGTCAATCCGGTCTCAGGCGCTCCGGATGCCTGATGGCCTCTCTCATCGGGTCCGGTGTGAGCTCAGCTGGCGCGGATGCTAGGTGCTGGTGTAGAGGTTGACCATGGCTGAATCTGTCGAGTTTCCCAGCTCCTCCGGGCCGCTGCTGGCGGGCCTGATCGACCAGCCCCTCGGCGAGGTCCGTGGGTGGGGAGTCTTCGTCCACGGCTTTACGCTCGGTAAGGACAGCCCCGCCGCCTCGCGGATCTGCAAGCAGCTCGCCAGTGAGGGCATCGGCATGCTCCGCTTCGACGCCCTAGGTCTGCGTGACTCTGAAGGGGACTGGGGCGACGGGTCCTTCACCCGCAAGGTGGAGGACACCGTGCAGGCATGCCAGTTCATGGCTGAGCGAGGCACCCCGGCGGACCTCCTGGTGGGGCATTCCTGGGGTGGTGCTGCGGTGATCGCAGCGGCAGGCCGGGCTCCCGGTGTCCGCGCTGTGGTCAGCATCGGCGCGCCGGCCGATCCGAGCCACGTCGAGCATCACTACGATGCGGTCGCCGATCGCGCGGTGACCGATGGTGAAGCCCAGTGGCTCGTCGGCGGCCGGGCGCTGACTCTGAAGCGGGACTTCGTCGAGGATGTGCGCCGTGCCGACATCGACGACAAGATCCGTGCCTTATCGGTGCCGTTCATGGTGATGCACTCCCCCACCGACAACACCGTCAGCATCGAGAACGCCAGCACGCTCTTCTGGGCCACCAAGCACCCCCGCAGCTTTGTGGCCCTCGAAGGCTCCGACCACCTGCTCACCGCCGATAGGCAGGCAGCCCGAGCAGGCAAGATCATCAGCGCGTGGGCTGACCAGTACTTGGACTGATCTGCTGGGGTCTCAGACGCATGGCCGGGCTACGCCTCGGCAGCCGCGCGGGCCGCGGCCGGCAGGGCCGCCACAATGCGTTCCACTGCGGCGTCGTCGTGCGCGGCTGAGAGGAACCATGCCTCGAAGACGCTCGGGGGAAGATAGACCCCGGCCTGCAGCATCGCGTGGAAGAACGGCCCGTACCGGTAGGACTCCTGGCCCTGGGCCTGGGTGTAGTTGTGCACCCCGGTGGTGGAGGTGCCGAAGGCCACCGAGAACAGGGAGCCGACCTTCTGGATCGTGTGGTCGACCCCGGCGTCGTCCAATGCGGCGGCCAGCGCATCGGCCACCACCTGCGCATTCTGGTCGATCCGTGAGTACACCTCGGCAGTGGCGAGCTCCAGAGTGGCAACACCCGCGGCCATAGCCACCGGGTTCCCCGACAGCGTGCCGGCGTGGTACACCGGGCCGGTGGGTGCCAGATGCTCCATCACCTCTGCGCGGCCGGCCACCGCAGCGGTGGGCAGTCCTCCGCCGATGACCTTCCCGAAGGTGAACAGGTCCGGAGTCCAGCCCTCCTGGCGGCCTTCTGCGCCCCAATAGCCCGCCTCGGTGATGCGGAAGCCGGTCATCACCTCATCGAAGATCATCAGCGCCCCGTAGTCTGCGGTGAGCTTCCGGATGTGCTGGTTGAAGCCCGGCTCAGGGGGCACCACGCCCATATTGGCAGGGGTCGCCTCGGTGATCACGGCCGCGATCCGATCCCTGTGCTCGGCGAACACTGCGTCCAGCGCCGCGTAGTCGTTGTACTCGATCACGATCGTCTCCGACGCCTGGGCTTCGGTGACGCCGGCGGAGCCGGGCAGCCCCAGGGTGGCCACCCCGGAGCCGGCGGCGGCCAGCAGACCGTCGGAGTGACCGTGGTAGCAGCCGGCGAACTTCACCACCAGATTGCGGCCGGTGGCCCCGCGTGCCAGCCGGATGGCCGTCATCGTGGCTTCGGTTCCGGTGGAGACCATCCGGATCATCTCTGCCCCGGGCACCCGGGACCGGACCAGCTCAGCCAGCCGCGTCTCCGCTGGGTGTGAGGTGCCGAAGCCCAGTCCGGCGTCCACGGCGCGGTGCACCGCCTGGATCACCTCCGGGTGGCTGTGTCCCAGCAGCGCGGGTCCCCAGGAGCCCACCAGATCCACGTACTCTCTGCCCTCGGCATCGGTCAGATACGGTCCGGATCCCTTCACCATTGAGACCGGTGTCCCGCCCACCGAGCCGAAGGCCCGCACCGGGGAGTTCACGCCCCCGGGCATCAGGGCGCGGGCGGTGTCGAACAGTTCCTGGTTGGTGGTCACGGTGTGGTCCTTCGTCGGGGTACAGGGTCAGAGTCAGGCGTCCGGCAGGGTGCGGGCTCGGGTGAGACCTCAGCTGACCGGTGGGAAGCCGGAGTCGTCAGCCCGGTCCGCAGTGCGCGGGTACTCCGGCTGCTCCACGGAGGAGCGGTGCTGCACCGGCGGCTCGGGCGCTAGGTCCTCCCGGAGCCAGCGCGCCGCCTCGGCCGCATAGTAGGTGAGCACGGAGGTGGCCCCTGCGCGCCGGATGGCGGTGAGGGTCTCCAGCACCACCGCCCGCCGGTCCACCCATCCCTGGGCAGCGGCGGCTTCGATCATCGCGTACTCCCCGGAGACCTGATAGGCAGCCACCGGCACGTCAGCGATCTCGGCGACGTCGGAGAGGATGTCCAGGTAGGCGGTGGCCGGTTTGACCATCACCATGTCTGCGCCTTCGGCCAGGTCCAGCTCCACCTCTTTGACGGCCTCGGCCCGGTTGGGCGCGTCCATCTGGTACTGGCGGCGGTCGCCGGTGAGCTGGGAGTCCACGGCCTCCCGGAAGGGCCCGTAGAAGGCGGAGGCGTATTTGGCGGCGTAGGCGAGGATCGGCACCTGGTGGTGGCCCGCCTCGTCCAGGGCCTGCCGGATCACTGCGACTTGGCCGTCCATCATTCCGGAGGGGGCGACGACGTCGGCTCCGGAGGCTGCCTGGACCACCGCCATCTGCGCGTAGAGCTCCAGGGTGCGGTCGTTGTCGACCTCTCCGGCGTCGTCGAGCACGCCGCAGTGGCCGTGGTCGGTGAATTCGTCCAGGCAGAGGTCGCTCATCACCGGCAGCGACTGGCCCACAGTGTCCTTCACGGCGCGGATGCTGCGGTTGAGGATGCCCTCGGGGTCCAGCCCGGCCGAGCCGGTCGCGTCGCGCTGGGCGGGAATTCCGAAGAGCATCAGCCCGCCCAGGCCGAGGGCGGCGGCCTCCTCGGCGGCCTGCAGCAGGGTCTGCTCGGTGTGCTGCACCACTGACGGCATCGAGCTGATCGGGGCTGGCTCGGTGAGTCCTTCGCGGACGAAGACCGGCAGGATCAGGTCTGCGGGGTGGAGCCGGGTTTCGGCCACCAGCCGGCGCAGCGCGGGGGTGCGGCGCAGCCGGCGCGGCCGCTGGGCTGGGAAATGCGCCACGTCAACTCCTGGTCGGGTCGGAATCTCGGCCCCAGTCTACTGTTCCGCCGGCCGGCTGAGTCCGGCTCGGCTGTCAGTGAACGCCCAGCAGTTGGATGCCGCAGACACCGGCAGACAGCCGGCGCGCGGAGTCTCGGCGGCGCTGCGGCCCGGCGCGCTCCTGCGCATCACCGTCGGGCCCGCGTCACAGTCGGCTTCGCATCACAGACGGCTCAGCGCCTGCTGCACCCCAGCGGCGGTGGGCTGGCTGAGCACGGCGTCGGCGGGGCGGCCGAGTTGGGCGAGTGCGGCGGCTGTGGGTTTCCCGATGGCCAGCAGCACCAGCTCGGCAGGCAGCGGAAGCCGCAGCAGCGCATCGGCGGCGGAGGAGCTGGTGACCAGTACGACGTCGGCTTCGCGGAGATCCGCCGCGGTGAAGGACTTATGCGCCCCGGGACTCGAGGGCTCCCCTCCCGTCGGGTGCATCAGCCGCCTGTGGTGCCCCTCCGGCAGCCTGTCCAGCGCAGCGGTCTGGTAGGCGATGACGTGGTGCAGGTCCCAGCCGCGGCTGCGCAGGCCCTCGGCCAGTTCGGGCCGGGCTTGGGCCGACTGCGGCAGCAGCATGTGGTGCCCCGCCTGCGGCGCCGGCAGTTCGGCAAGTATTCCGGCGGCACTGTGGTCGGCGGGCATCCATGGCGACGGCGCAGGCGCCAGGTCTTTCAGGGCAGCGGCCGTTCCGGGTCCCACCACGCCCACATGTGTGGCGGCCGGGATTTCGCCGTTCCATCCTGCGGCCCGCAGGGCCCGGACCGTAGTGGCGCTGGTCAGCAGCAGCCAGTCATAGCACCCGGCCGCCAGCTCCTTCACCGCCCGCTCCAGGGGGGAGATGTCCTCGGGCAGCAGCTGGGCGGTGACCGGCAGATGCGCCACCTGAAATCCGCTGTCCCGCAGCGCGTGCTCCAGCGCACTGCCCTGGCCCGGATGGCGGGTCAGCACTATGCGCAGCGGCGGTTCCGGGGATGTCACCTTCCCAAGGGTACTCAGGCCGCAGCGGCAACCCGGCACTTCACCAGGATGCCTGTGATTCAGATCACTGCAGAATGGTGCCCCGCACCGCAGAACCCACAAAGGAGTGATGCCCGTGCAGGGCGTTCTTGCCTCATCCTGGTCCGACCGAGCATTTGAGGCCAGACGACTGACGAGCCTGATCCCGGTGGCCGCCACGGAGGCAGCAGCACTGCTGCTGGCGGCCGAGAAGGGGACTCACGACTCGCAGGACGACGACGGGCGGGAACACGAGAGCCGCCGGTGAGCTTCAGGTGCCCGCAGCCACCACGGGGCACATCACACCTCGGAAGGGGACGTGCGGCAGCCTCAGCTGTCGACGACGTGGGCCAGCAGGCCCTGATCCTCGGCCAGCAGGGTCTCGGCCACCTCCACCCCGAGCGCGGCAGCACGGTCGATGGCGGCTTCGCGGTCCGAACCCATCTCCAGGTGCACTTCTGTCCCGGCCCGCTGGGCATCCGAGCCGTCAGGGGCGCAGACCACAGTGTCCAGCAGCAGGCGCACGCCGCCGTCGGGCTCCTCTGCGCATCTGGCCAGCCCTCCGATGGGGGCCGCGCAGCCGGCATTGAGCCGGGCCAGCAGGGCGCGTTCTGCCGTGGTCTCCAGTCGGGTCTCCAGGTCATCGACCTGCGCCAGGCCGATGCCCATCGGCTGTGAGGCGGCAGCGTCCTCGCTGCGGACCTCGATGGCCACCGCGCCCTGTCCGGGAGCCGGGAGCATAACCTCAGGGTCCAGCAGTTCGCTGATGTGCTCTTCGAGCCCGAGTCTGGCCAGTCCGGCGCCGGCCAGCACCACCGCGTCCAGGTCACCCCGGGCGGCATCCGGCGCCTGACTGGAGGTCTCCGCGGCATCTTCACGGCCCCTGACCCGTGCCAGCCGGGTGCCCACATTGCCGCGGATGTCCACGATCTCCAGGTCTGGCCGGGCCGCCAGCAGCTGGGCGCCCCGCCGCGGCGAGCCGGTGCCCACCTTGGCGCCTTCGGGCAGCTCCTCGAGGGTGAGGTCATCGGTTGCGCAGAGCGCGTCGCGGACCTCGGCGCGGACCGGGATGGCGGCGATGCTCAGGCCCTCGAGGTCCTTGGCCGGCAGGTCCTTCAGCGAGTGGACGGCCATATCGCAGCGCTGATCGAACAGTGCCTGACGCAGCGCAGTGGCGAAGACGCCGGTGCCGCCGAGCTGACTGAGCGGCCCGGTGAGCACATCGCCTTCGGATTTGATGGTCACCAGCTCGAACTCCAGCCCGGCGGCTTCGGCCACTGCCTCGGCGGCAGCGGTGGTCTGGGTCAGCGCGAGCCTGCTGCCGCGGGTGCCTACTCGGATTCTCTCCATGGTGCTCACCCTCTCGGTCGGTTCGGCTGCGGGTCCGCAGTCGGGTCTGCGTACCGATCTCAGGCGTCCTGGTGCAGCGGAGTGCCCCAGCCGCCATCGCCGGTGAGGTCGGACCAGTCGCCCGGCACCGTCTGCTCACCTGAGGCCAGCGGCTGGTCCCCGGCGCCGGTGAGGTACTCACCCATAATGTCCACCAGCCCGGAGACGAACTGCGGATGCGTCCCGGTGGTGGGCGCCCGGTGGAAGGCCAGGCTGTGCTCTTCGGCGGTCTCCTTCGCCTCGGTGTCCAGGTCCCAGATGACCTCCATATGGTCGGAGACGAAGCCGAAGGGCATCACCACCACGCCCGCATAGCCGGCGGCAGCGTCCTCGGCCATCTGGTCGTTGATATCCGGCTCCAGCCAGGGGGTCGAGGGGCTGCCGGAGCGCGATTGGAAGACCACCTGGTAGTCCAGGCCGTCAGCCTCTGGGACTGCGCCCATCAGGTAGTCGGCCAGCGCCTGGTGCTGGGCGGTGTAGACATCGGTGCCGCAGAGCTCCCGGATCCGGGCAGGGCCCTGCCGTTCGGCCACTGCGGTGGGGATGGAGTGGGTGACGAACAGGATCTTGATGCGCCCCTCCGGGTTGCCGGCCTCGGCCAGCTGGGCGCGCACCTGGCGGATTCCGTGGGCCAGGAACTCTTCGTTCGGGCGGGTGAAGGCTTTGTCGTAGAAGAACTGCCGGATCTTGACCAGCTCGAGCTCACCGCGCAGTCCTGTCTCGTCCAGGGTGCGTTCGAAGTCTTCCAGGTACTGGTCATTGCTGGAGTACCCGGCGTAGGCGGAGGTGACCAGCACCAGGATGCGCCGGTGGCCGTCGGCGTGCATCTGGGTGAAGGCGTCGGCGAAGTAGGGGTCCCAGTTGCGGTTTCCCCAGTAGACCGGCAGGTCGATCTCGCGTCCGGCAAGCTCAGACTCCAGGGCGGCTTTGAGCTGCCGGTTCTGCTCGTTGATGGGGCTGACCCCGCCGTTGGCGCGGTAGTGGGTGGCGACCTCTTCCAGCCGCTCGTCCGGGATGCCTTTGCCGCGGGTGACGTTGCGCAGGAATGGGATCACGTCATCCTGGCCCTCGGGGCCTCCGAAGCTGGCCAGCAGCAGGGCGTCGAAGCGGCCGCGCTCTGCGTCCGTGGGCTGCTGGGCGTTGTACTCCTCCGGCATGGGGGCCGGCACAGTGGACTGTGTGGTCATATCAGGCAAGGACCTCAAGAATGTCGGCGGTTCGGGGCAGGCGGCGTCCGGTGTAGAACGGGGTTTCGTCCCGGACGTGATAGCGGGTCTCAGATTCGCGCAGGGCGCGCATCATGTCCACCAGGTCGGTCAGCTGCGGCGATTCCAGCGCCAGCAGCCATTCCCAGTCGTTGAGCGCGAAGGCGGAGGTGGTGTTGGCCAGCACGGAGGGGAACTGCTGGCCGAGCATGCCGTGTTCGCGCAGCATCTTTCCCCGCTTGGCCGGGTCCATCAGGTACCAGTCGTAGCTGCGATTGAAGGGGTAGACCACCAGCCAGTCTTCGGCCTCCACACCGCGGGTGAAGGCCGGCACGTGCGAGCGGGCAAACTCGGCGGTGCGGTGGACACCCATGGCGGAGAAGGCGATCTCGGTGGTGTTCAGCAGTGCGGTGCGGTGCAAGGTGCGCAGCCCGGCCTGGAGCTTCTCCGCCCGGTGGCCGGTGAGCCAGAGCATGATGTCTGCATCGGCCCGCATGCCGGAGACGTCATAGACCCCGCGCAGTTCGACGGCGTCGTCGTCGACCCCCAGTCCCCCGCCGCGCAGCGCGGTCACCGCGGTGTCGAACTCCTCGGCGGTGGTCTCGGCGTCGTTGAAGAAGTCGGTGACGGTGCGGGCGATCCGGTTGCCGCCGGCCAGCGGCAGACCTCCGGCGGGGTTGAACCGCTTGATGGAGGATCCGGCCCGGGAGAAGACGGTGAACAGGGTGTACCAGTCTTTGCCGGAGGCGTTGACCTCTTCGGGGGTGCGCTGCGGGTTGCGTCCGTAGCGCGGCCCGTCCGGCTTCCCGGCGGGCTGCTCCGGCCGGCTCTCGTGCTCGCTCACGGGGCTGCTCCTTGGTGGTGAGTGCTGGTGGTGTCTGCGCCGGTGGTGACCTGCGCTGCCCGCAGCCTGCCGGAGGGCTCCGGCGGGTCCGGGGCGTCACCGCTACTCTATCGCGAGCCCGCCAGCCTCTTCTACGCCGTGTAGAAAACTGGGTGGGTCTGAAGGCAGCACGGCACGACGACCACGCCGGCTCAGGTGCCTTTGTCATCCGGGGCCGGCGTGGGCTGACGGCGACGGCGGCTCAGCTGTTGTTCAGCAGCGCGGCCGCCGCCTGCCGGGCATCGGGAATGATCTGGGCGAAGCCGGTGCCGGCGAACCACGCGCCCGCGGCCGTGACCCGCATGCCGGCGGAGCTCTCCGCCTGCTGCAGGCGGCTGCGCAGGCTGCGCGCGGCGTCCATGCGCTGCCGGGCCGCGCCGGGCAGGCCGCGCTGCCAGCGGACCACGGCGGCGTCGAGTATCTCGCCGGGGGCGATCGGCACACCCATCAGGGCACCGATGTCCTGGCCGGCTGCCTCGAGCAGCTGCTCGTCGGTGGAGTGGGCACCCAGCCCGTGGGCCTGCCCGATGCGGCCGTAGGAGAGCCGCACCAGGTGATGGCTGTCCCCCAGCTCTGCGGTGAGCCGGTGGCGCACCCACTCCCATTTCGCTGAGATGTGGGTCAGCGCTTTGGCTCCTATGCCTTCCACTGTGGGGGCCACCAGCATGCCGGTGCCGCGCGGATGCTCATCCAGGGCTGGTGATCTGATCAGCAGCGTCACCAGGGCCACTCCCCCGCCGGGCTGCCGCTCCTCGGCGCTCTCGGCTGCTGTGCTCTCGGCGGCGGCATCGTTCTGCACCTGCCGGGACGTGCCGGGGCTGTCGGCTTCGGCTAGCAGCGGTGCTGCCAGCGCCTGCGCAGTGGGGGCATCCACGGCCAGCACTAGGTGGTCGGCCTCAAGCTGGTGGAGGTCGGTGACTGGGCTGCGCAGGTGAATATTCAAGCCCATCTGGTCCAGGTGGCGCCGCAGGGCGGTGATGAGCGTGTGCATGCCCCCGTGCAGCGAGGCTACGGCGGAGCCGGCCGGCGCCTGGGCTCGCAGCGAGGCCACCGCCCGGGCCAGTGAGCCGTGCTCCACCACGGCCGGCAGCAGCCGCGGGTGGGCTGTGGAGGCGGGCAGCTGGTCCGGGTCTGCGGAGTGCACTCCGGAGGTGATCGGTGCCACCAGCTTCTGCAGCACCTGCTCGCCCATGCGGCTGCGCACCAGCTCGCCCAGGCTGGGCGAGTCCTCAGCGGTGAGGCTCGGCGGTGCGGTGAGGTCCTCTGCGGCGCGGCGGGCAGCCTGCGGCCCCAGGATGCGCACCACATCCTCGGCCAGCGGGTCGGCGGGGATCCCCAGCAGGCCGGTCGCCGGCAGCGGAGCGGCCTGCTGGGGCAGCTGCAGCCACGCACCGGCCGGATTAGGGTGGACGATCGCGTCCGCCAGACCCAGTTCGGCGAGGAACTCGGGCACCGCTGGGCTGCGTGTGGCGAAGGCTTCGGCGCCGGCGTCGAGTGTCACCGGCCCGAGGTGCAGGGGCGCGACTGCTCCGCCGAGCCGGTCAGCGGCCTCATAGAGGTCCACCTGCGCTCCGGCGCGGGCCAGCTCCCAGGCTGCGGTCAGTCCTGCAATGCCGCCTCCCACGACGGCGGCGCGGATCAGCCGGCCTGCCGCCGGGCCGGCGCGGTGCCGGTTACAGGGCGGGGCGCTGTCCCCGGCACTGTTCCGGGCGCTGTCCCGAGCCTGGGTCACGCGCCCTCCGCAGCGGACGGCCCGGCTCCTGCCTGCCCGGTTCCCGCCCCACCGGCTCCTGGCTGCCCGGCTGCTGCCTCCGCCGCGGGCGCGGGGTCGATGGAGTGGATCAGCTCAACCACGCGGGTGAGCACCTGCGGGTCGGTCTCCGGGGGGACGCCGTGGCCGAGGTTGAGCACATGTCCGGCCGCCTGTGCGCCGTCGTCGATCACCTTCCGCACATGGCGTTCCAGCACCGGCCAGTCGGCGGTCAGGTAGGCCGGGTCGATATTGCCCTGCAGGGGGGTCTGCGGTCCCAGCCGGCGGGTGGCCTCCTGCAGGCTGAGCCGGTAGTCGATGCCGACCACATCTGCCCCGGCGGTGCGCATCAGGTCCAGGATCTCGCTGGTGCCGGTGCCGAAGTGCACCAGGGGGGCTCCGAGGCCGGCCACATGGTCCAGGGCGGCAGCCGAGTGCGGGAGCACATGGGCCTGGTAGTCCTCCCGCCCCAGGGAGCCGGCCCAGGAGTCGAACAGCTGGGCTGCGGAGGCGCCGGCCTGCAGCTGGGCGCGCATGAACGCCCCGGAGGCGCGTGCCGCCCAGCCGGCCAGCGCGTTCCAGGTCTCGGGGTCCGCGTGCATCATGGTCCGCGGCCCCAGGTGGTCCCGGGAGGGCCGACCTTCGACCATATAGGCCGCCAGGGTGAAGGGGGCTCCGGCGAAGCCGATCAGCGGAGTGGAGCCCAGCTGCTCCACAGTGCGCTGGACCGCCTCGGTGATCGGGGCGAACGCCACCTCGTCGATCTCCGGCAGCGCGGCGACGTCTGCGGCGGTGCGCACCGGCGAGCGGAGCACCGGGCCCACACCGGGCTGGATCTCCACCTCCACGCCGGCCAGGCGCAGCGGGATGACGATGTCGGAGAAGAAGATGGCGGCGTCCACGTCATGCCGGCGCACCGGCTGGCAGGTGATCTCTGCTGCCATCTCCGGGTTGAGGCAGGCATCGAGCATAGTGGTGCCCTCGCGCAGCCTGCGGTACTCCGGCAGGGAGCGCCCGGCCTGCCGCATGAACCAGACCGGGCGACGCCTTGGGGCGGCGGGTTCGCCCGAGGCGCTGCGTCCGCCCCGGTACTGGTTCAGCAGGGGCGCCTCGGCGGTCAAGCCGCTGACCAGAGGATGGTTCTGGGGCAGAGAGGGAGCCGTCGTCGTCATGGTCCCCTATTCTGCCAGTGATGAGCAGGCTGCCGCGGGCGGGTCCAGTCCTCCGCGCATCCACAGGTACGTCATAACTCGGACCGCAGCACAAGACGCCGTTCGACAACCTGTAGAATTGAGCCGCTGTGGTTCTCTTCTCGCTAGTCGCATCTCACTCCGACCTCGATCTGGAGACGGTCGGAACCCTCTCCTCAGGAGCGGCCGACGTCGCCGCTTCTGTCGATCTGCCTGCCGTGACGCTGGCGACCTGCAACCGCCTGGAGATCTACGCGGAGACCGCCTCCGACTCGCCCGAGGAGCTTGAGCGCGGCCGGCAGAAGCTGCTGGATGCGGTGGCCGAATCCAGCGAGCTGGACCGCGAAACTGTTGCCCGCTCCTTCCGCACTCTGGTGGAGGACGAAGCCGTCACCCATCTGTTCGAGGTCGGGGCCGGGCTGGACTCCGCAGTGATCGGCGAGCGCGAGATCGCCGGACAGGTGCGCCGCTCCCTGGCCGAGGCGCAGGCCGCCGGCACCACGTCCGGCAACCTCACCAAACTCTTCGAATCCGCTACGCGCACCGCCAAGGAAGTCGGCGCCAAGACTGCCCTGGGGTCCCGGGGCCGGTCGATCGTCTCTGTGGCGCTGGACATCGCCGGGGACATGCGCGGCGACGGCGCTGCGTTCTTCCGCGGCGCGAAGGTGGTGCTCATCGGCACCGGCGCCTATGCCGGGACCTCTCTGGCCCAGCTCAGTGAGCGCGGGGTTCCGGAGATCGCGGTGTTCTCCGGGTCCGGCCGGGCCGAGCAGTTCCTGGCTGAGCGGCAGCAGAGCGCAGCGGCGCACGGCAGCCGGGTGCGCGCACTGCGCATGGAGGAGCTCACCGAAGCCTTCAGCGAAGCCGACCTGATCATCGGATGCTCCGGCGGCAGCCGGCAGATCACCGCTGCGGAGATCGAGTCACTGGGCGGCCTCGCCGAGCGCAGCCAGCCGCTGACCATCATCGACTTAGCCCTCTCCCACGACTTCTCCCCCGAGGTCGCCGAACTCCCCGGGGTGGAGCTGATCACCCTGGAATCGGTGAAGGTCGCCGCCCCTGAGGAGACCTCCGCCTCCGTGGAGCAGGCCCGCGCAGTGGTGGGCGAGTCGGTCAAGCAGTACCTGGCCCAGCGGCGCGAACGCACCGCCGATGAGGCGATCGTGGCGCTGCGGCGTCATACCCAGCAGCTGCTGGATGCGGAGATGGAGAAGGTCCGCCGGCAGCACGGCTGCACTGCGGCGGCCGAAGAGGTGGAGTTCGCGGTGCGCCGGATCGTGCGGAAGCTGCTGCACACTCCCACGGTGCGAGCCCGCGAACTGGCCGCCGAAGGCCGCAGTGATGAGTACATCCGCGCCCTGGAGGTGCTCTACGGCATCGAGCTCTCCGACCGGGAAGAGTCCCGGCGGGAGGGGCCGCCGCGCCGCCGCCGTGCCGAGGAGTTCTCGGCCGCCGAGCTGGCTCAGATGGCCGCCTATCTGCAGCAGGTTCCCGACGGCGGCTTCTGCCGCCACCACCGTCCGGGAGAATTCAGCGTGGAGCGGCTGCCTCAGGTCAGCCAGCTGCGTCGGGCCAGCTGAGTCCTCCGCTCTCGGCTGAAGCCTCCGTGCCGAGCGCTTGACTTTCACGTCCGGGCCTCCGGCCCCCGGGCTGACACTGCCAGCGGCCTCACGCGGTGCACGCACCGGTGCGCCGCGGCCCCCGCGCAATCTCCAAGGGAGTGTCCAGCCGGCTTCTAGGTTGCGCTGACGTGGTGTTCCTGGCGTTGGGGGCGTTGGTCGAGCAGATCAATAGTCGACCCTTCGTAAGGAAGGTGATGATCATGCAGCTCGCCGCACTTCGTCCCATCTACCAGGCCCAGGGACCGGTGGCTACCGTGTACCTGCAGTCCCAGACGGCTGGCGCCAATGCCGAGCAGCAGGTCCGGCTGCGCTGGGATGCGCTGCGCACCCAGCTCACCGACGCCGGCGCCGACGAGCAGACCGTCTCCGCGCTGGATGACGCGGTGCTGGGAGCCGAGAACGTCGGCACCATCCGGACGGAGGGCCGCGTGCTGGTGGCGGGCCCCTCAGGCCTGCTGCTGGAGGAGGACTTTGATGCCACCGGCGCCGGGGGCGACCGGGCTGTGCTGGGAGAGACCGCGCAGCTGGGTGACTATCTGCGCCAGCGGCTTCGCTCGGTGCGGGCCCTGGTGGCGCTGGTGGACCAGGAGCGCGCCGCACTGCGCCGGCTGGTGCTCTCCTCCCAAGAGGTGCCCAGCACGGGCCCGGAATCCTCAGTGGAGGGCAGCGCGGTGGAGTCGGTGCACAAGCCCCGCGGCGGGGCGCTGAAGCATCGGAAGATCCAGGGCACCGCAGATGAGGCTGCCAAGCAGAATATCCGCGACGTCGTGGAGCACATCCGCAGGGCTGACGCGCGCTGGAACCCCGATGTGCTGGTGATCGCCGGAGAGGTGCAGGGCCGCAGTCTGCTCTATGAGCAGCTGCCCTCGGACCTGCAGCAGATCGCCCACCAGGTGGAGGCCGGCGGCGGAATCGCCGGCGATTCTGCCGATGAGGGCGCAGAGGAGTCGCTGGCCGAGGAGCTCAGCGGACTGGTGCGCCAGCTGACGGTGGACCGGGTGGCTGAGCTGACCGAACAGTTTGGTGACGCACGCGGCAACGGTCTGGCCCTCGAGGGCGCCGAGAACGTACGCCGGGCGCTGCAGCTTGGGGCGGTGGACACCCTGCTGCTGCGCTACGGCCAGTCCGCCGAGGACGATTCCCGCAGCGGCGGCGACCCCGATGACCCGCAGGACCCTGCCCACCACGTGGTGGAGGATCAGCTGCTGCGCGATGCCGCCGAAGTGGACGCCTCCGTGGCTCTGGTCGGAGCCGCGGTGAAGGAGAATGTGGCCGCCCTGCTGCGCTATGACGCGCCGGTGGACCAGATGGACTCCGCTCCCTGACAGGGCTGCTAGAGCTGCAGCGTCTGCTCCGCTGCGGTCAGGGCCGCTGATCGGTAACCCTGCCCGAAGAGCAGCCAATGGACCGCCAAGTAGAACAGCTGGTGCACGCAGATGCGGTCCTGCCATCCCGGCCGCAGCGGCGCGGTGCGCTGATAGCCGGCCAGCAGCCGGTCATGATGCGGAAACCCGAAGAGCTGAAGCATCGCCAGGTCGCTTTCCCGGTGTCCGGCGTGAGCGGCGGGATCGATCAGCACTGCCCCGTCGCGACTGAAGAGCACATTGCCGCTCCAGAGGTCTCCGTGGATCAGTGACGGCGGCTCGTCGTCGTCGAAGGCTCCAGCGGCGATCTTCTCCTGGGCGGCTGCCAGCACCGCCATATCGTCCTCTGGTGCGTGGACCCTCAGCTGGTCCAGCACCGGCTGCAGCCGCTGCCGGGCATAGAAGCTTCCCCAGCTGCTGGAGGTTCCCGAGCCCATCTCCAGCAGCGCATCCGCCGGGCCGAACAGCGGCGGCTGGCCTGGGGGATGGTCCGGCGGCAGTGCGCCGAAAGGCGTCTGATCCGGCAGGCTGCGGTGCATGCGTGCCAACGCCTCGCCGAAGTCTTCCACCGCCTGCGGATCAGCGGCGGCGGTGCGGATCCTCTCCAGCACCAGGGTGCCCGGCTCGGCGCTGATCATCTGTGCCGCGGCAGGCCCTCCGTGGTCATGGGCCTGGGCCAGCCACCTCAGACCGGCGGCTTCGACCAGCACTGCCTGCGGATGTGCGGGGTCGGTGCGCTTGGTCCAGGTCATCGCCAACGGCTCGGGAAAGCTGCTCAGGACCAGCTGGGGCGCGGATTCAGCCGGGCGGGATCGAATCCGAGGCTGCCGATGACGCACCAGTCCGGTTCGGCCTCTCCGTCGGCAGCGGACGGCCGGTAGACCTCCACCCCGGCCTCCTCGGCGATGAGTGCTGCCGCGGCCCAGTCATGCTCCTGGATGCCGTATTCGGCATAGGCGTCCATAGTGCCGTCGGCCACCATGCACATATCCAGGGCCGCGGCCCCGAGCCGCCGCAGGTTTCCGAAGTGCTCATTGAGCGTGGCGATGGAGTCCACCTGCTGAGCCCGGCGCTGCGGGTCATAGCCGAATCCGGTGGCCAGCAGTCCGCTGCCCAGCTGCCCGGAGGGTCCGCGCAGCGGCACTGTGGCGCTCTGCCCCCGCGCCATATAGGCGCCCAGGCCGCGGGCTGCCCACCAGCTGCGCTGCAGGGCCGGTGCGTTGACCACGCCGACGATCCATTCGCCGTCGGGGGCTTGGACTCCCACCGAGGTGCCGTAGTAGATGATGCCGCGCAGGAAGTTGGTGGTCCCGTCCAGCGGGTCGATGGACCACCGGTAGCCGGTGGGCTCAGCGACTGTAGTGGTGCCGTACTCCTCCCCGGTGATCTCATCCTGGGGCCGGTGCTTGCTGATCACCCCGCGCACCGCCTCTTCGGCGCGGCGGTCGAACTCGGAGACGAAATCAGACTCGGAGGATTTGGTCTCAATGCCGTGGCCGGCGCTGTCCAGCGGAAGGCCGGCGGCCGAGACATCATCCCGGCCGGCCAGCACGGCTGCACCCGCGGCGGCGGCCTGCTGCGCGATGCCCAGCAGATCCTTCAGCGTCCCGGTGTCAATACTCACTCAGTCAACCCCTCTGCTCCCCTGCTCAGCAGGATCTCGAACTGCTCCTCGTCCAGCACCGGAACTCCCAGTGACTCCGCCTTGGCCAGTTTGGATCCCGCATTGGCCCCGGCGACCACATAGTCGGTCTTCTTCGACACCGATCCGGAGGCCCGGCCGCCGCGGGCGATGATCGCCTCCTTGGACTCGTCGCGGCTGAAACCCTCCAGCGAGCCGGTGACCACCACGGTGAGTCCCTCCAGTGTGCGGGGAACGGATTCGTCCACCTCATCGGCCATGCGCACTCCGGCCTCGGCCCAGCGGTCCACCACCTTCTGGTGCCAGTCGATGGAGAACCACTCACGGATGGAGGCGGCGATGACCGGCCCGACCCCGTCGATACCGGCCAGCTCCTCCTCATCTGCGGCACGGATCTTGTCCATGGAGCCGTAGGCGCTGGCCAGCGCCCGGGATGCGGTGGGGCCCACATGCCGGATGGACAGTGCCACCAGTACGCGCCACAGCGGCTGGGACTTGGCCTTCTCCATCTCCCGGAACAGTGTGGTGCACCGGTCGTTGGGCTCGCCGTTCTGCTTGGCGAAGTACCGCTCCACCGTCCATTTCCCGGTGCGGGTCCAGGTCCGGGTCTCGGCCTCGTAGCGGCGCTCCTCCCGCCAGACGTAGATGCCCTTCAGGTCCTCCGGCCGCAGGTGGAAGAGGTCGGCTTCGCTGCGGAGCACAGGGGTCTGCTCCCGGGGGCGGCCCTCGTCGTCGAAGGTCACCTCCGCCCCGGAGGCCTCCACGGATTCGCGGCTGATCAGCTCCGGGTCCTCCGGGCGCCGGTAGTCGGGGTTGGTCAGGGCTCTGCCGCCCTCATCCCCGAGTCCCTCAATATCCAGCGCACCGCGGGATCCGATGTGGATGACCCGTTCGCTCAGCTGGGCGGGGCAGGACTCGGCGTTGGGGCAGCGCATATCCACATCCCCCTCCTTGCTCGGCGCCAGTCGGGTGCCGCAGGCTGGGCAGTGGGTGGGGAAGACGTATTCGCGCAGCTCAGCTTCGCGTCCTTCGCGGGCTGGAAGCACCGGGCCCAGCACCTCCGGGATCACGTCCCCTGCCTTGCGGATGAAGACGTCGTCGCCGATCAGCACGCCTTTGGCGCGGACCACATCCTGGTTGTGCAGCGTGGCCTTGGAGACCACTGAGCCGGCCACCTTCTTCGGCTCCAGCATGGCGAAGGGGGTCACCCGTCCGGTGCGTCCGACCTGTTCGCGGATGTCCAGCAGCCGGGTGGTGACCTCCTCGGGCGGGTACTTGAATGCCGCCGCCCAGCGCGGCACTCGGGAGGTGTGCCCCAGGGTGCGCTGCTGGGCGAAGTCATCGACCTTGATGACCACGCCGTCGATCTCATGGACCAGATCGTGCCGTTTGTCCTGGTGCTCCTGAAGGTACTGCTCGATCTGCTCGTAGGTCTCCAGAATGCGGGTGTAGGGGCTGACCGGCAGGCCCCAGGCCGCCAGCTGGTCATAGGTCTCGTGCTGGCTGGTCAGCTCCAGCCCGGATCGTGCGCCGACGCCGTGGACGTACATGGACAGCGGCCGCTGCGCCGTCTTGGCCGGGTCCTTCTGACGCAGCGATCCGGCGGCCGCATTCCGCGGATTGGCCAGGGGTGGTTTGCCCTCGGCGATGAGCGTCTCGTTGAAGGCCTCGAACTCCTTCGAGGGCATGAAGATCTCCCCGCGGACTTCCAGCTCTTCGGGGTGGCCGGTTCCGGTCAGCTGCTGGGGGATGTCTCCGATGGTGCGCACATTGTGGGTGACGTCCTCACCGGTGACGCCGTCTCCGCGGGTGGCGGCTCGCACCAGCTCTCCGTGCCGGTAGAGCAGGTTGATCGCCAGGCCGTCGATCTTGACCTCCACCAGCCAGCGCACCGGCTCACCCGGACGCTGCTCGGCCAGCGAGGCGACCGCCCGGTCGTACCAGGTGCGCAGCTCCTCCAGGGAGAACAGGTCCTCCAGGGAGTACATCCGCTGGATGTGCTGCACCGGCGCGAAGGCCGCCGAGGGGGCTCCGCCCACCTGCTGGGTGGGTGAGTCAGCGGTCACCAGCTCCGGGTGCTCGGCCTCAATGCGGCGCAACCGGTGGATGAGCTCGTCGTACTCGGCATCGGAGATGACCGGCGCATCCTTCTGGTGATAGGCGATCTGGTGGCCACGCACCTCATCGGCCAGCTGGGAGTACTCGGCGCGCAGATCAGCGTCCGGCGCCTGCGCCGCTTGCTCAGGAACCTCAGTCACCACTCCAGTCTAAAGCGGAGGGAGAAACCCGGCGGGCCCCGCGCCATCGCAGCGACGACGACGGCTGAGAAAAATTCATGGGAAAAATTCAGGTTCTATGGGGTGTTCCGTCAAGGTTGGTCCTTACATTAGATAGTGCCTCTTCAAGGTGCGAGTGATTCACAGCCCCCGGGCCAGCGATTCAAGCGTCCCCCCCTCACGCAGCTGGTCCGGGGGCTTTCTCGTGCCCGCGGCCTAGACTGGGAGGCATGACAGAGGGTCCGACGTCTCCGGTGCGAGCCGATGCCTGGCTGTGGTCGGTGCGGATGTTCAAGACTCGCTCGGCAGCCACTGAGGCATGCCGGGCGGGGAAGATCAAGATCGACGGCGAACCGGTCAAGCCCGCCACGAAGGTCAGCCCGGGCACGCGCATCCAGATCAGCCGGCCCGGATATGTGGTGATCCTGGAGGTGGTGCACACCCACGCCAAACGGGTGGGCGCCCCAGTGGCGCAGAAGGCCTACCGGGATCACTCCCCCGAACAGATCAGGCCCCGGGATGTGGGGCTGCCCCGCCGCGAGCGCGGAACCGGCCGCCCCACCAAACGCGAACGCCGCCAGCTGGAGCTGCTGCGCGGCTACACCAAAGACCGGGGCGCCCACGGCTGAGCCGCCGGCCAGCGGCCGGCGCCGGGGCGCCTCCAGCTCGGCAGATCCAGCGCATTTCGGCTCGCTGTCGGCTGCCGGTCACCGGGCGTTCACCCTGCAGTCACTCATTCAGAAGATTCGCGAGAAACTCACAGGGAACTCCCAGTTGATGTGGGGTGTTCCGTCAAGGTGGGTGCGTACATTAGTAAATACCTCATCAAGGTGCGAGTGATTCAAGCTCCCGGGTCAGCATTTCTGGCGTCCCCCTCACGCTGCTGGCCCGGGAGCTTTCTCGTGCGCTCAGGGGGTGGGAACCGCCTTGCGGATCACCACGTAGTTGAGCACCGCCAGGATGGCCGTCCACAGCGCGGTCCAGCCGGCCAGGGACAGTGTGGTCTGCCGGGAGAACCACTCCCAGATGCTCCCCCAGCCGTCGGCTTGGTTGATCAGCGTCGCTCCGGCGAGAGTCACCACCGCCAGGACCAGGATGATCGTCCACAGCATCGGGACGCTGACCCGGCGGTAGAGGATGGACCAGAAGAATCCGATCATCATCAGCATCAGGTTCACCACCGCGGCCAGCAGGCCGGCCCCCAGGATCCCTCCCTCGCCTTGGACCAGGAAAGGCAGGTCGAAGGTATAGGCGTGCATGCCGAAACCGTCGGTGATCCGCTCCACCCAGATGCCGAACATGAAGGCGATGCCGTAGGCGGCGGACACTACGGCGAAGGCCAGGAAGGCACCGATGACGAAGACGCGGCGGCTGTAGCTCAGCGCCATGGAGAACGGGAAAGTGTGGCTGGCGGTATAGGCCGCCATGAACAGCAGACACCACATAGCCGCCTGCGAGGCACCCGCGTAGAAGGGCTCCGCTGCGGTGAAGGTCGCCTCGGTCTGGAAGGTCAGCCACGCGGCGATGCCGGTGGCAATAGCCCAGGCCCCGGCGAAGACCATCAGCGGGACCCACACCAACGACGACGGGACGGCGAACTGGAGCCGGAAGGCGGCGGGAATTCTGGCGTAGCTGGACTGTGTGCTGCTCTGGGCTGCTGCGACACTCATCGGGTGACCTCCTGGGGATCGGTGTGGGTGCCGGCCGTTGCGGCGTCGGGGTCTCCGGAGGCGGCCTGGCGGGTGGTCAGCCGCACGATCAGCTGCTGCAGGGAGACCGGAACCAGGTCCAGGTCCAGCTCGCGGACCCGCTGAACCTCAGCTTGGGTCAGAGCCCCCAGCACAGTGGTGCGGGTGATTCGGCCCATCTGCTCCTGGTGCAGCACCTCGCGGGATCCGGCGATCTCGGCGACGGCCTCCTGCCGTCCCACCAGGGTGACCGCGCGGTCACGCAGTTGCTCCACCGGCTCGTGGAGCAGGATCTTTCCGCGGTCGATGACCACGACGTTCTCGACCAGATGGGCGATCTCATCGATGAGGTGGGAGGAGAGCACAATGGTGCGCGGATGCTCCGCATAGTCCTCCAGCAGGCGGTCATAGAACAGCTGGCGCGCCACGGCGTCCAGCCCCGTATAGGGCTCGTCGAAGAATGTGATCTCGGTCCGGGATGCCAGCCCGATGATCACGCCCACTGCCGACCGCTGGCCGCGGGACATCTTCTTGATCCGTGTCTTCTTCGGAACGCGGAAGTCTTCGGTGAGCCGGTCTGCCAGGTCCCAGTCCCAGTTCGGGAAGGCTCGGGAGGCGGCGGCGAATGCGTGCTTGGGCAGCGAGTCGTCGATATAGCGCTGCTCCTCCCGCACAAAGCAGATCCGCGGCAGAATCTGCTCATTCTCATGCGGGCGCTGCCCGAAGATGCGTACCTCGCCCTCGGTGGGCCAGTCCTGGCCGGTGATCACCGACATCAGTGACGTCTTGCCCGCCCCGTTGCGGCCCAGCAGGCCGTGAATCATGTTCTCCGCAAAGTCCACGGTCACGCCGTCGAGCGCAGTGGTGCTGCGGTAGCGGCGTGTCACCCCGCGGACCTCAATCGCGGTGCCAGGGGCTGTCTGGCTCATCGGCACTTTCCTCTCACGTGTTCTGCTCTGCGCGCTCGCGCAGCAGCTGGATGACTGTCTCAACCTCGAGCCCGATGTGGCGGGCCTCGGCAAGCAGGGGTGTGAGGTAGTGGTCGGCGAACTGCCGACGGCGCTCAGCACGCAGCTGCTCGCGGGCTCCTTCGGCGACGAACATTCCCAGTCCGCGGCGCTTGACCAGGATTCCCCGGTCCACCAGCAGATTGATGCCTTTGGCGGCAGTGGCAGGGTTGATCCGGTGGAACGCGGCGAGCTCATTGGTTGACGGCGCACGCTCCTGCTCCGCGAGGGTTCCCTCCAACACTTGGGACTCAATCTCCTCGGCGATCTGCAGAAACAGCGGGCGGCCCTCTTCCACGAGCTCACCTCCATTCTTCCGGGACTCTGCCACAGCTTACTCCGGTCCACTACTCATGTGGTTCATTACTTGACTAATGAACCATGTATCTAATGAACCACAGGAGTCCTCCGGGCGTCAACCCGCCGCGGCCCCGGGAGGTCAGTGGTGCCCCCTGGCGCCGAAGGGACGTGGAGCAAGGGGCCGAGGGGACGTGGAGCATGGTGCCGAGGGGATGTGGAGCACGGCCTCCTAAGATGGGGGTATGAGCGGCGAAAACATCGAATGTTGGCTGACGGATATGGACGGCGTGCTCGTTCGTGAGCATGAGCCGCTGCCCGGCGCGGCTGAGCTGCTGGAGCAGTGGCGGCGCAAGGATCTGCCCTATCTGGTGCTGACGAACAACTCGATCTTCACCGCGCGGGATCTGTCCGCCCGGCTGCGCAATTCCGGCCTGGTGGTGCCGGAGGAGCGGATCTGGACCTCGGCACTGGCCACGGCCACCTTTCTGGCCAACCAGGTGGACCGCGAAAAGGGCGCCGGCTCCTGCTATGTGGTCGGCGAGGCGGGGCTGACCACTGCGCTGCATGAGGCCGGGTTCATCATGACCGAGACCAATCCCGACTATGTGGTGGTCGGCGAGACCCGCAACTACAGCTTTGAGGCGATCACCAAGGCAGTCCGGCTGATTCTTGAGGGTGCTCGCTTCATTGTGACCAACCCAGATGCCACCGGCCCCAGCCCCGAGGGGGTGCTGCCGGCCACCGGGGCGATCGCCTCGCTGATCTCCAAGGCAACCGGGTCGGCGCCATATGTGGTGGGCAAGCCGAATCCGATGATGTTCCGCTCGGCCCTGAACCATCTGGGCGCCCATTCCATGCAGACGGCGATGATCGGTGATCGTATGGACACCGACATTGTGGCCGGAATGGAAGCGGGGATGCACACGATCCTTGTGCTCTCGGGAGTCTCGGCGGCCTCGGACATCTCTCAGTACCCGTTCCGACCCAACCGGATCATCGACGGCGTCTACGAGCTGCTGGACGAACCGCTGGACGCCAATGGCGCCGATATCCGCGGCTCAGCCTGACGCTGCGGTGAGACCGGGCCGTGCGGACCCACTCCGGTCCGGCTCGTCTGCACCGCGGCCGGCTGGCCCGCCGACCTCAACCGGAGGCCAGCAGCTCCGCAAGGTGGACTGCCGGCACCTGCGCCAGATCCTGCAGCTGGATGCGGCAGGACATGCCGTCGGCAAGCACCACCGTGCGGCGTCCGTCCTGGGCTCGTTCACGCTGCTGGTCCACTGCCGGCAGCAGGTAGGTCTGCGCCACCGCCACTGAGACCTCGTAGTGGCCGCGCTCCACCCCGAAGTTTCCGGCCAGCCCGCAGCAGCCGGCCACCGAGGTGACCGTGGCCCCGGCCATCTCCAGCAGGCTCCGGTCGGCATCCCATCCGATGATTGAGCTCTGGTGACAGTGCGGCTGGGCGACGACGTCGACTCCGGTGAGGTCCGGCAGCTCCACGCGGCCTTCGCCCACCAGCCGGTTGACCAGTTCGGCGAAGCTGAGCACCCCGTCGGCGACGTCGGCGGCCTCGGCAGCTGCCGAGAGCTGGCCGGCGTCGCTGCGCAGCGTGGCCAGGCAGGAGGGCTCCAGGGCGATCACCGGCACTGAGGAGCTGACATAGGGGTGCAGCTGCTCAATGGTGTCTGCGATCAGCCGGCGCGCCTGATCCAGCTGTCCGGTGGTGATCCAGGGCAGACCGCAGCAGCCTGAGCGCGGGATGACCCGGACATCCAGGCCTTGGCTGCGCAGAAACTCCAGGGCGGCCATTCCTGACTGGGGGAAGAAATGCTCGGTGAAGGAGTCGGCCCAGACCCACACATCCGGTGCCGCAGCTGAGCCGCCGCGCGCAGGTTCCGCTGTGGTGCGGCGGGCCTGCCGGGTGAAGGTGCGGGTGGCGAACTGGGGCACCCCGCGGCGCGGGTCGATGCCGGCCACCCACTTCGCAGCCGCAGCCAGCGGGGGAACTCTCATACTGAGGTTCATCAGCGGCGCGAGAGGTGCCGCGATCTTGGCCCAGAACGGCAGGCGCCCCAGGGTGTAGTGGCTGCGCGGGCGCAGCCGGCGCTTCGGCCGGCCGGATTCGTCCCGGTCATAGGTCTGGTGCAGGGTCTCCGCCTTATAGGTGGCCATATCCACACCCGCCGGGCAGTCACTGGCGCAGCCCTTGCAGGACAGGCACAGGTCCAGTGCCTCGTGGACGGCCGGGTCGGAGAGGCCCCGCACCAGTGTGCCGTCCATGGCTTCCTGCAGGATACGGCCCCGGCCGCGGGTGGAGTCCTTCTCCTCGCCGGTGGCCAAATAGGACGGGCACATCACCCCGTTGGTGCGCGGGGCGACGCAGCGCCCCACGCCGGAGCACCGGTGCACCGCGGCACCGAAGTCGCCGTCGTCCTCCGGAAGCAGCATGCCCGGCCAGGGCAGCTGCTGCTTGGGCTGGGTGGGTCTGATGTCAGCCGTGTGCTGCGCCGGGGGCACCTCGGGCTGGGGAGTGGTGATGATGCCGGGGTTCAGCAGGTTCTGCGGATCGCAGATCTGCTTGGCGGCGGCGAAGAGTCGCATGGATTCGGCGCTGTACATCGTGGGCAGCAGCTGCGAGCGCACCCTGCCGTCGCCGTGCTCGCCGGAGAGCGAGCCTCCGTAGCCGGCCAGCGCCTCCGCGCAGGCCTGCATGAACTCTGCGAACACGGACGTGCTGGAGGGGTCCCCGTGCTGGAAGGGGAAGTCGATCCGGCAGTGGATGCATCCGTCGCCGAAGTGCCCGTAGGGGTAGCCCTGCAGTCCGTACTCGGCCATCAGCTGCTCGAACTGACGCATCCAGGCTCCCAGGTGCTCCGGCGGGACTGCGGCGTCCTCCCACCCGGAGTGGGCGGGGGTGGGCAGGCTGATCCCAGCCAGTCCGGCCCCGTCCTCGCGGATCTTCCACAGGGCGGCGGCCTCGGCGGCGTCGTCGACCAGCCGGTCCCCGACGGCGCCGGAGGCGGCTTTGACCTGCTCCAGCACGGTGAGCGCATCCTCGCCGGCGGTCTCCACGAACAGCCATGACTCGCCCTTGGGCAGGGCGGGCACCCGCTTGCCGGCCCCGCGCACCAGCGCGACCAGCCGGGAGTCCATTCCCTCGCAGGCGATCAGCCGCCCTCGCCCGGCTGCCAGCAGGTGCGGGACGGCGTCGGCGGCCTCGGCGACGCTGGGGTATCCCAGGACCATCAGCCGCCGGCCGGGCTCGTCGCGCACCAGGTGCACTGTGGCTTCCAGCACGGTGCCGAGGGTGCCTTCGGTGCCGGCGAGGAAGCGTTCCACCCGTCTGCGGTTCTCCGGCAGCAGGTGTTCGAAGCTGTAGCCGGAGACCTGGCGGCTGAACTGCCCGAAGCTGGTGCGGATGTGGCCCAGATGATTGCCGGCCAGGTCGATGAGCTGCGCGGCGGTGGACCCCGGAGCTGGGGTGTGCTCGGGGCTGAGCTGGGCGGACTCTCCGTTGCCGAAGAGCACGCTGACCGCTTCCAGATTGTCCACAGTGCGCCCGTATCCCAGCGCCCGGGAGCCGCAGGCGTTATTGCCGATCATGCCGCCGATGGTGCAGCGCGAATGGGTCGAGGGGTCGGGGCCGTAGCGCAGCCCGTGCGGCGCGGCGGCCCGCTGCAGATCCGCGTGGATGACGCCGGGCTGGACCCTGGCGGTCTGCGCCTCTGGGTCAATGTGCAGGATCTGGTTGAGGTCTCGGGTGTCGACGACGATCCCCTCGCCTACGGCGTTTCCGGCGATGGAGGTGCCGGCGCCGCGCATGGTCAGCGGGATCTGCAGCTCGCGGGAGACCTCGCAGACCGCGTGGAGCTCATCGGTATGGGCCGGGCGGGCCACCACCTGGGGGACCACCCGGTAAAGGCTGGCGTCGGCGGAGTACATGCCGCGGGTGAGCACCGAGTCGTCGACGCCGCAGACGCCGGCGCGGCGCAGCGCGGCGGCAGCATCCTGGGTGCGTGCATCGGCAGTGACGGTCACCTGAGCCACCCTCCGGCATTGTCAACAATCCAACACTGGTCTCTGGTCTGCACTGTACCGGCTCGGCCGAGGGGGCGGAAAACCTCCCCGGCACGCCGGCTGATCAGCGGGCGGGCCGCGCTGCGCTGGGCACCGGCGTCGTCAGCGGGTGCGGCCCTTCAGGATCCCGGGGCCGCAGCGCGGGAGGGGCTTCATCTGGAGGGGAACTGGGCGCCCAGCGCGCCGAGCACCCCTCGGGACTTGGTGATGATCTCCTCCCATTCGGCCTGCGGGTCCGAGTCGGCGGTGATCGCCCCGCCCAGCCCCAAGTGCATCTGCCAGGTGCGGTCGCCGCTGCCGGTCAGTTCGGGGGTGCGGCTCAGCACGGCGGTGCGGATCAGCACCGAGAGATCGCAGGCCCCGTTGGTGCTGAAGTAGCCGGCCGCTCCCGAATAGGGTCCGCGCGGACCCGTCCCCAGCCGGGCCAGGACCCCCATAGTGGAGATCTTCGGAGCCCCGGTCATCGAGCCGGGCGGGAAGGCTGCGGCGACGGCGGCGGCCCTGGGTGACTCCGGCTCCAGCTGCGCGCCGATGGTGGAGACCATCTGATGCACGCTGGGGTAGGTCTCCACCGCGCAAAGCCGCTCGACGCGCAGACTGCCCGGCACCGCGCGGATGGAGAGATCATTGCGCACCAGGTCGGCGATCATCACATTCTCCGCCCGGTCCTTGACCGAGGCGGCCAGTTCTTGACGCAGCTGGGCGTCCTGCTGCCGGGTCGCCCCGCGGGGCCGAGTGCCTTTGATCGGCTCGGAGCGGATCACCCCGGCGGCGCTGACCTGGACGAAACGTTCCGGCGAGGTGGAGAGGATGATCTCTCCGCCCTGCCCGGCAGGAGCCAGATACTGGGTGAAGGGGGCACGGTTGGCCTCACGCAGCCGCAGATAGGCCTCCCAGGGGTCGGCGCGCAGCTGCGCGGTGACGGCGGTGGTCAGGCATACCTCGTAGGTGATTCCACGGCGGATCTGCTCCTGCGCTGCGGCGATGGCCTCCAAGTAGTCGGCCCGGCAGTCGCGCACCTGCAGGTCCTCCAGCTGCATCTGCTGCCGGGGAGCCGGGTGCCGGCCCAGTCCGGCGATCTGCTCGGTGACCATCCGGCGCCACTGCTGGTGCTCACCGGGCCCGGCGGGCGAGAGCGTCTGCAGCTCGGCGGCGCCGCTGTGGTGGTCCACCACCACAGCGTGGGTGGCGCGGAAGAAGGCTCCCTGCCCCTCATAGCCGGCCCAGCCGACCCACCCCAGCTGGAAGCCCTGGCTGGTGTGCGCCGTCGTCGTGCCCGTATGCTCCCAGACCCCGGCAACCCAGTCCCAGATGTCTGAGGCTCTGGTGACCTGTTCTGCCAGATCGCCCTGGGAGAAGGCCAGGATGCTGAATCGGCTGCGCTGCGGGGCAGGTGTGCGCGCGTGGTCGCTGCTGTCCAGAAAGGCCGCCGGAGCCTGCGGCCATCCGGCGTGCAGAGCGCCGAAGAGCTCGGCGGCGGCGTCCTCAGCGCGACTGAAGGGCACCGTGGAGCGGCGCACGGGCTGGAGCATACCGATGAGTCTATGGGGCGCGGATCGATACCATGTGCTCATGACCCCGCCGGAAGCCACCAAGCAGCGCGGACGCCCGCGCAGTGAGCAGTCGCACCAGAAGGTGCTGGAGGCCACCGCCCGACTGCTGGGCAGCTCCAGCTATGACTCGATCAGCGTGGAGCGCATCGCTGCCGAGGCCGGCGTCGGCAAACAGACCATCTACCGCTGGTGGCGCAATAAGGCGGAGGTGGTGCTGGAGGCGGTGCTCACCGGCTACGTGGAGATGGAGCTGGTGCCTATGGATGACACCGGTGACCTGCACCAGGACCTCAGCGCATGGATGCAGGGCATGCTCACCGAGGGGTTCCGCGAAGAGTTCATCGCGATGGCGCGCAGCCTGATGGCCGCCGGGCTGGAGGGCCTGCCGGAGACCGCCGAGCTGATCCGGCAGGAGCATGCCTGGGAGTCCGGGGCCCTGATGGAGCGGCTGCGCAGAGCCGCCGAGCGCGATGAGCTCAGGCCGGGAGCCGATATTGCGGCAGCGGCCTCAGCGCTGATCGATCCGCTGCTGTTCCGCATTGTCATCGGCAAGCCCTGCGCACCCGCGTGGGGACAGGCTCTGGTGGACACTGTGACCAGCGGCATAGCAGCAGACCGGCCCGCCCGCTGACCTGCGCCGATGGGGCTGACTACGCCGGCGGCAGCGGCGCGGAGCATGCCTGGCCGGCGAACCAGACAATTGCGAGACGTTGCGTTCCGTTATGATGGGATGCGGCTGCCCTGACCACCCCTACCCTGTGCGAGGACCCCACTCGATGGCCAGACTTCTCTACCGCCTCGGCGCCCTCGCCGCGCGCCGCGCCAAGACCGTGATCGCCGCGTGGCTGGCCGCCCTGGCTGCCGCGGTGCTGGCTTTCGCCGCATTCGGCGGCACGCTGACCGACCAGATCACCATGCCGGATATGGAGACCACCGAGGTGGCCGACCGGCTGGCCGAGGAGCTTCCTGACGCCGGGGGTGGATCGGCCACTGCAGTGGTCCGCACCGAGGACGGCGATGCCTTCACCCAGCAGCAGCGGCAGCAGGTCGCTGAGCTGATCGACCATGTGGAGGCCCATGGCGCGGTGGAGGAGGTGTCCAATCCCTTCGCCGTCCAGCAGGAGCGCGAGGACGGCCGGGCCCAGCTGGAGGATGCCCGCCAGCAGTTGGAGGAGATGCCCGAGGACTTCGACATTGCCGAGGCGCGGGCGGAGATAGACGCCGGACGCGCCGAGCTCGAGCAGACCCGCGAGCAGCTCGACGCCGGCTGGGAGCAGCTGGAGAGCGGTCTGGAGCAGGCCGGTGTGAGCCTTGAGGAGCTGCCCGAGCGCCGCGCCGAGGTGGAGGACGGGCTGGAGGAGCTCGACCAGGCTGACGCGCAGATCGACGCCCAGGTCCAGCAGGCCCTGGCCGGGGGGTACTGGCCGGAGGTGGAGGCTGAGCTCAATGCTGCACGGGCTGAGGTGGTCGACCAGCGCGAGGCCCTGCAGCCGCTGCTGGCCCAGCTGCAGCAGGCCGAGCAGACCGCGCAGCAGCTGGAGGAGGCCGAGGAGGAGTGGGCCGCCGGCTCCGCGGAGCTGGATGAGGCCGAAGAGGGCTTGTCCCAGCTGGAGGAGGCCTTCGACGCCGATGAGGACCCCATGGAGGTCCTCGAGCGCAATGAGCGCCTGCTGGAGCTGACCGAAGGCGCCCAGATGGTCTCCCCCGAGGGCGACACCGCCATCCTGATGGTCACCTTCACCGAGCCCCTGGAGCGGGTCGGCACCGAGACCCTGGCCGAGGTGTCCCAGTCGCTGACCGAAGTGCAGATTGATGGCGCGGAGGTGCTTCCCGGAGGCGATCTCTCTCTGGAGATGCCGCACCTGTTCTCCACCGCGGAGGCGGCGGGCCTGGTGATCGCCGCAGTGGTGCTGCTGGTGATGCTGGGAACCTTCATCGGCGCGGGCCTTCCGCTGCTGAATGCGGTGGTCGGCGTCGGCATCGGGGTCTGCACTGCGCTGGCGTTCTCCTCTGCGGTGGAGATGATGTCGATGACTCCGGTTCTGGGGCTGATGCTGGGCCTGGCGGTGGGCATCGACTATGCGCTGTTCATCATCAACCGGCACCGGCGCCAGCTGAAGGATGAGGTGCCGCTGGAAGAGTCCATCGCTCTGGCCAACGGCACCGCCGGCAATGCGGTGGTCTTCGCCGGGGCCACTGTGGTCATTGCGCTGCTGGCGCTGAACGTCACCGGTCTGCCGTTCTTGGCGCTGATGGGCACCGTGGCGGCGTTCTGCGTCGCCGTGGCGGTGCTGATGGCCACCACAATGACGCCGGCGCTGCTGAAGCTGGTGGGGTGGCGGATCCTGCGGCGGAAGGAGCGGCGCTACATCGGCCTGGAGGCTCCGCAGACCGCGGAGTCGAAGGTCACCGCGCCGATGGGCCGGCTGCGGGCGGTGGGCTTCGCCGTGGTCTCCGCGGCGACCCTGGCCCTGCTGGCCGTACCGGCCTTCGATATGCGCCTGGCTTTCCCCGATGCCGGCTCCGACCCGGAGGACTCTGCCTCCTTCCAGTCCTATGTGGCCACTGAGGAGGCATTCGGGCAGGGCATGAACGGCCCCCTGGTGGTGGCCGCGGACCTGCCGGAGGGCATGGAGGATGCCGCGGCCGAGGACTTCCAGCTGGACCTGGCGGATCAGCTGGCCAGTCATGAGCACGTCGACGCCGTGGTGCCGATCGCGCTCTCTGAGGACAACAGCCTCGCCGCCTATCAGGTGATCCCGGTGGACGGGCCGGCTGCTGAATCCACCGAGGAGCTGGTTCACCAGCTGCGCGGCAGCGACGTGCTCTCCGGCAGCGAGGTGGCCGAGGCGGAGCTCTCCGTGGCTGGTATGACCGCGGCCCAGATCGACATCTCCGACATCATCGCCGAGGCTATGCCGGTGTACCTGGGGCTGGTGATCGGGCTGTCGCTGCTGCTGATGATCATGGTCTTCCGCTCGCTGCTGCTGCCTGTGGTGGCGACCGTGGGCTTCATCGGTTCGCTGGCCGGCTCCATCGGCGTGGTGGTGGCCGTCTTCCAGTGGGGCTGGTTCTCGGAGATCTTCGGCATCGGCAGGCCCGGTCCGGTGATGACCTTCCTGCCGATCCTGATGATCGGCATCCTGTTCGGCCTGGCGATGGACTATCAGCTGTTCACCGCCTCCGGGATGCGGGAGGCCTATGCCCACGGCTCCCCGCCCCGGCTGGCGGTGCGGCGCGGGCTGCATGCCGGCCGGGCTGTGGTCACCGCGGCCGCGCTGATCATGTCCTCGGTCTTCGCCGGGTTCGTCTTCACCCCCGACCCGATGATCGCCTCCATCGGCCTGGGGCTGGCCGCCGGGGTGCTGCTGGATGCCTTCGTGGTTCGCCTGGTGCTGGTGCCTTCGGTGCTGAGCCTGCTCGGCCCGGCCGCTTGGTGGATCCCCGGCTGGCTGGACAGGATCCTGCCCGACGTCGACGTCGAAGGTGCGGCCCTGACCCGCGAAGCCCACTCAACGGCAGCCTGAGGCCCCACCGCCGCCGGCGGTCAGTCGCCGCAGACCGGGTCCGCCGGTGTCAGCCGCTCAGCGCCTGGTCGATCGTGGCGGCCTGGGCGGCGGCTACCTGGAGGAACTCCTCCTCCGTCAGGCCGACTGAGGACATCATCACCAGGTTGTGGCCGGCATCTGCTGTGGCGGAGTACCCGGTGATCCGGGGCGGGACGCCGTCCCGCTCGCTGCGCATATCCAGGCTGACGCCGGTGAACCCTTCGGCGTTCAGCGGGTCAATCGTCACCGTATCGGTGGGACTGTCCAGGCCGCCGTCGCAGGCCTGGAGTATCTGGTCCCAGACCCGGGCACTGTCGACCTCGCGCTCATAGCTCAGCGCCCACACGTACAGGCGCGCCTCCCCGGCCTCCTCACGCGGAAGCTGGAACTCGTGGACCAGACCCTCGACGGGGTCCCCGCCGATCAGCTCCACGTTGATGGTGTCCATCGCTGTGGTGCACTCGTTCTCTCCGAAGGTCTCGCGGTAGTCCTGGTGGGCTACGGCGATGAACTCGGTGAAGTAGCCCAGCCCCACATGAGTGGAGTGCCCGGTCGGCGGAGCGGGCAGATCTGCGGAGCTGACCAGCAGATCCATCAGCTGGTCCTCGTCCAACGGACCCAGACTGGGCTCCGGCTCCTCCCCGCCGTCCTGGGGGTCCTCTGTGGTCTCCTCGGTCGGCTCAGCGGCCTGCACCGTGGTCGGCTCGGCCGACTGGACCGCGGGCTCCTCCGACCCGCATGCCGAGCTTCCCAGCATGACCGCAGCGGTCAGGCACAGGGCCGCGGCAGTACGACGGCGTCGCGGCGGGGCTGCGGTCTCAGGGCGAGTCTGGGGCACGAACGCTAAGACTAATTGAAATTTCAAGCAACGCATAGGTGAGGTGACTGACCAGTAGTTTTGCCAGCCAGCGCCGGCTAGCCAGTGCCGCCGGGCATCTCACTGCAGGGCGGAGGTCAGCCGGAAGACGTTGTCCAGGTAGCGGATGTGCCAAGGGCGGGTCTTCCACTCCTGCAGGTCCAGGGGCTCGGAGATCCGGCGGTAGGACTCGAAGATCCCGCGCAGTTCGGCCACCTTCTGCTCGTCGACCACCATCAGGGTGACCTCCAGATTCAGTGAGAAGGACCGCATGTCCATATTGGAGGAACCCAGCACGGCGACGTCGTCGTCGACCAGCATGAATTTTGCGTGCAGCACATCCGGCTCCGGATAGCGCAGGATGGTGATTCCCGCCTCCAGCAGCGCCTGATAGTAGGACTGCTGAGCGTGCTGGACCGTGAACTGGTCCGCCCGCCGGCTGACCATCACCACCACCTCCACATTGCGGTAGGAGGCATTGGTCAGCGCGTAGAGCAGCGAATCGTCCGGCACCAGATAGGGAGTGCAGATCACCAACCGGTCAGTGGCCTGGTAGATCAGGTCGTTGAACAGCCGCAGATTGTTCTCATCCGGAAAGCCCGGCCCGGACGGCACCACCTGAACCAGGGATCCCCCGGAGGCGGCCTCATCGGCTTCCAGGTCGACCAGCAGCTCTGGGCCCAGGTTCTCCCCGCTTTCGGCGTACCAGTCGGTGGCAAAGACAATGTCCAGCCCGGTCACCGCCGGGCCGGTGAGGCGCGCGTTCAGCTCCACCCAGCGGCGGTTGATCCGTTGGGCGGAGCGGCGCTGGTAGTGCGGCTCGATGAGGTTGGCAGAGCCGGTGAAGGCCACCAAGCCGTCGACCACCACAATCTTGCGGTGATTGCGCAGGTCCAACCGGGAGAAGCGGCGCTTCAGCGGCCGGACCGGCAGCGCCCGGTACCACTGGTAGTTGGGCCACCGCTGCGCAGCGGCGCGCAGCCGGCGCTTCAGACGCCGGTAGCCGCGCACCCGCCAGGTGCCTAAGTGATCGTAGAGCAGCCGGACGGTGACCCCGCGGGCTGCGGCGCGCTCCAATGCGTCCAGCACCACCCCGGCGTACTCCGGGTCATCGCCGACTATGTAGGAGATTACGTGCACATAGTCCTCGGCCCGGTCGATCTCCTCGGCCACCGCGGTGAAGAACTCCCGGTAGCCGGAGATCAGGGTGATCCGGTTGCCCTCCTGCAGCGGGAAAGCGCCGAGCTTGCGGTTCAGCGCAGCGGTGGCGCCGAGCTGCTCGTCGGAGCTGCGGAGCTGGTCGGAGAGATCCATGTGGCTGGTGGCCTCCAGCAGCGCCTCGTTCATCCGCTGCTGGCGCTGCTGACGTCTGCGGGAAAGCTTATTGCGCCCGATGAGCAGAAACAGCGGAAGCGCGACCACAGGGATGAAGAAGATGGCCAGCAGCCAGGCCATAGCGGTGTTGGGGCGCCGGTTGTCAGGGATGATGCCGAGCACCGCCACGCGGATGCCGACCTCCAAGGCGGTGACGATGATCACGATCCAGGCCGGCAGCCCTTCGATGCCCAGTCCGCTCAGCGGCCACAGCATGGTGCCCGCTCCCCCGCGTCCTGCGCCCGAAAGGTCATCTTCCCATCCTATGGGGCGCCCGCCACGGGCAGCGTCCACCGCAAGGGCCCGCCCGCACTCCCGCGTGGCCCCCGGCTCACCTCCCGGCGTCGCCCCCGCGCCGTCGCCCCCGACGTCGCCCTGCACGCTCCGCACCCACCCCCGCGCGTTACGTGCCGCAATGGCCCAAACTGCCCGCTCCACGTCGGTGGTTTGGGCCCATCTGACACGTAACGTCCGCGGGCGGCGGGTAGGCTGGATCTATGGCTGAGCATTTCCGGGAAGACTCTGTCACCTCCGTCGCCGTCCGCCTGGATGCCGAGCATCCGCGGGGGCTGCTGTTTGACCCGCACCAGCCCCAGCTGCGGGTCACCGACCTGGGTGCGGTCCGCGGCGACGGGATCTTCGAAACCATGCTGGCCATCGGCGGCCACGTTCGGAAGCTCGGACCCCATCTGGACCGGCTGCGCCGTTCGGCAGAGATCACTGAGATCGGCATCCCGCCCCACCACGCATGGCAGGCGGCAGTGGAGCTGGGCCTGGAGGAGTTCCGCACCCGCGGCACTCTGCCGGACCAGCTCAGCATCCGGCTGACCGCCACCCGGGGGGTGGACGGGGAACCGGCCAGCGAGGACCCGCAGTGGGCGGGCACCTACTGGGTGCTGCTGACGCCGGTTCCTGACTCAGTCAAGCAGCGTCGGGGCAAGCCCGTGGCGGTGACTCTGCTGGACCGCGGCTATGACTCGCAGGCAGCCGAGCGGGCGCCGTGGCTTCTTCTGAGCGCGAAGACGCTGAGCTACGCGGTGAACATGGCGGCCCTGCGCTGGGCGGCCAAGCACGGATTCGACGACGTCGTCTTCACCACCTCCGACGGCCACGTACTGGAGGCCCCGACCTCCACGGTGCTGATGATGACTTTCACCGCCGACGGCACGCCCCGGCTCATCACCCCCACCCTGAAGACTGGGATCCTTCCGGGCACCAGCCAGGGCGCGGTCTTCGCCGCGGCCGAACGTGCCGGGTGGGAGCTGGGCTACGGTCCGGTCACCCCGGAGGACCTGGTCTCGGCCGACCACGCGTGGCTGCTCTCCTCAGTGCGGCTGGCCTCCCCGATCAGCCGGATCGACCAGACGGAGATGGCCGTCAGCGAGCACTACACCGCCGAATTGATGGAGTTCTTGGCCCAGGATCTCGCCGAGACCTATCCGGAGGAACCCCGCTGATCCGGCTCGCCCGCAGCGGATGCTAATGTGGTCTGGCACACCTGCACAACTGAATAGCACCAACTGTCCGACAGGGGAGCGCCCGCCGGAGCCGTCCGGCTCCCCAGGCGCTGAGAGTGGGCTGTAGGCCCAGACCCTAGAACCTGCACAGGCTAGAACCTGCGAAGGAAGTCGTAACTATGAGCACCTCTGCATCTCTGCGCACCCGCTGGAACGTCAGCGACATTGTGGTCGCCTCAACTCTGGCCGTGGCCTCCGGCGTCATCTTCTGGGGCTGGAACCTCTCCTATCACGCAGTCAGCACGCTCTTCGTCGCCTATCCCCCCACTGCCTCTGTGGTGGCGGGCATGTGGCTGTTCCCAGCGGTGCTGGGGGCGCTGATCATCCGTAAGCCCGGCGCTGCCATCTACTGCGAGATGGTCGCCGCCGCGGTCTCCGCGCTGCTGGGCTCCCAATGGGGGCTGGGCGTGCTGCTCTCGGGATTCTTGCAGGGTCTGGGCGCGGAGCTGATACTGCTGGCGTTCCTCTACCGCCGGTTCACCCTGGACGTGGCGGTCCTGGCCGGCGCCGCTGCCGGATTGGCCGGCGGCATCAATGAGAACTGGATCGCCAGCTACTACCAGTACGACGCCGTCGGCACCGTCGTCCACATCGCCGGATTCGCCCTCTCCGGGGCGGTCATCGCCGGAGCGCTGCCGTGGCTGGCCACCCGTGGACTGGCTGCCACCGGGGTCCTCGGTCCGCTGAAGTCCCGCCGGGCCCATCTGGAGTCGGCGCTGACCGGACGCACCCGCACGGCCGGCACACCGGCAGCCTGACCACGGTGGGCTCTCACCACAGGGGGCGGCTCCCCGCGACCTTCGCGCCGCTGTCCGCATCGCACGCTGCGCCCGCGGCCCCTGCCCAGCACCGATCTGCACCGGACTCTGAGGTCCCAGCAGCGCCGCCGTCGGCATCCGGGGCCGGGGTGGCCGTCACCGCCCGGGGCTTCACGTACCAGCACGCTGACCGGACGCGGCCTGCGGTGGCCGGTGTGGACCTGGAGATCGCCCCTGGTGAGAAGGTGCTGCTCGCCGGGCCCTCGGGAGCAGGCAAGTCCACGCTGCTGCATGCCCTTGCCGGGGTGCTTCACCCTGATCAGAGCGAGCGCCCCGAGGAGGAGGCTGCGGCTGCCACCAGCACCGGTGACCTGCTGCTGGACGGCATTCCCGCTGACCAGGCCCGCGGCCGTGCTGGGCTGATGCAGCAGGACCCGGAGTCTCAGGTGGTGCTCTCCCGCATCGGTGACGACGTCGCCTTCGCCTGCGAAAACCTCGCCGTCCCGCCTGACGAGATCCCTGCTCGGGTCCGGCAGGCGCTCAGCTCGGTGGGCCTGGACCACCTTCCGGCGGATCATTCCACCGCCGCGCTCTCCGGCGGGCAGAAGCAGCGGCTGGCCCTGGCGGGGATCCTGGCGATGCGGCCGGGTCTGCTGCTGCTGGATGAACCCACCGCCAACCTTGATCCGGCCGGCACTGAGCAGGTCCGTGATGCCGTCATCGCAGCCGCCCGCAGCACCGGTGCAACTCTTGTGGTGGTCGAACACCGGCTGAGCCTGTGGGTCGACCACGTGGACACCTTGGTGGTGCTGCAGCCGGGCGGCGGGGTGAGCTGCCGGGTGCCGGCCGGCGCGCTGCACACCGATCAGCGGCTGCGCGGCCAGCTGACCGAGGCGGGCCTGTGGGTGCCCGGCGCCGATCCGCTGGCGGGGCTGCCCGCCTGGTCCGGTGCCGGCCGCGCCCCCTGCGCCTCTGAGCCGCAGGCGCAGTCCGGCGGCAAGCAGCTGCTCACCGGCAGCGGGCTGGCGGTCCACCGGCAGAGTCCCCGCCGATCCTGGCGCCGGGGTCCGGCGCCGCAGCCGGTGCTCTCAGGAGTGAACATCTCGCTGAGCCCGGCCACAGCGGTGGGCATCACCGGTCCCAACGGCGCGGGAAAGTCCACGGTGATGCTGACCCTGGCGGGTCTGCTGCGGCCCCATGCGGGCACACTGCGCGCCGGAGCGGCGCTGAAGGGTGAGCGCGGCCAACACCTGCCGGATTCACCCGCCGACTGGCGGTCCGAGGACCTGACTTCACGGATCGGCACAGTGTTCCAGGAGCCGGAGCACCAGTTTGTGCGCAGCACGGTGGCCGATGAGCTGCGCCTCTCCGCCGAACGCGCCCGCGTCCCCGGGTCCCGACGCCCGCTGTTCAGCGCCTCCGAGGTTGATGAGCGCGTGAAGCGTCTGCTGCACCGGCTGCGTCTGGAGGATGCGGCCGAGGCCAATCCGTTCACCCTCTCCGGGGGCGAGAAGCGGCGCCTGTCGGTGGGCACCGCCCTGGCGGCCGGGCCCCAGGTGCTGATGCTCGATGAGCCCACCTTCGGTCAGGACGCCCACACCTTCGCGGAGCTGATCGGACTGCTGCGGGAGCATATCGACGACGGCGGCACCGTGCTGGCAGTCACCCACGACCAGGACTTCCTGCGCGGGCTGGAGGCAGAGCGGTTCGACGTCGCCCGCTTCGCCGACCGGCCCGAGGGTGCGCGCAGCGGGGCGGACGCTGCGGGCAACGGCCCAGAGGGTACGCGCGGCGGGCCGGACGCTGTCGGCAACGGTCCTGAGGTGTCGTGGTGGGGCCGCAGCGGTCGGGACACCTCCTGGTTGGGCCGCCGCGGACCGTTGGCGAAGCTCTGCGCGCTGGCGCTGATCACGGTGGCGCTGATCGCCACCATCGACCCGGTCTCCGCCGGCGTGGTGGCCGCGGCCAGCTTCGCGCTGCTTCCGGCCGCCGGCATCCGGCTGCTCACCTTTCTGCGGCGGATCTGGATCTTCGCCGTCGCCTCGCTGCTGGCGGTATGGGGCGCCGCGGTGGCAGCTGAAGAATCAGGCCGGGTGCTGCTGGACCTGGGCGTCACCACGGTCTCCACCGGCTCGCTGGAGCTGGGGCTTTCGCTGGGCGCCCGTGCTTTCGCCATCGTGCTGCCCAGTGTGCTGATCTTCTCCACCACCGATCCCACTGACCTGGCCGATTCCCTGGCCCAGCAGGTGCGCCTGCCCGCTCGGTTCGTGCTCGGGGCGCTGGCGGCGATGCGGCTGCTGGGGCTGATGGCCGAGCACTGGACCGCTCTGGGCCATGCCCGGCGTGCTCGCGGACTGGGGAATCAGTTCCTCACCCAGTCCTTCGGGGTGCTGGTCCAGGCGATTCGCATGGCCACTCGGCTTGCGGTGACCATGGAATCCCGCGGCTTCGGGGCCGGTCCGCGCACCTGGTCTCGGCCTGCCAGCTTCACCGCCTCCGACGCGCTGGTGGTCGCCGGCGGAGCAGTGATAGCAGGGGCAGCCACAGCGTTGGCCGTCCTGGCAGGGACGTGGAACCTGGTGTGGCTCAACTGAGCAGCGCCCCGGTGTCTCGACCCTGAGATCCGGCCTCAGAAGTCCAGGTCGCTGCGGGCGTTCTCCAGCACCGGCAGCACTGTGCGGGCCTGCTGCACGGTCTCCGGATCCAGGTCTGCCACCAGCAGCTCCGGCGCCTCGCCGGCTTCGGCGAGGATCTCCCCGGTCGGTGAGACGATCAGCGAGTGGCCGACTCCGGTGGGTGCACCGTCGGGGGCCCGCACCCCGGCGGCTTCGGGCAGGCCCTGGCCGCAGGCGATGACGTACTGGGTCGAATCCAGCGCGCGGGCCACCGCCAGTGTGCGCCACTGCTCCACCTTGCCCGGCCCAGGGGCCCAGGAGGCCGGAACCAGTGCAGCTTCTGCGCCGGCGCGGGCCTGGGCCTGGAAGAGCTGGGGGAACCGGATGTCGTAGCAGGTGGCCAGCCCGAAAGTCATCCCCCGTGCAGGGAACTGGACCAGGCGGTCGCCGGCCTGCACATTCTGCGACTCCTGGAATCCGAACGCGTCGTAGAGGTGGATCTTGTCATAGGAGACGAAGACCGAGGGCCCGGTGGCCAGCAGCGTATTGCGCACCCGCGGCCTGCCCTGGTCCGTGGGGTCTGCCGGAGTGAACATCCCGACCACCACAATGAGTCCGTGGCGCTGAGCGATCCGATGAACCTCATCGGCCCAAGGGCCCCAGATCTCCTCCACGATGGGTTTCAGCGGGTAGCCGAAGGCCCGCTGCGTGGCCTCGGGGAAGACCACCAGCTCGGCGCCGGCCTCAGCCGCCTTCGCCGTCCACTCATCCACCAGGCGCAGGTTCTGCTGGGGATCTTCACCTGTGACCACCTGTGCTGCCGCAATACGCATATCTCTACTGTATGCCTGGTCAGGGCGGTAGGCTGAGGGACAGATACACGCCGGGCCCGGCGCGGGCGGCGTCAGTGCAGTCGGAGCGGAAGTGAGCGTATATGGACAAGCTGGTGGAAAAGGGACTGACCGTCGGGATCTCCCTGGGAGCGGGCCTGATCGCGACCAAGACCTTCGACTTCGTCTGGAAGCAGGTCACCGGTGAGGACACTCCCAAGCATGAGGACATCGACGCCGTCTCACTGAAGAAGGCCCTGATCTTCGCGGTGACCTCGGCAGCCGTCAGCGGAGCCGTCCAGGTCCTCTCCCAGCGCGGCGCCATGGCCGGCGCCCGCAAGTTCCAGACCGCCTACGGCAAGCGCTCCGAGGTCTGATCCGAGGCTGCAGCACAGTCCCCGCCGAATTCGGCGCGCCAAGAGACGTCCCACAGGTGCAGCCGGCGCCGGCCGTCGCGCTGGGAGCCGCACCGCAGGTCAGCCGCACAGGCACGGCAGATTCGAGCGCCGCCGGCGCGACGGAGCGTGAGGCCGAAGGCGGCTCAGAGGCTCTTCTTCGCGTCCCGGCCGATCAGGTAGGCCAGACTGACTCCTGCCACCACGGCTGCTCCGAAGGAGAAGCCGGCGGCGACCGGAGGCTCGCCGGTGAGCACGACGATGCCGGAGATGACCGCCAGAATCGTGATAACTCCGAAGGCGATCTTAAGAATCATGCCCTCACCTTATCCGACCTGCTGCCGCAGGTCAGAGGACTTCAGCGCGAAGTCCCCTTCGCGGTGGATCCGCGTGCGCTCCTATGCTGCTGAGCGCCCGGGGCTTATTCGCAGCCGGCGTCCCCGGGGGCCTCAGTCACCGCTGACTTCGCGGCGCACACCCTTCTGCCGGCTGATCCGCTCAACGGTGGCGGCAAGCTCATCGTGGGTGAGCAGGTCCGCCCGCATGTGCTTGGTTCGGTAGCCTGCCCGGCCCACCACATGAGCGCTCACCGGAGCGGTGAGGATCATCAGGCCCCAGGCCAGCAGGGCCACCGCAACCCACTCCCAGGCCCGCCACATGATCGCCGCCGAGAGCACCAGCATGAGCAGGCCGAGCACCTGCGGCTTGGTGGCCGCGTGCATCCTGGAATGCAGGTCCGGGAAGCGCACCAGCCCGATGCCGGCCGCAAGGGACATCAGCCCGCCGACCACCATGAAGATCGCCGCCACGCCGTCAAGGACTGCGTCCAGACTCATCGCTGACCTCCTCTTCCCCCAGATCCGTCCCGGCCGGGGGTGTTCTGCTCGGGGCCGCTCTGGTCAGCGTCGGGCGGTGCGCCGTCGTGCTGGCCATCCCGGTGCTGCTGGTCAGTCCGGCGGGGCCGGAACCCGGACTTCGTCAGAGCGGTGAACCAGGAGGTCGACTCGTTCTCCTCCTGGCTGACCTGCCCTTCGGCCGCTCCACCGGCAGGCTCGCGGGCGGGAGCACTCTCCTGGCCGGGCCGCTCGCCGTCCAGGGCGGCCGCCTGCTGGTCCGCCTGCAGCGCGGCCTCGGCGGAATCAGGGGTGCGCACCGCCACATAGCGTGCGATCGCCACTGCACCGAGGAAGCCGATCACCGCGGTGACCACCACAAAAAGGATGAAGTCCTGGTGCCTCCGGAAGGCCATATCGGCCAGCATCACCGAGCCGACGATGATCAGGATGACATCCACACTGATGACCCGGTCCAACACCGAGGGCCCGCGGTAGACCCGGTAGACCGCGCACAGCGCCCCGGCGGCCAGCAGCACCTGGGTGATCCAATACGCCGCCTCTAACATGGTCATGGTCGCTCACCCCCGCGCAGGACGGCGCTGTCGCGCTCGGTCTTGGAGAGTCCAGCGGTGCGGCCCAGCCGTTTCTCCGCCTTCACCACCGCCAGATCAGAATGGCTGCCCAGGGTGCGGATCAGCAGCGCCTCGGTGCGCAGCGCGTCCTGCCGGATCCGCTCAGCCCGGACGTCGTCGTCGACATTGAGCGTGTGCAGGTACAGCGTGGCGGTAGTGCGGTCCAC
>NZ_JAJUJJ010000036.1 GCF_029265375.1 Nesterenkonia sp.
ATCGTCGAACGCGGGTTCAGCCATCTGAAGCAATGGCGCGGTATCGCCACCCGCTACGACAAGCTGGCCACCACATTCCGCGCCGCAGTCCTACTCCACGGCGTCATTGCTTGGACCAAGCATTTATCAGACGCGCCCTAGGCCTGACAACGCGGCCGACCAAGACCAGGGCACCCAAGCCGGTGCACCGGAACCTGATCTACCGGATGCTGCGCAATCCGTACTACATCGGCTACGTCACCTATAAAGGCGAGCTCTACAAGGGACGCCACGAACCCCTTATCGACCACGAGACCTTCACCGAGGTCCAGAAGCTCATCGAATCACGCGGCAAAGCCAAGGAACGCCGCAGGATCCACCACCACTACCTCAAAGGCTCGGTCTTCTGCGGTGAGTGCTACCAACGAGACGGCACCATCCAAGTCATGGTTCTACAGCCTGCGAAGAACCGCCACGGCAACGAATACCTCTACCTCTACTGCCCACTATCCAAAGCACGAGCCGGGCGGATCTGCAGCGGCAAGCACTCAAACGTCATCCGTGTCGAAGACGCCATCACCGAGCACTACGCCCTAATGCAACTGGAGGACGAGTTCATCGACGCCCTCGGCCACAAACTCCGCGAAACTGTCGAACAAGACGAGAACCACGGCATCCAGCGCAAGAAGCTGATCCGCAAACAGCTCGAAGAACTCGAACAGCAAGAGATCCGCCTGGTTGACCTGGCCACCACCGGGGCTGTAGCCAGCCAGCATGTGCGCACCAAGATGATCTCCATCCAGTCCCAACGCGAACAACTCAAAAGCGACCTTGAGACCGTCCAGGCCTCACTGACCGACATCGAGCACTTCATCCGGGTGGCCATGGAATTCCTCCGCGACATCCAGGACCTTTACATGCATGCCCAGGACGAAGTTCGACGCCGCCTGAACCAAGCTATCTTCACCCGCATCTTCATCCGAGAAGACGAAGTAGTCGACGTCGAGATCGCTGAACCGTTCAATGACCTACTGGCCGCTCAGAGCGCCTACAACAGCTGGCGTGGCACCCAGGCCAAAACCCAGCACCAAGACAACCGGCCACAGCCGAAGATCAACCTCCAGCACGAAACAGAAGAGGGAGCCTCCAACCGGGGAGGCTCCCTCTTCATTCAGCTGTTCTCAGCCAACTCGCCTGCAAACGCAGACCTTTTAGTTCGTGCGTGTTCAGACACGAACCATTTGGTGCGCGAGGCGGGACTTGAACCCGCACGTCAAAGACACTGGAACCTAAATCCAGCGCGTCTACCAATTCCGCCACTCGCGCCCAGGGTGCCGCCGCCTCCGGCTGCGACGGCTCCCCAGTCTACAAGGGCTCAGGCGCCCAGCTTCTCGCGCAGCCGTCCCACATGCCCGGTGGCCTTGACGTTGTACTGGGCGAGCTCCACACGGCCCTGCTCATCGACCACCACAGTGGAGCGGATCAGTCCCTCATAGACCTTCCCGTAGTTCTTCTTCTCACCCCAGGCGCCGTACGCCTCCGCCACGCTGTGGTCCTCATCGGAGAGCAGCGGGAAGCTCAGCTGCTTCGAGGCCGCGAACTTCTCCAGGGCCGCCACCGGGTCCGGGGAGATCCCCAGCACCTGGTAGCCGGCTGCCTGCAGCGAGGCCAGGGAGTCGCGGAAGTCGCAGGCCTGCGTGGTGCACCCCGGGGTGGAGGCCTTCGGGTAGAAGTACACGATGACTTTGGAGCCGCGATAGTCCTGAAGGGAGACGGTGCTCCCGTCAGCGGCGGTCAGGGCGAAGCCGGGGGCCTCGTCACCGGGTTCCAGGCGGTTGCTCATCTGCGGCGATGCTCCTTCAACAATCAGGTTTCGTTTATGTCACTGTATCGGGGCGGTGGCCGGATCCCTACACTGGTCCTATGGTCGTCCACACCGAGCGCAGTCCCGCTGAGGAGCAGCTTGTCACTGCTTTCCGCGGAGTCTTCGACGCGTCGGTGATGAACTTCGGCTCCTACAACCTGGTCTATGCGGAGAACCTGCTGGCTGCGGGCCGCCAGTCCGAAGCCGCCTCCAACGGGCGCCGGAGGGCGGCTGATAGATCGAGCAGCGGCCATGAAGGTCCTGGGTCGTCCAGCTCGGAGCCCGGCTCCCCGGCAGGCCGCCGGGGCCAGGCTGAGGAGGAGCTCTCTGTGCAGGAGGCTGTGGCCTCCTCCCGGCACCTGCTGGTCGGCTACCGCAGGGAGCCGGTGGAGATTGTGCTCTGCCCGGTGGATCTGGACCAGACGCTGGCGCGGCTGGGGGAGTACGACGACGCCGTCGCGATGGCCCAGGTGCCCGCGCTGCTGAACCTGACCAACCTGGCCGGGATGGCCACAGAAGGCTCCACCGTCCAGATCGTCTTCTCCACCGGGCGGCGTCTGACGCTGAGTCTCCAGCCGGAGGTGCAGTTCCCGCAGGCGGAGCAGGTCCCCCTGCACCAGCACCTGGACCTGGAGGACTTCTACGACTTTCTGGACTACTTCATGGACCGGGTGGAGCAGAAGCAGCTGTGAGGCGCCGCGGTGAGATGAGGATCACCAGGCCGCAGGTGGCGCGGCGCCCAGAATCGGTGATAGGCTCATATGTCGTTGCCCGCACGAGCGGATGCAGCACTCCCGCAGAAGGTTCTCCCTGATGATGGGGGCCTCTAGCTCAACTGGCAGAGCATCAGACTCTTAATCTGCAGGTTCCGGGTTCGAGTCCCGGGGGGCCCACGAGAGCCTTCACAGCACAAGCCGTCGGTCAACCACCGGCGGCTTGAACTGTATCTGGCGCTGCCGTACCGCCGTCTGGCCGGGAGGATTCGCCGCAGAGCTCGCGGGCAGGGTATTGTGTTGCGGTCCGTGCTCGCGGGCTGTGCACCTACAGCTGGCGGGGTGTAGTTCAGTTTGGTAGAGCGCCTGCTTTGGGAGCAGGAGGTCGCAGGTTCAAATCCTGTCGCCCCGACGACGGCACAGTGTGACTGAGTGTGCCGCACGGACACTGCGGGAGACACCGCCCGCATCCTCAGACCGATAAGCATCAGCAATCAGGAGCCCCTACGTGGTCAAGAGCACCGTCGAAGAACTGAACCCGACTCGAGTCAAGCTCACCGTGGAGGTGTCTGGCGAGGAGCTCGAGCCCAAGATCAAGGACGCATACAAGAGCATCGCTCAGCAGGTTCAGATTCCTGGCTTCCGCAAGGGCAAGGTGCCGGCAGCGATCATCGATCAGCGGGTGGGCCGCGAGTACGTGGTGCAGCAGGCCATCAATGACGGCCTGCAGGAGTTCTACCAGGCTGGCCTGGCCGACGCGGAGATCACCCCGCTGTCCCGGCCCGAGGTGGAGGTCGAGGAGATCCCCGACGTCAAGACCAATGAGGGCGTGCTGAAGTTCTCCGGCGAGCTGGACATCAAGCCGAACGTGGAGCTGCCCGACTACTCCGGCCTGGAGGTGGAGGTCGAGGCCCGCACCGCCGACGAGGCCGCGGTGCAGAAGGAGCTCGACGAGCTGCGCAGCCGCTTCGGAACCCTGAAGGACGTGGACCGTCCCGCCGGCGACGACGACTTCGTCACCATTGACCTGGTGGCCACCATCGACGGCGAAGAGGTCGACAACGCCACCGGCCTGTCCTACCAGGTGGGTGCCGGCACCATGCTCGAGGGTCTGGACGAGGCCCTGCAGGGCCTCTCCGCCGGCGAGGACGCCACTTTCGAGACCACGCTGGCCGGCGGTGAGCACTCCGGCGAGCAGGCCACCGTGAAGGTGACCCTCACCGCGGTGAAGGAGCGGGAGCTGCCGGAGGCCGACGACGAGTTCGCCCAGCTGGCCAGCGAGTTCGACACCATCGAGGAGCTCACCGAGGACCTGCGCAAGAAGGCTGAGAGCACTGTCCTGCAGGAGCAGGGCGTCGAGGCTCGCGACAAGGTCCTGGAGAAGCTGATGGAGCTGGTCGAGGTGCCTGTCCCCGAGAGTGTGATTGAGCAGCAGATCGAGCAGCACTTCTCCTCGCAGGGCCACTCCGCCGGGGATGACCACGACACCGAGGAGCACCGCTCCGAGATCCGGGAGCAGACCGAGCAGGCCTTCCGCAATGAGATCGTGCTGGACCAGGTGGCTGACCGCGAGGAGATCGGGGTCGAGCAGGGCGAGATCATCGAATACATCATCGCCACCGCCCAGCAGTACGGTATGGAGCCCAACCAGTTCGCCCAGATGCTGGACCAGGCAGGCCAGGTGCCCATGATCATGGGTGAGGTCCGCCGCCGGAAGGCCCTGGCCAAGGTGCTGGAGCTGGCGAAGGTCACCGACACTGAGGGCAGCACCGTGGACCTCTCCGAGTTCGTCACCCCGCCGCAGGAAGACGGCGAAGAGGCTGGGGAGCAGGCTGAAGGCGAGGCCGCCGAGTCTGAGACCGCTGAGGCTGAGTCCGCCGAGCAGGAGGACCAGTCCGAGGAGTCCGACCAGAAGTAATCCTGCGGCTTCCGCACAGCGTATGCCCCGTCGCGCACTCTGCGCGGCGGGGCAATCGTGTGTTCAGGCCTGATCCGGTTCAGCATCCGCCCAGGGGCACCGGACCCGGCCGCCGCTTATGCGTACCAGCAGCACGCAGTGCGGTGATGATCGGCAGCGCCCGGAAGCTGGGGGCGGGACTCAGGAGCCGCTGTCGGCTGAGGCACGGTCCGGAACCTCGTAGGCAACCATGCCCTCCGGCCCAGGGAGCACGGCGGTGCCGGCCTCTACGACGTCGCCGTCCCTGTGCCACGGCGCGCCGTCAGTCTCGGCGAAGCGGCGCACGGTCCAGATGCTCCCCATCGACCACGCCGCGGTATCAGCAGGTCATATCCAGCCCTTCGGCCTCCCACAGGGTCTCACCCGTCTCTGTCTCCAGGCGGATCACACTGGCCAGCGTCTCCAGATCCCGGACTTCCCCGTCGGTGCCCCACTCCCAGGCCGAGACGACCAGCGGGGCGTCTTCGTCGGTGTCGAAGGCATAAGCCAGAGACCGGTTTCCCGGGTGGTCCTCCCCGAAGATCTCTGCATACGGACGTTCCCAGAGCAGCTGTCCGTCCTCTCCGTAGCCGATGACCATCGGTGCCGGATCCTCCTCACCGGAGACCGAAAGGTGCTGGCCGTAGCGTCGGGCGTGCGGGGACACCAGCGGTGCACCGGCGCCGTCGACGTCCTCCCGGGGGCGCCAGCGCCCGGCTTCCCAGTCGAAGGCGCCCTCGCGGTACTCATCGGCAAAGGACCACGCTCCGTCGTCTTCGTACCACCATCGGCCTTCTCCGCAGAAAGTGGTTCCGCAGGCCTCCGGCCGCTCTCCGGCGATGCCCTGTGCCGCCTCGGGGACGACCGCCTCTCCAGTGGCGACGTCGACGACGGCATAGTGCCCGGGACCGGCGTCGGCTGGGGAGTAGTAGGCGGCGTAGGTCGCGCCCTCCCGCTCGAGGAGAGCTGGCGACGGCGCTTGGCCGGACCCGCCGTCGCCATACAGCGCCGGCTTCCGCCACAGCTCACGTCCGGAGTCGAGGCTGCGGGAGACGAGATGCATCATTCCGTCCTCGGCCGTATAGGCCAGGGCCGCATCGGCGGCCTGCTGCACGTCCCCGACCAACTGGTCGTCGGACTCCCAGGCGATTTCGAGTGAGGCCGAGGCCTGCTCCTCATCGACGGTCTCGCCGCTCTGCGCAGTCCCCCCGTCCTCCGTCGGAGCGTCCGGTTCGCTCTCGGGCTGTCCGCAGGCCGGGAGCAGCACCATCGAGCTCAGGGCCGCCGCGGCCAGTCGTCTTCCCGGTCGGTTCACGCGTTGGTGCGGGTGTACGGTGTGCTCGCTCATAGGCCCCCTCCTGCGAGATGTGATGTTTCGGCGAACATAGCAATCTGACATTCGCGGTGTGAGCCGGCCGAGTGGCGTGCGGGGTTTCCCCGCCGCCGGGGCCAGCTTCAGGTGTGATGACCGGTGTGAGCCGGCCGTGAGGCGAGCGGGGCCTCCTCGCCGCCGGAACCAACACTGTGCCGACGGCGAACAGTGCCGCGGCTGGCCCCAACCCGCAGGAGCTCTCCAGTAGTGTTCTGGTGAGAACACGAGTCTGCAACCCACTGGAGGAACAGTCCATGTCTGAGCAGCAGCCCAGTATGTCGAACGTGGATCCGGCGTCCAAGGACGACTACATCTACAACCGCCTGCTCAAAGAGCGGATCATCTGGCTCGGCTCCGAAGTGCGCGATGACAACGCCAATGCCATCTGCTCGCAGATGCTGCTCCTCTCGGCCGAGGACCCTGAGCGGGACATCTACCTCTACATCAACTCTCCGGGCGGATCGGTCACCGCCGGCATGGCTATCTACGACACCATGCAGTTCATCCCCAATGACGTGGTGACCGTGGCAACCGGCCTGGCCGCCTCAATGGGGCAGTTCCTGCTCTCCTCCGGCACCCCCGGAAAGCGATTCGCCACACCGCACGCCCGGATTCTGATGCACCAGCCCTCCGGCGGCATCGGCGGCACGGAATCGGATGTGCGCATCCAGGCGGAGCTGATCAAGCACATGAAGCAGGTCATGGCGGAGCTGACCGCCGAGCAGACCGGGCAGTCCGTGGAGACCATCCTCAAGGACAACGCCCGCGACAAGTGGTTCACTGCCGAGGAGGGCCTGGAGTACGGATTCTTCGACAAGATCGCCCAGCGCTCCGACACGGTCTCCGGCGGCGGCGGAGTCTGATCCGGCCGGCACCGCCCAGCACATCTGAACCTCGCAAGGACTTTCCAGGAGAATCATGAACTTCACCGCTGATCAGAACCCGCAGGGCTTCGAGACCCCCGGTGCCGTCCCCGCGACCCCCGCGCCGTCGAGCCGCTACATCCTGCCTCAGTTCGAGGAGCGCACCCCCTACGGCTTCAAACGTCAGGACCCCTACGCCAAACTGTTTGAGGACCGCATCGTCTTCCTCGGCAGCCAGGTCGACGACGCCTCGGCCGACGACATCATGGCCCAGCTGCTGGTGCTGGAGTCGATGGACTCCGAGCGGGACATCACGCTCTACATCAACTCCCCGGGCGGTTCGTTCACCGCGATGACCGCCATCTACGACACCATGCAGTTCATCCGTCCGCATGTGCAGACGGTGTGCCTGGGGCAGGCGGCCTCAGCGGCGGCGATGCTGCTGGCCGCAGGCACTCCCGGCAAGCGGCTGGCGCTGCCGAATGCGCGCGTGCTCATCCATCAGCCCGCAATGGGAGGTGCCCGCGGAACCGCCACGGACCTGGCTATCCAGGCCGATGAGATCCGCCGCATCCGCACCTGGATGGAGCAGGTCCTGGCCGAGCACACCGACCGCAGCGCCGAGCAGGTCAGCCAGGACATCGACCGTGACAAATTCCTCTCCGCAGAGCAGGCCAAGGAGTACGGAATCGTCGACGAGGTCCTGACCTCCCGCAAGCTTCCGGTCTGAGTCGGTTCGGCAGGCGGCTGCATGGCGGTCGCTTCAGGTGTCCGACCGGTGACGTAGGCTGGAAGCCGTAACCGACAGACCGTCCAGCTCGAGGGATTCCCCAACTATGGCACGTATTGGTGAGAGCGCTGACCTGCTGAAGTGCTCGTTCTGCGGCAAGAGCCAGAAGCAGGTGCGCTACAAGCTCATCGCCGGCCCCGGCGTCTACATCTGCGATGAGTGCATCGAGCTGTGCAACGAGATCATCGACGAGTACCTCAACGAGGTCCAGGAGACCTCGGAGGTGGAGCTGCCGACTCCGCGGGAGATCTACCAGTACCTCGACGAGTACGTGGTCGGACAGGACCAGGCCAAACGTGCGCTCTCAGTAGCAGTGCACAACCACTACAAGCGCATTCAGGCCACCGGCTCCGCGTCGAAGACCGCCTCTCTGGAGAAGGGGCCCTATGACGACGTGGAGATCGGCAAGTCCAATATCCTCATGGTCGGGCCCACCGGCTCAGGCAAGACCTACCTGGCCCAATCCTTGGCGCGGAAGCTGCAGGTGCCGTTCATCGTCGCCGATGCCACCAGCCTCACGGAGGCCGGCTACGTCGGTGAGGATGTGGAGAACATTCTGCTCAAGCTGATCCAAGCCGCCGACGGAGACGTGAAGAAGGCCGAGCAGGGAATCGTCTACATCGACGAGATCGACAAGATCTCCCGCAAATCGGAGAACCCCTCGATCACCCGCGATGTCTCGGGCGAGGGCGTGCAGCAGGCGCTGCTGAAGATTCTGGAAGGCACGGTCGCCTCCGTGGCGCCGCAGGGCGGACGCAAGCACCCCCAGCAGGAGTTCATCCAGATCGACACCTCCAATGTGCTGTTCATCGTGGCTGGAGCCTTCGCCGGTCTGGAGGAGATCATCGAGTCGCGGGCCGGGCGCAAAGGCATCGGTTTCGGCGCACCGCTGTCGACCATCACCCGCGGTGAGGCCAGCTACGCGGACGTGGAGCCGGAGGACCTGCACAAGTTCGGGCTCATCCCGGAGTTCATCGGCCGTCTGCCGGTGGTCGCCACCGTGGAGGAGCTCGACGACGACGCGCTGCGCGACATCCTCACTAAACCTAAGAACGCGCTGCTGAAGCAGTACCAGAAGATCTTCTCCCTCGACGACGTTGAGCTGGACTTCGACGACGGCGCCATCGACGCGATCGTGGAGCAGGCTCAGGCTCGCGGCACCGGCGCCAGAGGGCTGCGCTCCATCCTGGAGAACGTGCTCAACCCCGTCATGTTCGATCTCCCCGGCCGCGATGACATCGCCTCGGTGACGATTACCGGGGATGTGGTGCGCGAGGGGGCCGAACCGCTGATGGTGACCCGCGCCGAGGCGAAGAAGCTGCGCAAGAAGTCCGCCTGAGCCCTCCGGCGAGAATCCGTCGCGGGCGCCACGGCTGGCCAGTTGCTTCCATTTCCCTGCCCCTCACAGTAATGTGCTGAGCATAGTCAGTGATGCGTATCACCTCACAGGGGGTACAGGTATATGGGAAGACCCGCGCGAGGCCGCGCCACACGCCTGATCGCTGCCGCTGCGGCCGCCGGCGCCCTGCTGCTCACCAGCTGCGGAAATGCTGACGAGACGCCGGTGCTCACGTGGTACATCAACCCTGACGACGGCGGCCAGCAGGCCCTGGCCCAGAAGTGCACTGAGGAAGCCGACGGCGCCTACCGGATCCAGACCTCACTGCTGCCCAATGACGCGCCTGCTCAGCGCGAGCAGCTTGCCCGGCGCCTGGCCGCGGGGGACTCCTCGCTGGACATCATGTCCATCGACCCGCCGTTCATCCCAGAGCTGGCTGAACCGGAATTCCTGGCGCCGGTGCCCGAGGACGTGGCCGAACGCACCACTGAGGACACCCTCGAAGGTGCTCTGGCCGGCGCCATGTGGAACGACGAACTGGTGACCATTCCGTTCTGGGCCAACACCCAGATCCTCTGGTACCGCAAGTCTGTGGCCGAGGAAGCCGGTCTCGACATGGATGAGCCTGTGACCTGGGACCAGCTCATCGAAGCAGCCGATGAGCAGGAGAAATACCTCAGCATCCAAGGGACCCGAGCCGAGTCGATGACGGTCTGGGTCAATGCCCTGATGGAGTCGCAGGGAGAATCCATCCTGGTGGACCCCTCGGCAGGAGCCGAGGAGCTGGAGACCGCCTTGGACTCCGATGCCGGACGCAAGACCGCGGAGATCATCGGCACCATCGGCCAGGAGGGCCTCGCCGGCCCAGGTGTCGCTTCCCTGGACGAGAACCAGTCGATGCTGATGTTCCAGCGGGACAACGGCTCCTTCATGGTCAACTGGCCCTTCGTGTGGGCCGCGACCAACGCCGCCGCCGAAGAGGGCAGCATCGACGCGGAGATCCCCGAGGATATGGGCTGGGCCGAGTACCCGCGGGTGGACGCGGACACCCCAGCGGCACCGCCGCTGGGCGGCATCAACCTCGGAGTGGGCGCACAGTCCGAGCATCCCGACCTGGCCTACCAGGCGATCGAGTGCATCGTGAGGCCGGAGAACCAGACCGAGTACTTCGTCACCAACGGCAATCCGCCCTCCTCCGCCTCCGCCTTCGACGACCCCTCGATCGAGGAGGACTATCCGATGGCAGATACCATCCGGGAGGCACTGGACAATGCCGCCCCCAGGCCTCAGACGCCGTTCTACAACGAGATCTCCGAATCCATTCAGGATCAGTTCACCCCGGTCTCCACCGTGGACCCGGAGACCACACCCGCCCAGACCGACGCCTACATCACTGAAGTCCTGCGAGGGGAGCGTCTGCTGTGACCGCTACTGCTGATAACGTCCCCGCCGAGCAGCGCAGCCGGCGCGACCGCCGCGAGGTGCAGGCTGTGAAGTCCGACCGCGCCAAGGACGAGGCCAGGCTGGGATGGCTGCTGGCCGGCCCCGCGTTCGTCATCATGCTCGCGGTCACCGCCTATCCCATCGCCCAGGCTGTCTTCGATTCGCTGTTCTCCTACCGGCTCACCGCCCCCGATGAGCGCAGCTTCATCTTCCTGGACAACTACATCCTGCTCTTCAGCGACTGGGTCTTCTGGTCAGCATTCCTGGTGACCCTGTTCATCACCGTGGTCACCGTCGCGATCGAGCTGGTGCTGGGCTTCGCCCTGGCGATGGTGATGCACCGGGCGCTGAAACGGATCCGCGGTCCTCTGCGCACCGCCATCCTGGTGCCGTATGCGATCATCACCGTGGTCGCCGCCTTCGCCTGGTACTTCATGTTCGACATCAACTCAGGCTTCATCAATAAGTGGTTCTCCTGGGTGCCGGGCATCAGCGCAGAACTGGACTGGTTCGCCAACACCGGCACGGCCCTGACGGTGATTATGGCCGCCGAGATTTGGAAGACCACACCGTTCATCGCGCTGCTGCTGCTGGCCGGCCTCGCGCAGGTGCCCGATGAGCTGCTGGAGGCCGCCCGGGTCGACGGCGCCACCCGCTGGCAGCTGCTGCGGCGGGTGATCATTCCGAATATGAAGGCCGCCATCATGGTGGCAGTGCTTTTCCGGGCCCTGGACGCATTCCGCATCTTCGACTCGGTGTTCATCATGACCTACGGCGACGCCGGCACCGAGGTGCTCGCCCTGCTTGCCTACCGGCAGTCCATCTCCCGGTTGGAGATCGGGCTGGGCTCAGCGGTCTCAGTGGTGCTGTTCGCCTGCGTGCTGCTGATGTGCTTCATCGCGGTGAAGATGTTCAAAGTCGATCTGGCCTCCGGCACTGACACCGGCGGCGCGCAGGGTGGAGGTGAGAAGTGATGAGCCACACGGCAAAATCGCGCCTCGGCTGGATCATCGTCACGGCGGTGGTGCTGATCTACTCACTGTTCCCCGTGGCAGCCATCTTCGCCACCAGCTTCAAGACTCCAGGCGACCTGGGCAACCAGACGTTCTGGCCTACGAGCTGGACCTGGGAGAACTACGAGATGATCTTCGTCGGCGACGCCCAGGGGCTGTTCCTCTCCGCGCTGCGCAACTCCATCGGCATCACCCTGATCGCCACCTTCATCGCCGTCGTGCTGGCCACCCTGTGCGCCTATGCGATCGCGCGGCTGAACTTCCCGGGCAAGCGCCTCATCCTCGGCGGGGCCCTGGCTGTCTCGATCTTCCCGGTCATCTCGGTGGTGACTCCGCTGTTCAACCTGTGGCGCACCATCGGTCTCTACGACACCTGGCTGGGACTGATCATCCCGTACCTCTCGCTGACCCTGCCGATCTCCATCTGGACGCTCTCAGCGTTCTTCCGGCAGATCCCCTGGGACCTGGAGCAGGCCGCACAGGTGGACGGCGCCACCCAGTGGCAGGCATTCCGCAAGGCGATCGTGCCGCTGGCGGCCCCCGGGGTGTTCACCACTGCGATCCTGGCGTTCTTCATCGCCTGGAACGACTTCGTCTACGGCATCTCACTGACCTCCACCGAAGCAGCCCGGCCGGTGCCCGCCGCACTGGCGTTCTTCACCGGCGCCAGCCAGTTCGAGGAACCCACCGGCGCCATCTCGGCGGCGGCGATCGTGGTCACCATCCCCGTCGTCGTACTGGTGCTGCTGTTCCAGCGGCGCATCGTCTCCGGCCTCACCCAGGGCGCGGTCAAGGGCTAGAAAGGACAACACACCATGGCATCGATCACCCTGAAGAACATCGTGAAGAAGTACGACGACGGCTTCCCAGCGGTCAACGACATCTCCATCGATATTGAGGACGGCGAGTTCGTGATCCTCGTCGGTCCCTCCGGCTGCGGAAAGTCCACGCTGCTGCGGATGATCGTCGGCCTGGAGGACATCACCTCCGGGGAGCTGCTGATCGATGGGGAGCGGGTCAATGAGAAGGCGCCGCGGGAGCGGAACCTGGCCATGGTCTTTCAGAACTACGCGCTCTACCCCCACCTGACCGTCTTCGAGAACATCGCCTTCCCGATGCGGCTGGCCAAAGGAAAATTCTCCGAGGATGAGGTTCGGCAGAAGGTGAACCGGGCCGCCGAGATGCTCGAGCTCACCGAGCACCTGGAGCGCAAGCCGGCCAACCTCTCCGGCGGTCAGCGTCAGCGCGTGGCCATGGGCCGGGCCATTGTGCGGGAGGCCAACGCCTTCCTCTTTGACGAGCCGCTGTCCAATCTGGACGCGAAGCTGCGTGGCCAGATGCGCTCGGAGATCGCCCAGCTGCAGCGCAGCCTGAACACCACCAGCGTCTACGTCACTCACGACCAGACCGAAGCGATGACCCTGGGGGACCGGGTGGCGGTGCTGAAGAAGGGCGAGCTGCAGCAGATCGCCTCACCGCGGGAGCTCTACGAACAGCCGGCGAACCTGTTTGTCGCCGGATTCATCGGCGCCCCGTCCATGAACTTCTTACCGGGCACCGTGCAGCGCAGCTCCACCGGCAGCACCGTGCTGTCCACCCCGCTGGGGGAGATCGAACTGCCGGAGGAGACCGCCCGCGCAGGCGAGGGACGCGACATCGTGCTGGCCGGCATCCGCCCGGAGTTCTTTGAGGACGCCGCCACGCTGGACTCGGCACGCAAGGCCCGAGGGTCCATCCTGCGAGCCCAACTGAGCCACACCGAATGGCTGGGCAACGAGCAGTACGCCTATGTGCCCTACGAGAATGACCCGCGGGTGGCGGAGGCGCTGCAGAACCTGGCCCATGAGATGGACGCCGATGATCTGCGCACCCAGCTGGTGGTCTCAGTGGACGCGACCTCCCGGGTCCGCGGCGGAGACACCGCCGAGCTGTGGGTGGACACCCGCCGGATCCACCTGTTCGACCCGGCAACCGGTGAGAACCTCACCCGGGATGCAGAGGCCGGCGCCGAGCTGACCCGCATGGCCGCAGAGGACCGCAAGCGCGACGCCGAACGGATGGCCGGCCAGCACAACTGACCAGTATCCGTTCGGCGCCAGACTCCCCGGGGCCAGAGCCTCGGCTGAAGAGTCACTCCCAGCGGAACAGGGCTGCGGCCACTCCGCCGCCCAGCAGCGCCCAGCCGATCGGCACCAGCCAGTTCTGCAGATCCACGCTCTCGCCCAACCACGCGGACTGGAAGGCCTCCACCGCAGCTCCGAAAGGCAGCCATGAGCCGATCTGCTCAAGGGTCTCCGGGAGGTTCTGCGTACCGCCGAACATCCCACCCAGGGCCGCCATGCCGAAGAATGCCACCAGACCGATAGCCACAGAGGAGTTTGGAGTCGGCGCGATGGAGGCCACAATCATCCCCACCCCATACATGGCTGCGCAGCACACGCCCAGTGTCGCGAGCGCAGCCCACGGAGCCTGAGGGAGGTTCGCCTCGAAGAAGAGGAACGCCGCTGTCAGGGCCACGGCGACTCCCAACAGGATCTGGACCAGACTGACCACCATCTGGGCGATGAGCACCATGGCCGGCGAGGCCGGGGTGACCGCCAGTCGGCGCAGCAGCTTGGTCTTCCGGTAGGTGGCCAGGAAGCTGGGCATATTGATCACCGCGGTCATGGAGATCACCATGGTCACGATGATCGGCACCACGTATGCGCTCAGTACTGTCACCCCCTCGGCGACCTCCTGGCCGGCGTCTTCGATGGAGATGCCCTGCATCACTAGGATCAGCAGCGGCATACCGAGGGGGACAATCAGCCCAGCGGTATCGCGGATGACCATCTTGGCCTCCGCTTCGATCAGCTTCAGCCACGCGTATGCGCCCGGCCTGCGGGCTTCAACTATGGTGCTCATCGTCAGTCGTCCTCCTCGTCGTGGTCCCACTCTCTGCCGGTCAGTCCTACGAACGCGTCCACCAGCGTCTCGACGCCGGCCTGCTGCCTCAGCTGCGCAGGTGTGCCCTGAGCGATGATGCGCCCGGCGTCGATCAGCGCGACCCGGTCGCAGAGCCGCTCCACCTCATCCATGGCGTGACTGACCAGAATCACCGTCTGCTCGGCCAGCGACTCGATGGTCGCCCAGATCCGCCGCCGCGCCTTGGGGTCCAGTCCGGTGGTCAGCTCATCGAGGATCACCACCTGCGGCCGGCCGATCAGCGCCAAGGCGATCGACAGCCGCTGCATCTGGCCTCCGGAGAGATCATCGAACCGGGTGTTCGCCTTCTCGCTCAGCTCCACCATCTCCAGCGCCTGCTCGGCCTCCAGCGGATGGGGGTAGAAGCTCCGGTAGAGATTCACCAGCTCCCGGGCGGTCAGCGACCCGTGCAGATACGCCTGCTGCAGCTGGACGCCGAGAAGCTGCCTTACCTGTGCCCGGTCGGTGAAGGGGTCCAGCCCCAGGATGCGCACTGTGCCCTCGGTGGGCTTGCGCAGTCCTGCGATCATCTCCACGGTGGTGGTCTTACCGGCCCCTCAGTGAGCGGGAGACTGAGGTGCTGCGCCTGGTGGCCGAAGGCTATTCCAACCGGCAGATCGCCGAGCTGATCCACCTGGCCGAAGGCACAGTGAAGAACCACATCTCCTCGATTCTGATCAAGCTCGGCGCCCGTTACCGCACCAACGCAGTCCTGCGCGCAGTGCGGGAGGGGATCCTCGGCTGAGCCGCGCACAGAAGATGCTAAGTTGTCCCTGTCTGCACCCGTCCCCGAGCCTGAGCGGAGAATACCGATGAGCAGCATCCCCGCGGAGTTGAAGTACAGCGCCGAGCACGAATGGGTGGCCGACGCTGAGAGCGCCGGTGTGGTGCGCGTAGGCATCACCGACTTCGCCCAGGACGCGCTGGGCGAGGTGGTCTATGTGGAGCACCCGGAAGTCGGTTCCACCGTCAGCGCCGGAGACGTGGTCGGGGAGGTCGAGTCCACCAAATCGGTCTCCGACATCTATGCGCCGGTGTCCGGGGAGATCACTGCTGTCAACGAGGCGCTCAACGATGAGCCTCAGGCCATCAACTCCGATCCGTACGGGGCCGGCTGGCTGTTCGAAATCGCTCTGGCGGAGGATTCCGGGATTGATGCCCTGCTGTCTGCTGAGCAGTACTCCCAGCAAGCCGGCTGACTGTTATACACTTGTGATCTGAGAAAAGTGTGGGTGGACTTTCCCATGCCTTCTGCAGCAGTCCCATACACGCGCGACCTGAACGGATGAGGAGACCCCGGTGACTGAACAGCCGAACGTCGCCGGCGGAGAGAGTGCCTCGGAGACCACCAGCATCTCTCTGCCGCCCGCACAGACCGGCACCCAGGAGCCCAAGCTGTCGGAGCAGGACAGCGCCGCCATCGCCGCCCTGCCGAAGAACTCCGCGCTGCTGATCGCCCACACCGGGGCGAACCAGGGGGCCCGCTTCCTGGTGGATCAGGACGAGACGACGGTCGGGCGCCACCCGGAGGCCGATATCTTCCTCGACGACGTCACCGTCTCGCGGCGCCACGTGAAGCTGCACCGGACTAAGACCGGATTTGAGCTGGAGGACCTGGGCAGCCTCAACGGGACCTACGTCAACCATGACCGTGTGGACCGTCACGCACTGCGCGCCGGCGATGAGGTGCAGATCGGAAAATTCCGGCTCACCTACTACTCGGGCACATAATAAACACGAATTTGCGCGTACGGCACGCTATTCTGGGCCTGACTTCTTTCCTTCCCCTGAACCCGAAAGAGGATGCGCAGTGAGTGCCTCACCCGCTCGTCAGCCGAAGCCGGACAAATCTGCCGGCCCCGCCGATACGCACGTCTTCACGATCTCCGAAGTGCTGCGGGAACTGCAGCACGAGTTCCCGGACCTCTCTGCATCCAAGCTGCGGTTCCTGGAGGAGCGCGATTTGGTGGAACCGGCGCGCACCGCCTCCGGCTACCGCAAATACTCCGCCGGTGATGTGGAACGGCTGCGCTTCATCCTTGCTCTGCAGCGCGACCGGTACATGCCGCTGGACGTGATCAAGCAGACCATGGACGCCATCGACGCCGGCGAGAAGCCGGAGGCGCTGCCGGAGTCGGCTCCGGTGGGTCCCCGCGAGGTCACCGGTGAGCTGGCTGCTCAGATCACCGGGCGCACCCGGCCGATGAGCCGCAAAGAGCTGCGCGCCCTCTCCGGAGCCACCCGCGGAATGCTCGACACGCTGGAGAAGTTCCGCATCATCTCCGCCGACGCGCAGGGCAACTATTCCCACCACGACCTCAAAGCAGTCAAAGCGGTGCGGGTGCTGGCCCGCTACGGCCTGGAGCCGAAGCACCTGGTGAGTCTGCGCCGCTCGGCCGACGCCGAGCTGGACCTCATCGCCCGGGCCATGGCCCCGCACGCTGCACGCAAAGACGCCGCAGCCCGGGCCCGGGTCGCTGAGTCTTCCAAGGAGATGCTGCAGTGCCTGAAGGACCTGCGCGCCTCCATCATGGACTCCGCGGTGGAGCAGATCGACAAGCGCTGAGCCACCGCCGTCGTCGACTGTCTTCCCCCGGTGCACAAAACAGCACCGAGGCGCCTAAACTGGGTGTATGACTGATCGTCAGGTGGTACTGGAGGTCGTCGGCGTACGCGTCGAACTGCCCAGCAGCCAACCTGTGCTCATTCTGCGCGGTGCCGAACCCGATACCCAGGAGTACCACGTCGCCGTGGTGGTGGGTCCGGCCGAAGCCGCAGCCGTGGCGCGCGCACTCCAGGGGGAGGTGCCGCCGAGGCCGATGACCCACGATCTGCTCACCGCTGTGCTGGAATCCTCCGGCGGCGGCATCGAAGCCGTGGAGGTGCGACTGCTGGATGCCAGCACCTATGCCGGCACAATCCGGCTGAACAACGGCACCACCCTTGACGCCCGTGCCTCAGATGCGATCGCTGTGGCCGTGCGCGCCCACTGCCGGGTGACCATGGAGCTGCAGACCCTGCGCGCGGTCTCGGTGACCCCGCGGGAGCCCGGATCTGCGTCGCCGGCCGGCGCCCCAGCAGCCAGCCAGGAGGCAGAGACTGTGCCGCAGAAGGGACCGATCTCTGAGGAAGAGATCAAAGAGTTTCAGAAGTTCCTCTCCGAAGCGGAGCCGGAGGACTTCGACCGGTCATGAGATCAGGCCCCCGGCACCCGCGCAGCAGGCTGACACGCCGCAAGACAGGCGGTCACCCCACGAACCCAGGGCGACGCCGATACACTGTGGAGACAGACTTCACACTGCGCCGCACAGCGGCCACAGCTGAGCCCCTGAACCACGGAAGGTGACCGTTGAGCCTGGATTCACGCGCTGATACGCCGCGAAACCCCGCCGCACGGGCTGCTGCCGCGCAGGAGCCGCTGTTCGTCGACGGGATGCCGGACCTCAACGAAGAGCTCGGATACCGCGGACCCGTGGCCTGCGCGGCCGCCGGCATCACCTACCGGCAGCTGGACTACTGGGCGCGCACCAAACTGGTGGAGCCCTCCCTGCGCAACGCCTCAGGCTCCGGCTCAGCCAGGCTGTACTCCTTCCGCGACATTCTGGTGCTCAAAGTCGTCAAGCGGCTTCTGGACACCGGCGTCTCGCTGCAGCAGATCCGTGCCGCCATCGAGCACCTGCGCGAGCGCGGAGTCGATGACCTGGCGCAGATCACTCTGATGTCGGATGGAGCAAGCGTCTACGAGTGCACCTCACATGACGAGGTGATCGACCTCGTCCAGGGCGGCCAGGGGGTCTTCGGCATTGCCGTGGGCCGGGTCTGGCGCGAGGTGGAGGGCAGTCTGGCCGAACTTCCCCGCGAACGCAGCGAGGAGGCCGCTGCCAAGCCCGCGGCCGACCAGCCTGAATTGGATGCATTCGGCGGGACCGACGAGCTGGCGCAGATGCGTGCCCGCCGTCAGCAGGCCTCCTGAGCGCGCAGCTGCTCTCACCTACCGGGACTAGGGCGTGTCTGAGAAATATGTGAGGGACCAGCTGGAAGCCTGGAGGCATGTCACGTTTCCAGGTGCTCTCTGATGCTCAGTGGGAGCTGATTGCTGATCAGCTGCCTAAGCCCACAGGCAGGAAGGGGCGACCCTTC
>NZ_JAJUJJ010000012.1 GCF_029265375.1 Nesterenkonia sp.
CGTTCATGAACTGCCAGTGCCGACGGAGTCGCCGGTAGGTGGCAGCACGAAGATTGCCGGCCTTCTCGTCGGTGAAGTGACTCTCCGGATGGATCAGAGCCACTGAACCTGTTGGTTCGTCCTGTGATTCTGCGGCTCGTGTGTGCCGCCAGGTCTGTTCCATGAAGCAGCGGTACAGATCGGGCTGCAGACCTGCCAAATGCGGATAGAGCGTCGGTGAACCCACATAGGACGCGATGACAGCAACCTCTGCAGTGCCCTCCAGCACCAGCTCCGAGACGCCGGGCAGTGCCAGAGCTTTCTCCCGGCGGGCTTTGTCCTCTTGGGCAGTGGACTTGCTCTTCAGCTGCCACCACGGGTCGCCCTCGGCAAGCAGGGCATTAACATCCGAGCGAGGTCTGACCCAGGGCGGGTTGCCGACCTGAAGATCAAATCCTCCGCGGGCGAAGACCGTGGCGAACTCCAGCTCCCAGTGGAAGAAGCCCTGGTCTTGGGCGATCTCCTCACACGTCTTGAGCCAGGGGTGATCCCGCAGAGCAGAGTCAATGTCCTTCATGCCGGAGATCGACCGTTGGAACGACTCGGCCGCGTCCAGATCATTCCAGTCTGCCGTGGAGAGGAAACTCTGCTGGCCCTGTCCCGGGGCGTACCGGCCCCGACCTGCTGCCACCGGAGCACCCAGGACCGCTTCCACCCCACGGATCCACTCGTCAATATCCGGCGGCAGGGGCTGTTCATCGCCGTCCGGACGGACCGGCCAGAACCACAATGCATTCCACGCATCCATCACCCGCTTCAGGCGCTGGAAGACACCGTCGGGGTCGCCGAGCTTGCGCTCGATCTCTTCACGGGTGACGGCCGGTGCACCCAGCGGCTCGTCCTGCTTTCCGAAATAGTTGATCTCTCGGCGAGCCTCTGACTCCGCCACCTGCAACCGGCACAACGCGATGGGCCACAAAGCTTCTGCCTGTTCGGTCAGAGCCACCAGGCGCTTCACCTGTGCTTTGGTCAGCTTCTTCCGGATCTCCCGCTGCCAGGCTTTGAGCAGCTTCTGGTTCTCCGGGGCGAGCGACTTGGCCTCCTTGGCCCCTACTGCGGCGCCCCACTCCTCCCCGGGAAGCAGGAAGTGGAAGATGCGACCCGCCACCTGGGGGTCGACCCCGCCGTGGTCCATGGCCTGCACCATTCCGGTCAGCGGGTGTGCCGCGGGCGCCTCGCTGAAGTAGTCTTTTCGCTCCACGGCGTCGGTGGAGTAGGTGGCGCGGCGAGCGCCGATAAGTGAATTGCCGCGCTTCAGTCGCAGACCGAACCAGGGTGCCCGCAGCCCCCTGCTCATGGTGGCCAGCCACAAGGAGACCTCAGCCAGCTCCACGGCGGTGGCGTTGAGGTCCACACCGTGCACCTGGTGCAGGGCGATCTGCGCCTTCACCTTCTGCAGCTCAAGCGCATAGTCCTCTGCCGGGATCTTCACACCGAGCTCGGTCTGGCGACGGGTCAGATACTCCTCGGCCAGCTGGTTGACTGCCTCGATGGCGAAGGCCCCCGACCCCAGTGCCGGCTCGCAGATGCTCAGCTGGAGGATCTCTTCAGCCGTGGTCGTACGCTCCTGCTGGTCCAGCAGCTCAGCAAGGGCCTGCTGGACCACGAACCGCGTGAGCACCTCCGGGGTGTAGTAGCTGGCGGACTGCTGCCGCTCCCGGCCGGCCAATCGATAGACAAACGAGCCTGCCTTGTGCAGTACGGGAGTTTCCGTGCCGGTGTCCTCGTCGACCGTCTTCACCAGATGCGGCTGCAGCTCCTCGTCCCACCGGGAGACCGGCACGACCCACGAGCCCTTCTCCGAGTTGCCGTGCGGGGCAACTTCGTAGAGGTCTTCGGGGGCGATGAAGCCGGTATAGGACATCAGGCCCTCATAGACTGCGCCGAGCTGGTTGATGCCCAGGGTCGCGTAGGAGACGAAGCCGCGCTGGGCGCCCTTCTTCTCACTGGTCAGCAGCAGCCGTGCCAACACGTTCTGCAGGGCCTCATTCGACAGCTGGACCTGGTCGATCAGAGCTGTCCGGTTTGGGTCGAACAGGTCAGCCTTCAACGGCTGGAAGCTCAAGCCGGCCCGGTAGTCCGCGGCCTCATCCCCTCGGTCGGCTTCGTCCTCCTCTCCCGAGCCCTGCTGAGAGGGGTGGGTGCCGTTGATGAGGCGGAACAGCAGATCCAGTGACTCATAGAAGTGGGTGCCTCCGCGGGCCTGCGGGGTGGTCAGCTCATGGGTGATGAGTTCACGCAGCCGTTCCAACCCGTAGCCGGCGTCGTACTCACCGGCTCCGACTGGCAACACCTCCAGCTCGGGGGTGGCCTCGGCGAAGAGGAGGAACAGGATCCGGTAGAGGTACCGCAGGGACTGGCGGGCGAGCTCCTGACCGTCGACCCGCGAGTTGTCCAGGCCCTGGCGGGAGCGGCGCAGCAGCACATCATTAGCGATGACTTCGATGCTGCGGCGCACCCCCTCACGCAGGTCTTTCGAGACCGCCACCGCGTGGCTGACCGACTCCTCCAGGACGCGGTTCCACCAGATGCTGCCGTCAGCTGCCGGGCGTACGGAGTCGCGTCCGAAGACGGCCAGCAGGTAGTCGATCTCCCCGCCGTTCTTGGTTTCGTTCCGTTCGGCGACCAGCTGCACGTCGGCGGCCAGATACCGTCCCTCCGGCCAGCGCTCCTTCTCGGCCAGCAGCAAGAACCGGCCGGCGGAGGCGATGATATAGGCGGGCGCGTCCTCGCTGAGGAACACATCGGAGATCAGTTTGCCCAACGGTTTGCGGGCCGGCTTGTCGGCTTCCAGGACCTCTGTCAGGGGGACGGAGGTGGCCACCGCGTCGTCAAGCGACTCTGCTGGGGTCGCGTCGATCCACAGCACCCGGGGTGCCGCTGAGGAGCTTTCCGTCCGCTCGGCCCACAGTTTGGCGATCTGCAGCGGCTGTCCGGACCGCTCGGTGGTCCATGTGTTCGTCTCACCTGGGTAGCCGAGGGTCTCGCGCAGCAGAGCTGCGGTCTCTGCCACCACCTGAGTGGAGGTGTCTGGCGCGAGTACTGCCAGACGGCGCACCAGGTCCGCCCGGGCAGCGGTGAAGCGGGAGTGTGTGGTGGCGTGGCCTTCCTTGGCTGCCTTGTTCCACTCCTTGCGCAGGTCCTTGACCTCTTTGAGGAAGCTCCCTTTGGCGTCGTCGCTGGTGAAATAGTGGTCGCTGAGGAACTCCCGCACATTGGTGAGGGATTCGAACTGCGGCATCAGGCATCTCCTTCCGGAAGCACCGCCAGCAGAGGACGCACCAGCTCCTGAGCCGGGCGCAGGTCTTCGGCCAGCTGCTTCTCCTGGTGGATGCGCTCCCGACGGGAGCGCAGTTCGGCACGGCTGGTCAGCGCATTGGCCTGCTGCTCCCAGCTGCGAGCCCGGCCCAGCCATTCCTCCAAGCGGCGTTGCGCGTCCTGGCGAGCAGCCGCCGAAGCTTGGCTGAGACTTGCCTGCGCCTTCATCACCGCGTCCGGCAGCAGGTCCTGCAGCGGGGTCGGATCCAGCGAGCCTGGATTGCGCAGGCGTCCGTTGAGGCCCGTGCGGTCCAACCACTCCGCCAGGTCGCTCAGGGGCTCTGCGTAATAAGCGTTGACCGCCATCCACACCCGCGAGAGCAGATGACCACGACGGTTGCTGACGGTGCCGAGCATCAGGAACGTGGGCATCTCCACTCGAGCACGCAGCGCCAGCACCTCATTGCGGCTCAGTTCCGCCAGAGCTCGGTCAGCCGCCCAGTCGGTCACCGGATGCAGGGGCCCCAGATAGTGGGCCTCGGGCCAGGTGATGGTCTCCTGGGCCCGGGCCCGGTGCAGCTGCTGGCGCCCCTGCTCCTTAGAAGTGGCCAGCCGGATGCGCTCAAAGACGCGCCGCTCGCTCAGATAGTCCTGCGGCAGATTCTCCAGACGACGCCGCAGGTCCGAGATCTCTGCGGTGACCTCGAATTCGGCGATCGCCGAGTCGGGCTGGTGATTGGTCCAACCGAGCTTGGAATGCGGGTCCTCGAACGCCTGCTGCAGGGCCTGCTCCAGGTATTCGACCTCCGAGCCGTAGAGCGAGACATGCGGCGATCTGCGGACGGTCTCAGCCGGGTAGGCGGTCTCTTCGGTGGAACCGGCAGAGGCCAGCATCGCTTCTATCTCTCCCCAGCCGCCGTCGTCGTCGAGATCCTCGACGTCGGGAACCAGCTCATCAACCTCCACCGGCTGCTGGGCAGCCAGCGCTTCCATAATGGCTTTCTCCTCAGCTGCAGCAGTGCCCTTGCCCATCAGGGAGGCGACATCGTGCAGTACGCGGTGAGCGGCATGCTCCTTCTCGATCAGGGCGGTGAAGACGCGCAGGTCTCCGCGGAACTGGTCATGGTCCGGGGTCAGCAGCAGAGTGCTGATCTGCGGCGGGTGCTGCTGGCCGTAGCGATCGATGCGTCCGTTGCGCTGCTCCAGCCGGATCAGCGACCACGGAATGTCGTAATGGAACAGGTGGTGGCACTGGGCATGCAGATTCACACCCTCGGAGGCCATATCTCCGGTGATCAGCAAGCGCACATCCGCCGAGCCGCGTTTGAACTCGTCCACGATCCGCTGCTGCTCCACGTCTGAGAGCCCCCCGTGGAGCACCTGCACCGCCTTGTCCGGCAGCTTCAACTGGGTTGCGAGCTGGTCTGCCAGGTGGTGAAGGGTCGCTACCCGTTCGGCGAAGACCACTGCCCGGCGGTCTGACCGGGGGCCGACGCCTATGGCTTTGAGCTCCTCTGCGAGCCGGGTGAGTTTGGCACCGGGTTCTGCCAGGGCTGCCTCGGTCAGCTCCCTCAGGCGGGTCAGTGCGTCTCGTTCGCGGCGTACGTCCTCAGAGGTCTGAGCCTCCAGGCGCTTGAGCCGCTCGGTGATCGTCTCCATCAGGGCTGCCGGTGAGGAGAGGAAAGCTTTGGCCAGAGTCCAGCCGAACAGGCGGTTTCCTGAGGCCGAGGGCGCAGTACCGGTGGACGGGTACAGCCAGGTTTCGGCGATCTCTGCGGCCAAGGCGTTCTCCGCATCGGTGGCCTCCACCAGGAGGTTCTTCGGCTCGGGGCGCTCTGCCCAGTCCTGGCCGACCTCTTCGGCCACCTCCGGGCTGTACCGGTGGCGGCGGATGATCAGCCGGGACGCGGCGGCCTCATCAATCTCACCCTCCGGGGAGACTGCTGTGGGGTCCAGCAGCCGGATCAGCTCGGCGAAAGAGGCCTGGTTCCCGTTGTGCGGGGTGGCCGAAGCCAGGATCAGTGCATCGGTTCGCGGCGCCAGCAGCCGCGCCAGCTGATTGTTCAGAGTTTGGCTGTTGGACAGATTGTGGGATTCGTCGATGACCACTGCATCGAACCGCATCTTCTCCAAGTGAGCCCGGTACTGGGCCGACTTGAGCGTATCGATGCTGATGATGGCACGTTTGAAGTAGGTGAACGGATTGCGCGAGGCCGGCAGCTTCTGCCTGACCTTCTGGATGCCAGCCGAGTCCAGCCGAACGAAGGGCAGCGCGAAGTGTGCCCACATCTCCTGCTGGAACTGCTCAAGTACGTGCCGCGGCGTCACGATGAGGATCCGCTCAGCCCGACCACGGGCGGCCAATTCAGCGAGGATCATCCCGATCTCGAAGGTCTTGCCCAGTCCGACCGCATCCGCCAGCAGAATGCGCGGACGAATGCTCTCCGGGTCTAAGGCTTTTGCCGCAGCCAGCTGCTGATAGCGCAAGGGATCCGCCAGCGTCCGTGTGGAGACCGTCAGCCGGGCTTCGGTGGTGGGGTGCGGGGTCTTCCGCAGCGTCGTTTCCAGATGGAGTTTCGAGAGCCGGTAGCCGGGGCTGGTGTCAGCAACCACCCGGGCGTGGCGCGGATCGACCACCGTGATCTCGTCCAGGCCGGAGTAGAACGAGGCCTGCGTATCACGAACCAGCTCGCTGAGTCCCCGTACATGGACCAGGGTCCCCTGGGCGGAGTCTTCAGCGGCAGTGACCAGCCATTCTTCGTCCCGGACACTGATCACTGATCCGGGCGCGACATTGAGCGTCGCAGTGCGTCCATCCCCCATGCATCATGAGCCTACACAACCTCGGAGGATGGTGTGGAACCTGCGGTGTCCTGCTCCGGTGGTGCCGGACGCTCGGCGGTGCGGCGGCGCAGGCGGCGGCGGATCAGCAGCAGCACGACGACGGCCGGTACCGCCAGAACTGCCAGCCACGGCAGCGCGGCCCCGAGGGCGACCAGCAGTACATTGGCGGTGCTGATCAGAGCGTTCCATCCCTGCTGCAGTCCGCCGAGGAATCCTCCGGCCTGGACTGCGGTGTAGTCCGCGGTGACCAGTTCCAGCTCCAGGGTGGACATATCCACCCTGTCGGTGAGCGAGTCGCGCTCAGCCACCAGAGCCTCCAGATCGGCCTGCCGCTCACTGAGAGTGGTCTCCACCTGCAGCAGCTCCTCGGCCGATCCGGATTCCTCCATGATCTCCAGAAGACGGTCCACCGATGTCTCCAGTGCTTCGATCCGGGCGTCCAGGTCCCGCACCGCGGAGGTGACGTCCCGGGCGGTTTCGCTCAGTTCGGTGACCTCGCCGAGTTCGTCCAGGTCCTCCAGCAGCCCGGCCAGAGAGTCAGCCGGCACACGCAGGGTCAGCGAGGCGTGGGTGGTGCGGCCGTCGTCGTCTGTGCGTTCCCGCCGGGACTCCACATAGCCTGAGGCTTGGTCCGTCCAGCTGAGCACCTCCTCGGCGGCCTCGGATGCCTCGCGGACTTCCACCTCGGCGTAGGCATTGGTGATCACCTGGCGATCAGCGGCCGGCTCCCCCTCCCCCGCCAGGTCGGCGGATTCCTGCTCGGCGGCAGCCTCATCGGCAACTTCCGGGGCGGCCATATCACCGGCGGCCGAGTCAGACCGGGACTCGTCGGCTCCGGAGCCGCAGCCGGCCAGCAGCAGGCATACTGCTGCAGCGGCAGCCAGCAGCCGGAGGAATGCACTCATAGTCAGGACAGTACGAACGCCCGTGAGGCCGGTCAAGGCTGACGGCGGCATCGTCACCATACCGTGATGCGCGTGCCTGGACCCGCGTCTGGACGCACGAAGGCCCGGGCGGGGTCCCTCTCGGGGTACCCGGCCCGGGCCTTCGGTGATTGCCGGCGCGGAGCCGGCGGCGTCGTTACCTAGTGATCACTCACCGGAAGTCGACGTCGGTGTTGTAGTCCTCCAGCGGGATCGCGTGGAACTCGCTGTCGGTATCAGCTCCGGCGTAGTCGAAGCTGGACCCATACAGGCTGGGGCCGGTGAAGAGGTTCGCCTTGGCGTCCTCGGTGGGCTCCACCTCTGTCTGGGTGTAGCGGTCCAGGCCGGTGCCGGCCGGGATGAGCTTACCAATGATCACGTTCTCCTTCAGGCCCAGCAGAGGATCGGACTTGCCCTCCATTGCGGCCTGGGTGAGCACCCGGGTGGTCTCCTGGAAGGAGGCCGCCGAGAGCCAGGAGTCGGTGGCCAGCGAGGCCTTGGTGATGCCCATCAGCTCGTCACGGCCCGAGGCCGGGCGCTTGCCCTGCTCGAACGCCGCCTTATTGGCCTGCTGGAAGCGGAACCGGTCGGACAGCTCACCGGGCAGCAGATCGGTGTCACCGGATTCGATGACGGTGATCCGGCGCAGCATCTGACGGACGATGACCTCCACGTGCTTGTCGTGGATGCCCACACCCTGGGACTGGTACACCTCCTGCACCTCGGCCACCAGGAACTTCTGGGCGGCCCGCGGGCCGAGCACACGCAGCACCTGCTTGGGATCCACGTGGCCGCGGATCAGCTGGGTGCCGACCTCCACATGCGCGGTGCCGGAGAGGTCCTCGCCCAGGTCCACCAGCAGGCGGGCGCGGCGCAGGATCGGGTAGACCTGCTCCTCGGAGCCGTCGTCGGGAGTGAGCACCAGGCGAGCCTGCTTCTCATCCTCCTCGTAGCGGACCCGGCCGGAGGACTCGGCGATGGGTGCCACACCCTTCGGGGTGCGGGCCTCGAAGAGCTCCTGGATACGGGGCAGACCCTGGGTGATGTCATCCGCGGAGGCGACACCGCCGGAGTGGAAGGTACGCATGGTCAGCTGGGTGCCGGGCTCGCCGATGGACTGTGCGGCGATGATGCCCACAGCCTCGCCGACGTCGACCCGGTGGCCGGCTGCCATGGAGCGTCCGTAGCAGGTGGCGCAGGTGCCCACCGGCGACTCACAGGTCAGCACCGAGCGCACCTTGATGGACTTCACCCCGGCCTTGAACAGCTTGTCGATGAGCACATCGCCCACCTCGGTGCCGGCCTCGGCCAGCACCTCGCCGTTCGCATCCGCCACGGCCTCGGCCAGCGTGCGCGAGTAGGCGGAGGTCTCCACCATCTTGTGCAGCTCCACCTCGGCGTCGTCGTCGATGTCCTCGCTGATGTACTTGCGTCCGGACTTGACCAGCACGCCGTCGGGGCGCAGGTCGTCGTCGTGGGCGTAGTACTTCGGCTGGGCGATCGGCACGGTGAGGCCGCGGGTGGTGCCGCAGTCCTCTTCACGGACGATGACGTCCTGGGAGACGTCCACCAGACGACGGGTCAGGTATCCGGAGTTCGCGGTCTTCAGCGCGGTGTCGGCCAGACCCTTGCGGGCGCCGTGGGTGGCGATGAAGTACTCCAGAACGGTCAGGCCCTCGCGGTAGGAGGACTTGATGGGCCGCGGGATGATGTCACCCTTGGGGTTGGTCACCAGGCCACGGATACCGGCGATCTGGCGGATCTGGTTCCAGTTGCCTCGTGCACCGGAGGTGACCGTGCGGTTGATGTTGCTCAGGGAGTCCATCCCCTCCATCATCGCCTGCTCGATCTCACTGGTGGCCTTGGACCAGATCTCCTGCAGCTCCTGGGTGCGGTTCTCCTTGCCGATGAAGCCGAGCCCGAACTCCTCCTCCACCTTGGCGACCTGGGCCTCGTACTTCTCCATGATGGAGGCCTTGTCGAAGTCGGAGGTGATGTCCGAGATGGCCACGGTGACACCCGAGCGGGTCGACCAGTAGAACCCGGCGTCCTTGAGGTTGTCCAGGGTCTGGGCGACCTCCACGGTGGAGTACCGCTCGGAGATGTCGTTGATCAGCACACCGAGCTGCTTCTTGTCGGCCAGCTTGTCCTGCCAGGGGTAGTCGGCCGGCAGCAGCTCGTTGAACAGCACCTTGCCCAGCGTGGTCTCGATGGTGGCCGGCTGGCCGGCCTCCCATCCCTCCGGAGCCGGCACCTCAGCCGAGGGCACGAATCCGTCCACGGTGATCTTCACCGGGGCGTTGAGGTGCAGCTGCTTCAGATCGAAGGCCATCTGCGCCTCACCCACCGAGGAGAAGGCGCGGCCTGCGCCGGCCTCGTCCTCGCGCACCGTGGTCAGGTGGTGCAGGCCGATGACCATGTCCTGGGCCGGCAGGGCCACCGGACGGCCGTCGGAGGGCTTGAGGATGTTGTTCGAGGACAGCATCAGGATGCGCGCCTCGGCCTGCGCCTCCGGTCCCAGCGGCAGGTGGACTGCCATCTGGTCACCGTCGAAGTCGGCGTTGAAGGCCGCGCAGACCAGCGGGTGCAGCTGCAGGGCCTTGCCCTCCACCAGCTGCGGCTCGAAGGCCTGGATGCCCAGACGGTGCAGGGTGGGTGCACGGTTCAGCAGCACCGGGTGCTCGGTGATGACCTCTTCGAGCACGTCCCACACAGCGGAGCGCTGGCGCTCCACCATCCGCTTGGCGGACTTGATGTTCTGTGCGTGGTTGAGGTCCACCAGCCGCTTCATCACGAACGGCTTGAACAGCTCCAGAGCCATCTGCTTGGGCAGGCCGCACTCGTGCAGCTTCAGCTGCGGACCCACCACGATGACCGAACGGCCCGAGTAGTCCACACGCTTGCCCAGCAGGTTCTGGCGGAACCGGCCCTGCTTGCCCTTGAGCATGTCGGAGAGCGACTTCAGGGGGCGGTTGCCCGGTCCGGTGACCGGACGGCCGCGGCGGCCGTTGTCGAACAGGTTGTCGACCGACTCCTGAAGCATGCGCTTCTCATTGTTGATGATGATCTCCGGGGCGCCCAGATCCAGCAGCCGCTTCAGGCGGTTGTTGCGGTTGATCACGCGGCGGTAGAGATCGTTGAGGTCGCTGGTGGCGAAGCGTCCGCCGTCCAGCTGCACCATCGGGCGGATCTCCGGCGGAATCACCGGAACGGCCTCGAGCACCATGCCGGTGGGCGAGTTGCCGTTGACCAGGAAGGCGTTGAGGACCTTCAGCCGCTTCAGCGCGCGAGTCTTGCGCTGACCCTTGCCGGTGGCGATGGTCTCGCGCAGCGCCTCCGCCTCGGCCTCCATGTCGAAGGTCTGCAGGCGGCGGCGGATGGCCTCGGCGCCCATGAAGCCCTCGAAGTACTCCCCGTACTTGGCGCGCATCTCGCGGAAGAGGGTCTCATCACCTTCGAGGTCGCCCACGGAGATGTTCTTGAACCGCTCCCAGACGTTCTGGATCTGCTCGATCTCCGCATCTGCGCGCTTGCGCAGCTGGGCCATCTGCTTCTCCTTGGTCTCGCGGAACTTCTTCTTCTCCGCGGCCTTGGCGCCCTCGGACTCCAGCTCCGCCAGTCCGTCCTCGAGCTCCTTGGAGATCGCAGCGATGTCGGCATCGCGCTGGGAGGTGAGGTGGTTGACCTCCTGGTCCACTTCGGCCTGCAGGTTGGGCAGGTCTTCGTGGCGCCGATCCTCGTCCACGTGGGTGATCATATAGGCGGCGAAGTAGATGACCTTCTCCAGGTCCTTCGGCGCCAGGTCCAGCAGGTAGCCCAGGCGGGAGGGCACACCCTTGAAGTACCAGATGTGGGTCACCGGTGCGGCCAGCTCAATGTGGCCCATCCGCTCGCGGCGGACCTTGGAGCGGGTGACCTCCACACCGCAGCGCTCACAGGTGATGCCCTTGAAGCGCACGCGCTTGTACTTGCCGCAGTAGCACTCCCAGTCGCGGGAAGGTCCGAAGATCTTCTCGCAGAACAGCCCGTCCTTCTCCGGCTTCAGGGTGCGGTAGTTGATGGTCTCGGGCTTCTTGACCTCGCCGTGGGACCAGCGCAGGATGTCGTCGGTGGTCGCCAGCCCGATGCGCATTGTGTCGAATGAGGATTCAGTGGACATAGTCCGTTATCTCTCTTTTCTGCTCTGTGAAGATTCGTCAAGCGTGGTGAGGAAGAAGCCGGTCAGACTTCTTCGACCGAGCTGGGCTCTGCGCGGCTCAGGTCGATGCCGAGCTCCTCGGCGGCGCTGAATCCGGAGTCATCGGAGTCGGCGTCGCGCATCTGGAAGGCGTCTCCGTGCTCGTTGAGCACCTCGACGTTCAGGCACAGCGACTGCATCTCCTTGATGAGCACCTTGAAGGACTCAGGCACGCCGGGTTCGGGGATGTCCTCGCCCTTGACGATGGCCTCGTAGACCTTGACGCGGCCATGGATGTCATCGGACTTGATGGTCAGCAGCTCCTGCAGGGTGTAGGCGGAGCCGTAGGCCTCCAGGGCCCAGACCTCCATCTCACCGAAGCGCTGGCCGCCGAACTGGGCCTTACCGCCCAGCGGCTGCTGCGTAATCATCGAGTACGGGCCGGTGGAGCGGGCATGGATCTTTTCGTCCACCAGGTGGTGGAGCTTCAGGATGTACATGTAGCCCACGGAGACCGGGTCCGGGAACGGCTCGCCGGAGCGGCCGTCGAACAGCACTGCCTTGCCGTCGGCGCTGACCAGCTGCTCGCCGTCGCGGGAGGGGTTGGTGGCCTCCAGGATGCCGCGCAGCTCGTCCAGCTCGGCGCCGTCGAAGACCGGGGTGGCGACCTTGGTCGGGCCGGTCTGCTTCGGCAGGTTCGGCAGCGACTTCAGCCACTCGGGGTCACCCTCGATGTTCCAGCCGTTGGCAGCGGCCCAGCCCAGGTGCAGCTCCATGACCTGGCCGATGTTCATACGGCCGGGCACACCCATCGGGTTGAGCACGACGTCGACCGGGGTGCCGTCAGGCAGGAAGGGCATATCTTCGACCGGCAGGATCTTGGAGATCACACCCTTGTTGCCGTGGCGGCCGGCGAGCTTGTCGCCGTCGGTGATCTTGCGCTTCTGGGCCACGTAGACCCGGACCACCTGGTTCACACCCGGGGGCAGCTCGGTCTCCTCGGCGTCGAGGATTCGCACACCGATGACCGTGCCGGCCTCACCGTGGGGCACCTTCAGGGAGGTGTCGCGCACTTCGCGGGACTTTTCACCGAAGATCGCCCGCAGCAGGCGCTCCTCCGGAGTCAGCTCGGTCTCACCCTTGGGCGTGACACGGCCGACCAGGATGTCGCCGGACTCCACCTCGGCACCGACGTGGATGATGCCGCGCTCGTCCAGCTGGGCCAGCATCTCCTCGGAGACATTGGGGATGTCACGGGTGATCTCCTCGGCACCGAGCTTGGTGTCGCGGGCGTCGACCTCGTGCTCCTCAATGTGGATGGAGGTGAGCACATCGTCCTGCACCAGGCGCTGGGACAGAATGATGGCGTCCTCGAAGTTGTGCCCCTCCCAGGACATGAAGGCCACCAGCAGGTTCTTGCCCAGGGCCAGCTCACCGTGCTCGGTGGAGGGGCCGTCGGCGATGATCGACTGGCGCTCGACCCGGTCGCCCTCGGCCACGCGCACCTGCTGGTTGTATGCGTTGCCCTGGTTGGAGCGCTGGAACTTCATGATCGGGTAGTTGGTGTAGGAGCCGTCGTCGTTCTGGACGATGACCAGATCGGCGGCGACCTTAGTGACCACACCGGGCTTGGTCGCAATGACCGAGTCGCCGGCGTCGACGGCCGCGTACTTCTCCATACCGGTGCCCACCAGCGGGGACTCGCTCTCCAGCAGCGGCACTGCCTGACGCTGCATGTTCGCGCCCATCAGAGCGCGGTTGGCGTCGTCGTGCTCCAGGAACGGAATCAGGGCGGTGGCCACCGAGACCATCTGACGCGGGGAGACGTCCATGTAGTCGATGTCGGCAGGAGCCACCAGGCTCGGCTCGCCCGGCTCGCCGCCGGAGGCGCCCACGCGGCCGCGGCAGAGCACGGACTCCTCAGTGAAGGTTCCATCCTCGTTCAGCGGGGCATTGGCCTGAGCGATATTGGCCAGCAGCTCGTCATCAGCGGTGAGGTACTCGATCTCATCGGTGACCTTGCCGTCGACCACCTTGCGGTAGGGGGTCTCGATGAAGCCGAAGTTGTTGATCCGGCCATAGGTCGCCAGCGAGCCGATCAGGCCGATGTTCGGGCCTTCGGGGGTCTCGATGGGGCACATGCGGCCGTAGTGCGACGGGTGGACGTCACGGACCTCCATGCCGGCACGGTCACGGCTCAGACCGCCCGGGCCCAGCGCGGAGAGACGCCGCTTATGCGTCAGCCCGGCCAGCGGGTTGTTCTGGTCCATGAACTGGCTCAACTGGGAGGTTCCGAAGAACTCCTTGATGGAGGCCACCACCGGACGGATGTTGATCAGCGTCTGCGGAGTGATGGCTTCCACGTCCTGGGTGGTCATCCGCTCGCGGACCACGCGCTCCATGCGGGACAGGCCGGTGCGGACCTGATTCTCGATGAGCTCTCCGACGGCGCGGATGCGGCGGTTGCCGAAGTGGTCGATGTCATCCAGGGTGACCGGGATGTCGACCTCCTCGCCGTCGCGAATGCCCTTGATGGAGCCCTCGCCGGCGTGCAGCGCGCACAGGTAGTGGATCATCGCGGTGATGTCGGCCTCGGTCAGCACCGAGGAATCCGGGTCCGCGAAGTCCTTGTCCACGCCCAGCTTGCGGTTGAGCTTGTAGCGGCCCACCTTGGCCAGGTCGTAGCGCTTCGGGGTGAAGTACAGGCCCTCCAGCAGGGAGCGGCCGGCCTCCACCGTGGGCGGCTCGCCCGGGCGCAGCTTGCGGTAGATGTCCAGCAGCGCCTCGTCCTGGGTCTCGAAGGTGTCCTTCTCCAGGGTGGCGCGGATGGAGTCGTATCCGCCGAACTCCTCCACAATCCGGGATTCGGTCCAGCCCAGGGCCTTCAGCAGGGCGGTGACCGGCTGCTTGCGCTTGCGGTCCAGCCGCACGCCGACCTGGTCCCGCTTGTCGATCTCGAGCTCGAACCACGCACCGCGGGAGGGGATGACCTTGGCGGTGTAGATGTCCTTATCGCTGGTCTTGTCCTGCGAGGTCTCGAAGTAGGCGCCCGGGGAGCGGACCAGCTGGGAGACCACCACACGCTCGGTGCCGTTGATGATGAAGGTGCCGCGATCGGTCATGAGCGGGAAGTCGCCCATGAACACGGTCTGCTGCTTGATCTCGCCGGTGTTGTGGTTCATAAACTCGGCCTTGACGTACAGCGGGGCCGAGTAGGTGGTGTCGTGGTCCTTGCACTCCTCCACCGACATCTTCGGGTCGGCGAACTCCGGGTCGGAGAAGCTCAAGGACATAGTGCCCTGGAAATCCTCGATGGGGGACATCTCTTCGAAGATGTCGGCCAGACCGGAGGTGTCGGAGACACCCTTGATGCCCTTCTCCTTGGCTTCAGCCACACGGGCGGCCCAAGCCTCGTTTCCGACCAGGCGGTCGAAGGACTCGATCTGCAGAGCCAGCAGCTCAGGAACGTCGAGGGGTTCGTGGATCTTTGCGAATGAGGGTCGGCCGGCATATTCAGCGGTGCGGGCCGAGGCAGCGGTTTGAGTAGAGGTGCTCGAGGCGACCAAGAGGGATCCTTCCACAGACCTTCGTATCGTGCGTTCGGGATCGCTTCCACTTTTGAGCGGCGCCGCTGCGCCAGCAGCGCCGTCCACACTTATGCCCACCGCTATATGAAGGCATGAAAAAGGTACGGGAAACGCGAAGTTTCAGGATACACACCGAAGGGGCACGCGCGCAAGTGCACGCTGAAAGAACCGCCTGCAAGCGGCGCGATGGCGTCCACCATAGCATCCACCTACCCGCTGCTCATTCGAGGGCCCGACGGGCGTGTCAGCCGGTGCTGGAGCGTTCCAGCGGTTTGGCCGCGCCATTTATCCCAATGTCAGCTCAGCGTTCAACCCGGAGTAACCCAGCCTCTCTAGCCTGACTGCTGGAACGGTCCACTCCGTCCCGCAGCCCATGGAGCCTGCGCGTTCGAACGCCTGCTCCGTCTGCTCGCCATTGGTTTGGAAGCACCCTGCGCTGCGCCGCCGCCGCACGCCTCTTGCCCTGAGGAGACACCCATGACTGAGATTGCCTACCGCCGCGCTGGCGCCCTGCGCGGCACTGACGACCAGGGCCGCAGGCCCCTGGATCTCACCCCGCCGCAGAAACTGATGATCTTTGTCCTGTCGATGTCTATGTTCGGACTCTCGAACATCCTGCTGGAGATCATCCCCGATCTCACCATCGGTCCCTTCGACCTCTCGGTGTCCTACTTCGTCTTCGTCCCGCTGACGCTGGCTGCCCTGCTGAGCCCCTTCTGGGTGGCCCTCGGAGCGCCGCTGGGAGAGATCATCTTCACTGACCTGCTGATGGGCGATTTCTCCGGTCTGGCCGAGGTCGAAGGCTTCCTGCAGATGTTCTTGGCCATCTTCATCGCCGGCTCGGTGATCCGTAACCCCCGCAACCGCGCGCAGATCGCCGTCGGTGCCGTTTTGGTGGTCTTCATCGACAAGCTGCTCTCCGCCGCAGTGGACCTGACCAAGGTGTGGGTCGGCGTCGAGGATGCCGAGTACGTAGAGGGTCTGCCCGAATCGATGCTGGTTCTGGAGGGAGTCGGCTTCGGCATCGACATCATCATCTCCGGGGTCCTCTTCGGCGTGCTGCCCGCACTCTGGCTGGTTCCTGCCCTGCACGGCCGCATCGAACCGCTGCTGGGCATGCGTCCGCGCGTGCCCGGTGAGCCGATTCCGGGCCAGGCCGCGGCCTCGGGCTGGTTCGTCGGAGCAGCCCTGATGCTCTCGCTGGCCTCCTTCTTCTTCGCGTTCCTCGAAGCCTGGGATGTCAGCATCGGAGCATTCGAACCGGAGTACCTGGAGCAGTACGGCACCTGGTTCCTGTGGATCTCAGTGGCCGCCATCGTGGTGCTGCTGGGCGCCTCCATCCTCCTGTTCCGCCGCGCCCAGGCCCGGCCCGTCGCACCGGCTGAGCCGGACCGCGCCGCGGCGGAAGAGGAGCACGTCGGCTGATGGGCTCATCGACCTCCCCCATCATCGATCTGCAGGATGTGTCCTTCCGCTACCCAGGGGCCGCCGAAGACACGCTGCGCAATGTGAACCTGCAGATCGAGGCGGGAGACTTCACCACCGTGGTCGGGGGCAACGGCTCTGCCAAGACCACACTGTGCAAGACCTTCAACGGCCTGGTGCCGCACTACTGGTCCGGTGACTTCTCCGGAGTCGCGCGGGTCTGCGGGATCGACACGTTCACCTCCTCGGTGGCGGAGCTCTCCAGCCGCGTCGGGTATGTCTACCAGGACTTCATGAACCAGCTGGTGCGGCCCACCGTGCGGGATGAGGTCTCCTTTGGTCCGGTGAACTTCGGGCTGGCCGATCACGCCGAGCGCACTGCCGAGGCGCTGGAGATGCTGCGCATCACGGAGCTGTCCGACCGCTTCGTGTGGCAGCTCTCCGGCGGCCAAGCGCATCTGACCGCCCTGGCCTCGGTGCTGGCGATGCGTCCGGAGATCGTGGTGGTCGATGAGCCGGTGGCCGAGCTTGACCCTGCCCGCGCCCTGGAGATCTACCAGCGGCTGGAGCTGCTCAACCGGGAGTTCGGCCTCACGGTGGTCAGCATCGAGCATCACGCGGAGTTCATCGCGCAGTTCGCCTCCTCGGTGGTGCTGATGAGTCAGGGCTCTCAGGTGTGGCACCTGCCGGTGGATGAGGCCGTTTACCGGTCGGCGGAGCTGGAGGACCACGGCATCCCGGCGCCACAGATAGTCCAGGCGGCTCAGCGCCTGGGCCTGCAGGACACCCCTCGCACCGTCGACTCGGCTGTCACGGCTCTGGGCGCCGCTGCCCCGGCCGTGCCGACGTCGAGCACGACGACGCCTCCGGACGGCGAGCAGAACGGCAGCCGCCCGTCCCCCGGGCCGGAGAGCTCCGGGCCGGCAGCCCACCGGGAGGAAACCCCCGTCGCGGCTGTGCAGAGCGTCAGCCACGGCTATAAGACGGTGAAGAATGACCTCCGCATGGTGCTGCATGACGTCGACCTGGAGGTCCGCCGCGGAGACCGGCTCGCACTGCTGGGCTCCAACGGTTCGGGCAAGACCACACTGCTGAAGCTGCTGGCCGGGATCAGTGTTCCCCGCAGCGGCGAGGTGGTGGTCGACGGCGTCAGCACCCGTTCCCGCTCCGCAGGACGGTTGGCCGACCACGTCGCCTACATCTGGCAGCAGCCGCAGCAGATGTTCCTCAAAGAGTCCATCCGCGGGGATGTCAGGCTGTTCCCCGCCGGACGCGGCGAGAAGAATGTGGACTCGCTGGTGGAGGACATCCTGCACCAGGTGCGGCTGGCGGAGTTCGCCGATGCTGATGGCCGGACGCTCTCCGGGGGCCAGCAGCGCCGCGCGACGTTGGCGATCGGGCTGGCCATGCGGCCTTCCGTGCTGCTGCTGGATGAGCCGACCGCCTCTCTGGACATCGCCAGCCGCGACAGCGTGATCGCCATGCTGGAGCAGCTCTCCGGCAGCATCGCCTGCTCTGTGGTGGCCACCCATGACATGACATTGGTCAGCGAGTGGGCCAACAGAGTGATTGTGCTGGACGCAGGCAGGATCGCTGCTGATCTGAGCCCTCGCGAACTGTTCGACCAGCCCGAGCTGCTGCGCCGGGCCCATCTTGTTCCGCCGCAGATCACGCAGCTGGGGCAGCAGATAGGGATGAGTCCCGCCCCGCTGACGGTGGATGAGTTCGTCCAGAGATTCCGGCAGGAGCAGCCCCTGGGCGGCGACCTGGTGGAGACGGAGAGGAGTTGACATGGCACGCCGTCAACGTGACGTCGTCAGTGTGGAATGGGTGAAGCTGGAGCTGATCCGCGCGGCCTATGCCACCCGCGGCGGCCTGTTCTCCCGGATGGACCCTCGCATGGTGCTGCTGTGGTACGTCATCATGGCAGCGGCTCCGTGGCTGACCCACAACATCACGGTGCTGGCAGGGCTGTTTGCTCTGGGAGCGGTCTCAGTGGCGCTGGCCAGAGTCGGGCCGCTGCTGCTTCTGCTGTTCATTGTGGGCCTGGGGCTGGAGACCATCTATATCCTGGCGGTGGCCCTGCTGTTCGGCGGCAACGCGGAGACGGCTGTGGCTCTGCTGGAGCTGACGCTGAAGCTGGGGGCAGTCTCCACCGCCTCGATGGCGGCCTTCGTCTCCCTGGACCCGGAGAAGCTTTCGGATGCCCTGCTCTCGCTGCGGGCTCCGGCGCTGCTCGCCTTCGCCGTCAGCTACGGCTACCGGATGCTGCCGATTCTGGTGGAGGAGTTCAACACTGTCTTCGACAACTACCGGATCCGCTCCGCCCCGCCTGCCCGGCACGGGTTCCTCGGCATTCGCACGCTTGTCCACTGGGTGAAGATGGCGGTGCTGTCCTTCTACCCGATCTTCCTCAACACTGCGCAGTCGGTCCGCACCACAGTGGAGTCCCTGGAGACGCGGGGCTTCACCTATGCCACAGTGGATCAGCGCGGACGCGATATCCGCCTGGGGTACTTGAAGGTGACCGCCTTGGACATCTGCGTGGTCGCCACTACGGCTGTGCTGGTGCTGCTGGCCTATCTGGCCGGTGACCAGTGGCCGCTGATGCGCAGGGACTTCATGTCCGGCTGAGCGCCTACGGCGTCCCCAGCAGGGCGGGGATCTGGCCGGGGGTGTCCACCACGTGGGTGATCCACCCGGACTGAAGTCCGGCTGCGATCTGCGATTCGGTGCCGGATCCTCCCCGGGTGATGATGCGGGTGGCGATGCCTGCCTGCTGGGCTCCGAAGGCATCGTTGTACGGCTTGTCGCCGACCATGGCAGCCTCCTGCGGGCTGACGCCCGCCATGGTCAGTGCGCGGCGGAAGATCTCCGGGTGCGGCTTCTTCCACCCGAACTCGTCGGAGCAGACCCATCCACTGATGAAGCTTTCGAATCCGTAGCCGCGCAGCACACTTCGCACACCGGTCCCGCAGACCGTGTTGGAGACGATGACCACCGGTATATCGGCCTGCCGGCAGTGCTGCAGCAGCTCACGAATGCCGGCCCTCTCGGTTTTGACGGACTTGGAGCGGTACAGCGCCTGCTGCAGCGTTTCAGCTTCGCTGAGCAGCACTGCACGCTGACGGTCGGTGGTCCGTTCGGAGGTGAACTCGCCCCAGTATGTGCGAGCGGTGATCTCGCGGAAGCTCTCCTGGTGCTCCTCTGACTTCTTGTAGGCGCCGTAGGCCCGGTGCGCGGCCTGAACGATCTCCAGGCCCTCCCCCGGGGCGACGGGGCATCCGGCTCGCCGCAGCGCGGTCTCCACCGCGTCGGCGGCTTCAGCGAAGGGCGAGGCGGGCTTGAGGGTGGAGGAGATGACCCCGCCGTGGTCCAGCAGCACTGCTCGGACCGGGGCCCCGGCGGCGGCGCCGGCCCCCTGGTCTGCCTGCAGCTGCCCGCGGCGCAGGGAGTCCCCCTGCCCCTGGGCTGCGGAGGTGCCGTTGGAGCCGGATGTGCTGCTGGAAAGGGTCAGCGGCACTGTCCCATTCGCCGCCCCACGCTGCCCGGCGGGTTCCGCGGAGCCTTCCACGGCCCGGCGCAGCAGCTGCAGCAGCTCGGCGGGGTCCTCCACGATGGCTTCTGGCACGTCCCGGATCAGGAACGGCGGCTCATCGGTGTGCTGAGACCGGGTGAGCACTACGGCCCCGGCCCCGGCCCTGCGCCCGGCCACCAGGTCGCGGTCCAGGGTGTCGCCGACGTACCAGCAGTCCTGCGGCGCGGCGCCGAGCGCCTCCGCCGCCCGCAGCAGCATGTGCGGATGCGGCTTGCGGATGCCTGCTTCATCGGAATAGATCTGCACGCCGAAGGAATCCTGGAGGCCGAGGCCGGCCAGGATGCGGCGGTGGCTGCGGCCGGAGTGCGCATTGGAGACGATGCCGGTGGCGATGCCGTGGTCTGCGGCGTACTGGATCAGCTCCTCCACCCCGGGGCGAATGATGTGGTCGGTCAGGGCCGTGGCCATCTGGTCCAGCAGTTCAGCACCGTCGCCGACCAGCAGCGCCCGTGCCTGCTGAGGAAGATCCGCGAAGTAGAAGTCGCCCAGGATCTCCTCCACGCTGAGCTCCCTGGGCTGCAGGCGCCGCGACGAGGCATGCTTCCAATGCTTCAGGGCCAGGGATCCGGCCGCAAGACAGGCCTCCAGCTCCTCGGCCGGCACCTGCACCCGCGCCTGGGCGAGGCGGGTGTGCAGCTGCTGGGCGAATTCACGCCGCCCAGCCGGGCGCTTGGCCGTAGAGATGATCACTCCGCCGAAGTCCAGCAGCAGCGCCTGTGGACGGCGCATCAGCGGTTCGGCTTCTGATCCGGACGGCCGCGTCGCGGCATCGGCCACCTGCAGTTCTGACATGGGACCCCTTCACTATGACGCTGCCGGCAGGACAATGATGCGAGGGTACGGTTCCACGATGACGCCGCGGCAGACTTTCGGTAAACGCCGATGGAACGTTCCACTCCCCATCTCTGGAACGTTCCAGGCGTCAGATGGCGACCGAGCCGGCGCGGAGCGGGCCCGCCGCGCTGCTACTGCGCCGCAGCGGGCCGGCGGATCCACCTGTGGTGCAGCAGCAGCCCGGCCAGCACCATCAGCACCGCCAGAAGCAGCAGCGCGGCCCCACCAGGAGGCGGCGCGGCCTGGAACAGCCTCACCAGGCACCAGAGCAGACCGGCAGCTGCGAAGACGACGGCGGCACGGATCCCGTAGTGGCGCAGCAGGCCTGCAGGCAGCGCCGCGGCCACGGGAAAGACGGCGGCCAACGCACAGCAGGTATGGGCGATCAGCACCAGCCCCGCCACCACCAGGGCGGCGGCCGAGGCAGGATCGGGGCTGAGCACCGGCCAGCCCAGAATCAGGTAGCCCAACCCGGCCAGCGGTAGCAGACCGCCGGGCTTCAGCGCAGCCAGCAGGCCCATCACCAGCGGTATGCCCACCGCCCAGATGTCGGTGGGCCCGCGCCCGCTGACAGCGGCCGCCAGCCCGGCCCAGCCCAGGAACGCCGCCAGCACGGCTATCCGCAGGCCCAGCTGCTCGGCGGAGGCGTGTCTGAGTTCGCTGATCATCGCTGCACCCCCGGCCTCCCGCGCCGGGCCATCTGGCGCAGCACCGCATCCAGGCTTCCCGGCCCGCGCCAGGGCACCACTGCCACGCCGTGGCGCTGCAGCTGAATCAGCTCATCCTCGCGCTCCAGCAGGCGGATCCTCCAGGCCGCCTCAGCCACCGGGTCCGGCTCCTCGGCGGCCTGCACATCCTCGGTGAGCACATCGACGGCGATGACGCTGAGCCCGCGGCGGGCCAACATCGCCGCGCGGGTGAGCATCCCGGCCGAGACCAGCGGGGAGAGCATGACCACCAGGGTCCCCGGCGGCAGGAGGAGCCGCATCCGCTCGGGATCCACCCGGTGTTCGGCGGCCGACTCCGTCTGGGCCAGCAGCTGCAGGATCCGCCCGGCGTGCCGCCGTCCGGTGCCGGCGGGCAGCCTGCGCGTCTGCGCTCCGGAGACCGTGTGCAGACTCACCCGGTCACCTTGGCGGGTGAAATGTTCGGCGATGGCGGCGCCGGCCCGGACCGCATGGTCCAGGCTCGAGGCGCCTGCTCCGACGCCGTCGGGGATGCCGAGTTCGGCTTGGGCATCCAGGATCAGCGCCACGTGGGTGTCCTGGTCGGCGTAGGTGGCGGTCACATGCAGCTGGGAGCTGCGCGTGGAGCGCGGCCAGTGGATGCGCTTGAGCCGGTCTCCCCATTGGAAGGCGCGCAGCGAGCTGAACTCGCTGCCTTCTCCGGGGCGGGCCGAGCGGTGCTGACCGACCAGTCCGCGCGGATGCGGTGCGGCCGCGGAGGTGTCGAAGGCCCCGCCGGCGGGCAGCACCAGACGCTGCCGGTCCGGCAGGGTGACCGGGCCCCACACATGGGCTCCCCACGCAGATGCAGCGGCGGCGCGCACCGGCCCGATGGTGCGCCGGCCCCATCGGGTGGGACTGGCCCCCAGGCTCAGGCGCAGCGGCCGGGTCCCCTCGCCGGCCTCGGGGCGGCTGTCCGCCCGCACAGTGCGGGCCCCGTGGAGCGGCCGACGGGCGATCCAGGGGGTCGATGCCAGGGTGGCGGATGCGGTCTCTGCTCCCTGCAGCCCGGTCATGTCCACTGCGGCAGTGTGCTCAGCCCCTTCGGTGAGGGTGGCCGCGCCGGCGTTGAAGCGCGCCCGGGGTGACCCGGTGGGCCGCCCGGCGGCGGAGACTGCGGCGATCAGCGCCAGCGGGGCGATGATCACCAGCAGATCGGGCCGGCCCAGCAGCAGCCCGGCCAAGGGCCCGAGTCCAGCCAGAACGACCGCCCGCAGATGTGCGTGGGTGATGCGCCAGCGGACCTGGGCACCCTCCCCGGCGCTTCGGCTCTGCTCGCGGGTGTGCTCCATCGGCATTGTCACCGGTCGGCGTCGGCGCGGGCAGCCGGGACCGGCACCTCACTCAGTGCGGCCTCAACCACGCGCTGGGCCGTCACATCGGACATCCACAGTTCCGGCTTGAGCACTATCCGGTGGTCCAGCACCGCGTGGGCCACCGCTTTGACGTCCTCGGGCAGCAGATAGTCACGGCCGGCGATCACCGCATAGGCGCGGGCGGTGAGCACCAGGGCCAGGGATCCGCGCGGGGAGGCCCCGACCTGGACGGCGTTGTTGGTCCGGGTCGCGGCGGCCAGCTGGACGCAGTAGGCGGCGATCTCCTCAGACACCGGAACCGCCTCCACGGCCCGCTGCATGGCCAGCAGCCCGGCCGCATCGGTGACCGGCTCCAAGGCGATCTCCTCCTGCCGGCGCGCCAGCCTGCGGCGCAGCACCTCTGCTTCCTGATCACCGGTGGGGTAGCCGAAGGCCAGTCGGACCAGAAAGCGGTCCAGCTGCGCCTCGGGCAGCGGATAGGTTCCCTCATACTCCACCGGATTGGAGGTGGCCAGCACGTGGAAGGGCCGCGGCAGCTCGAAGGTTCGTCCCTCCACGGTGACCTGCTTCTCTGCCATGGCCTCCAGCAGTGCCGACTGGGTCTTGGGCGGGGTCCGGTTGATCTCATCGGCCAGCAGCAGTCCGGTGAACAGCGGGCCGGAGCGGAATTCGAACCGGCCGCTGCTCTGGTCATAGACGTAGGCGCCGGTGAGGTCTGCCGGCAGCAGGTCCGGGGTGAACTGGGCCCGGGTGAAGTCCAGGCCCAGAGCCTGGGCGAAGGACCGGGCTGTCAGTGTCTTGCCCAGTCCCGGCAGATCCTCCAGCAGCACGTGGCCGCCGGCGAGCACCGCAGCCAGGGTCAGCGTCAGCGGCTCCCGGTTTCCCACCACCGCTCCGCCCACCTGCTGCAGCACCTGGTCTGCGCGGCGGCCGACCTCCTGGGGGCTCAACGTCTCGGCTGGTTCGTCTCTGCTCACAGCTCCTCGATTCGCGCAATTGTTCGGTTCAGGGTCTCTGGGTCGATTCCGGCTCCCGCCGCCGGGGGCGTGGAGAGAAAGTCCGCCAGGGGTTCGCCGAGCATCTGCTGGGCCGCCTGCGGGTCACGCTCGGGGTCCACGCCGCGGCGCTGCAGCCGGGCGTGAGCCAGCCGGCGGAGCTCGCTGTGCAGCTCAGCGCCCCGGGGCTCACCCTCCAGCGCATAGCGCACCAGCGTCCGGAGCCGGTTGAACCGCGGGTCTGAGGCGGTGCCGATGATCCGCGGCCGGCGCTGCTGCGGACTGAACCATTCCACCTCGGCCACCCGGTCACGGACATTCAGCAGCAGGGAGACGACGACGGCGAGCGCCCCTGCTGCCACGACGGCGACGGCGACTCCGAGGTCCCAGGGGGCCGCGGCGAGTCCTGCGGACCACAGCAGCAGATGCAGCACGGCTGCGCCCAGCAGCACCAGCAGCGCCCGGAGGAGGATTCGTCTCACGGCGGGCCTCCGCTCAGCGCTGTGCGGTGGGCCTCGATGGCGCGGTGGACCCGGTCCAGGGCATCCACCGCGCGGCGCCGGTCCTGCTCGTCCGGTTCGGTGCGGGAGAACCGTGCGATGCGGTAGAGCTCGGCCAGCTCAGCGATTGTGGGAGCGTCCACGTTCCAACGGGAGAGCACCCGCTGGGTGAACTCGGCGGAGGTTTCAGCAGGGTCATGGTCCAGCCCGGCGGCCGCGGCGGCATCTTCCAGGGCGGCCCAGCAGGCCACCACCGCATTGCGCGGGCTGCCTGAGGCCAGGGCGCGCCGGCGCGCCTGGGAGCCGGTGGCTTCGGCTGCTGCGTCCAGGTCCTCTGCGGCAGCGTCCACCGGGCTGCTGCCGTCGGTGGTGCGCCCTGCCCACCAGCGGCGCAGCCGCAGGAGCAACCAGTACAGCACTGCCGCGGCGGCGGCCAGTCCGGCCAGCTGCAGCAGCCCGTTCAGGAAGGAGAAGTCGATAGGTTCGACCGACTCGCGCAGCTCCGCCAGAGGGTGCTCAGCCTCCTGCTCGGCGCCCAGGTCGAGGATCTCGACCTCCTCAGCCTCCGGGCCCTTCTCCGCCGGAGCCTGGGGCAGCGGCAGGTCGCCGTCGAACCGCGGGACCGGCGCCGAGGCTGCCCAGAGCATCACCAGCAGCCCGAGCAGAGTCAGCCCTGAGACCCAGCTCACGTTTTTCCGGCCCATCTGCCACAACTTACCGCACAGACGGTGCGGCGCCGGGCTGCACGCGAACCTCAGGTGACCGGCGGGAAGACGCCAGGTGAACAGTGATGGAACGTTCCACGACATCTGGCTGGAACGGACTGATCCGGCATTTTTCGTTCGTTCCGAGGTCCTACTCTGGGCTCTGCACCCGCTTCGCGCCGCCGCTGCCGGCGCCTGAATGACTGGAGCCGGAGATGACCACTGCCCCGCCGCCGGCCGCGTCCCAGACCGGCCGCAGCCGCCGTTCCGGGCGGCAGCCGACGATCCATGATGTGGCCAAGGCCGCCGGCGTCTCCAAATCGGCGGTGTCGCTGGCGATCCGGAACCAGCGCGGGGTCTCTGAGGCGACCCGGGAGCATATTCTTCAGGTGGCCCAGCAGCTGGGCTACCGGTCCAATGTGTGGGCGCGGTCGCTGGTGCAGGGACGCACCGGCCTGGTGGGGATCCTGCTGCAGGATCTGGGCAACAGCTACCACCGGGACGTGACCGCAGGGGTGGAGGACGCGGCCGCAGAGCTGGATCTGCGCCTGGTGATCGGCCACGGCCGCCGTGACGCTGCCCGCCTGCAGGCGGAGCTGGATTCTCTGCTGGCCCTGGGAGTCGAAGGCGTGGTCATCGTCTCCTCCTGGGTGCCTCCGCAGTACCTGGAGCGGGTGGGCCGCCGGGTTCCGCTGGTGGTGGTGGGGCGGCTGCCCGGGCAGGTGCCCGGCGTCGACTCGGTGGCCAACCGTGATGAGCTGGGAGCCCGCCAGGCCGTGGAGCATCTGGTGGAGCTGGGGCACACCCGCATTGCGCACCTGACCGGGTCGGCGCGTCCGGCGGCGATGCACCGCCGCGCAGCCTTCTGCGAGATGATGCGCAGCCTGCTTCCGGGAGTCGACCCGCAGGTGGAGGGACCGGAGCAGCTGGAGGCCGCTATCCGCTACCTGGTCTTTCAGGTGCAGCAGGAGACATCCGGCCCCACGGCGGTTTTCACGCAGAATGACCGGGTGGCGGCGGATCTGGTGGGCGCCTGCCTGGATGCTGGGGTGCGGCTTCCCGAGCAGCTGAGCATCGTCGGATATGACAATTCCAGCCTCTGCCGCATGCTGCGTCCGCAGCTGACCAGTGTGGACCAGCCGCGCGCCCAGATGGGGCGGATGGCTCTGGATATGCTGGCCGAACGCATCGGCGGCCGCACCGAGGACCGGCATGTCACCGTGGCCCCGGAACTGGTGGTGCGGTCCTCCACCGCTGCGCCGCGGGGCTGATTCGGCCTCAGCAGGTGCTCACGCGCCCGGCAGAGACTGCCGGCCGGGCCGGCTGATGCCCTCAGACGATCCTGCGCTGCTCGGCCCAGCGGGTCAGCTCGTGCCGGGAGCTCAGCTGCAGCTTGCGCAGCACTTTGGAGACGTGGGTCTCCACGGTCTTGATCGAGATGAACAGCTCGGAGGCGATCTCCCGGTAGGTGTAGCCGCGGGCGATGAGCCGCATCACCTCCACCTCGCGGGCTGAGAGCAGATCCAGCTCCTCGTCGCGGACGTCCTGGGCCACGCCGGAGGTTCCGAAGGCGTCCAGCACAAACCCCGCCAGTCTCGGGGAGAACACGGCGTCGCCGTCTGCCACCGCCTCTATGGCGTCGACGAGTTCGGCGGTGCTGATCGTCTTGGTCACATATCCGCGGGCGCCGGCCCGAATCACCGAGACCACGTCCTCGGCCTGGTCGGAGACGCTGATCGCCAGGAACCGGGTCTGCTCCAGCAGATCGCGGCAGAGCCGGACCACTTCGGCACCACCGCCGCCGGTCCCTCCGGGCAGGTGCACATCCAGCAGCACCACCTCCGGGGTGTGCTCCCGCACCGCGGCAGCCGCCGAATCCACATCATGGGCTTCGGCGACGACGTTCACCGCCTCGCCGATCTCAGACTTCAGGCCGGCGCGGAAGATGGCGTGGTCATCAACGATGACGACTCGGCGCGGCGCGGAGCCGGTGGCTGCGGGGCTGGTCACTGCAGGGTCTCCTTCATCTCTCAGTGGTTTCGCCGGACTGCGGCTGAGCTTCGGACTGCGGGCCGGGCGCGGGGACCGGGCCGGTGCCGGAGCCGTTGGGCGCCGGGCGGGCCTGCACTGGCATGAACAGCTGCACCTCGGTGCCGCGCTCTGAGGAGCGGATGCGCGCCTCTCCGCCGGCGCGGCGCATCCGGCCGATGATGGACTCCCGCACCCCCAGCCGGTCCTCACCGATGGCGTCGAGGTCGAAACCGTCGCCCCGGTCCCGGATGAACACGGCGTCCTCGTCCTCAGTGGACTCGATGTAGACCGAGGCCGGGCCGGCGTGCCGCAGCGCGTTGAGCATGGCCTCCCGGGCGGCCGCGACCAGGGCATCGTGGTGCTGGCGGCGGGACTCACCGACGGCGACGACTTCCACCGGGGTGGAGTGCATCTCCTCCAGCTCGGCGGCCACTGCCAGCAGCTGGTCCTTCAGGCTGCCGGTCTGCGCCGCGGACTGCCGGTAGAGCCAGGTGCGCAGCTGCCGCTCCTGGCGCCGGGCCAGCCGCTCCACCGCGGCCGGGTCGGCCTTCTGCTTCTGGATCATGGCCAGGGTCTGCAGCACCGAGTCGTGCAGATGGGCAGCGATATCGGCCCGCTCGGCCTCGGCCGCGGCGCGGGCCCGCTCCACCTGGGAGGTGCGGTAGAGCTTGATGAGCCAGGGGGCCACCACCAGTGCCAGCCCCGCCAGCAGCATGGCGGCCACAATGATGCCGACGATCAGCTCGCCCGGCCCGGTGAGCCCACCGGCGATCACCAGCATGGCGATCAGCACCAGGAAGGCCCCGGCACCGACCTGCCACAGCGCCGCATGGCGGATGCCCGGTCCGCTGGGTGAGTGGTCCAGCTGGGACCAGGCCAGCACGACGCCGGCGATGATCACCGCCGGCGGCAGAATCGTCCGCCAGTCCAGCTGCAGGCCGAACAGCTGCATGACCATCAGCAGACTGGCGCCCAGCAGCAGCCCTCCGACCAACACCTCCGGGGATGAGGTCAGAGCATCCACTGCTCGGCGCACCGCGGTCGGGGCTCCGCCGTCGGTCTCAGCGGTGTCATCCGGCGGCTGCTGGACCGCGGGCCCGCTGAGTCCGCGCTCGGCGGCGCCGGGAACCGGTTCCTGCTCACTGGGCACAAAGATCCACAGCCACAGATAGAGCACCAGTCCCACCCCGCCGCAGAGGGCGAGCACGATCATAGTGATCCGCACCACCGGCACGGAGAGGCCCAGATGCCTGGCCAGCCCCAGGCACACCCCCGCCACCGGAGTGTGCTGGGCCCGCCGCAGCGGCGGCCGCTCGTCGGCGGTGCTCATGCGCAGCTCACGTCCTTCCCACGGCTGTGCCGGGTTTTCATCACGACGGCGTCACCCACCGGTGACCCCCGGGTGCTGTCCTGCCACCATACTGTCACGCAGCACACGCCTCAGACCCGCAGAATCGGGGACTTCAGGGGCCGATCAGGGTTGAATCAGGGCATTCCCTCATAGCGCGTGCAGCCTGCGCCGTCGGAGCATAGATGTCATGAACACCTCATCCTCATCCACCTCCGGCCCCGAGGCCGGTCACCAGGTCTTCGAGTGGGTCCGCTCCACCGGGATCACCCGTCCCGACGGCGCCTGGGTCGGCGGCGTGCTCGCTGCCGCCGCCCAGCGGCTGCGCTGGGATACCGCCCTGGTGCGCGGACTCGGCGTCGTCTCCCTGATCCTCTTCGCCTCCCCCACGCTGCTCCTCTACGGGCTGGGCTGGCTGTTTCTGCCTGATTCCCGGGGCCGGATCCACGCCCAGGAGGCGCTGCGCGGCTCCTACCCCTCCGGCCTGTGGGGTGCTGCCATTGTGACGGTGCTCGGCGCGGTCAATGTCTTCACCCCCAATGTGGTGGGCCCCTTCGCGGTGCTGCTGAACCTGGTCATCATCGGCGTGGTGGCCTGGCTGGTGTGGGTGCTGGTCCGCAGCCACCACCGGCGCCGCGAAGAGTCTTCGGCACACACCGGCGAGGCCGGCTCCTCCCCAAAAGCACAGACCTCCGCAGCATACAGCCGCTCGGCTGAGACTGCTGCGGAGGAGCGGACCGCCTCAGCGCCGGTCCGGGAGGACGGCAAGCCCGCCTGGTTCCCCAAGGAGTCCGCGCAGCCGCAGAGCGGACCGGCCGGCGGTGCCGGCGCTGACCCCCAGGAAGCTGCTGAGGCTCCCTATGCGGCCGCCGCCTCCGGAACCTCCCCGCGGTGGGACGCCTCTGCGGAGGAGGAGGCCGAGTCCCCCGCCGAGCGCGAGGAGCGCCGGCGGCGCCGCATGGTGACCTTCGGCCTGCTGCTGCTGGCGATCCCCGCAGTGGGGGCCGCCGTCTGGATCGCCACGGCGGTGGGCCTGGCCACCTCCAGCGCAGTGCTGCTGGGACTGGCCGCCGTCGTCGTGCTGCTGGCCCTGATGCACCTGACATCTGCGCTGCGCGGCAGAAAGGGCCGCGCCGGCCTGCTGGCGGTGTTCACCACCCTGATGATGCTGGTCTTCCTCGCCGGCCCCACCGGCGGGTCGAACCACGTCTTCGGCAACTACACCACCACCAGCCAGGAGGTGAACTCGGCCTTCTCCCAGACCACCGTGGACCTGCGCGGCTACGCCGACCAGCTGCAGGACGGTGACGTGCGGGTCACCCCGGAGATCAATACTGCCTTCTCCAACACCACGGTGATCATTCCCGACGACACAGAGGTGGTCATCAACAACGGCCAGGCGTTCGGAAACCTCTCCATCCGCACCCAAGGATTGGAGCAGACTGAGTCCGGGATCAGCGGCGAGGACGTCGTCATCCTGCCTGCAGACCCCGACGCCGCCCAGGGCATTATGGAGCTGCAGCTCAATGCGGCCTTCGGCCAGGTCACCATCTTTGATGCCACCACCTACGAGGCCCACCGGGAGGACCGGGCGCCGGTCGATGATCCGGACGCCCCCGGCGCAGGAGCTGGGGCTGGAGCTGGCGCGGGCGCCGGGGCAGGTGCCGGAGCCCAGGACACCGACACAATGCAGGAGGACCGATGAGCAGCAGAGATTTTGATTCCACAGCACAGCAGCCGCGCAGCGCCTCCAGCCTGCCGCCAGAGCCCGAGGACGTGGACGCGCTGCTGGCCGAGTCGCTGAAAGCCCAGTCTGAGCGGGACTTCACGTGGAAGGAGCCGGAGCGCCGGCCGCGCTGGTGGGAGCGTGCGGAGCGCCAGCACTCCAGCGTGGCCGCCCGGCCCAGCGCCGAAGTGGCCCCGAGCGCATCACGAAGCCGCGAGCGAGAGCAGGTACGGTTCGGCTCGGTCATCTTCGCCCTGGTCGCCCTGGCGCTGGCTGCCTGGGTGATCGCCTCCGTGGTCTTCGGCGTGGCGGTGGACCCGCTGGTGGTCGGCCTGGTGCTGTGCACCCTGGCTGGGCTGACGCTGGTGGCTGCCGGGCTGCGACCTCGGCCCGGAACGCGGATCTGATCTGCTCGCCCCACTGAATACAGAAGAACTCCCGGGAACCATAGGCTCCCGGGAGTTCTTTAGTATGCGCTGAAAGTCAGCGAGATGTCACTTGAGGGTGACGGTGGCGCCGGCGCCCTCCAGGGCCTCCTTGGCCTTGTCGGCAGCTTCCTTGTCCACGCCCTCCAGGACGGCCTTGGGTGCGCCGTCGACCAGCTCCTTGGCCTCCTTCAGGCCGAGGGAGGTCAGGCCGCGCACCTCCTTGATGACGCCGATCTTCTTGTCACCGGCGGACTCCAGGATGACGTCGAACTCGGTCTGCTCCTCGGCAGCGCCGCCGGCGTCGCCGCCGCCGGCAGCCGGAGCTCCACCGGCCACAGCAACCGGGGCGGCTGCGGTGACGTCGAAAGTCTCCTCGAACAGCTTCACGAACTCGGAGAGCTCGATCAGCGACATCTCCTTGAACTGCTCGATCAGTTCGTCGTGGCTCAGCTTAGCCATGTCAGTGGCTCCTTCAATCTGTTGATGCGGATCTTGTTTTCAGCGGGGTGACGGACTGCGCTACGCCTGCGCAGGTGACCCGTCGGGGGCTCGGCTGGATGAGCCTCAGGCAGCTTCTTCCTGCTTGGCCCGCAGCGCCTCGACGGTGCGTGCGATCTTGGAGATCGGGGCCTGGAAGGTGGAAGCAGCCTTGGACTGGGCACCGATGAAGGCGCCAGCCAGCTTGCCGAGCAGAACCTCACGGGATTCAAGATCCGCGAGCTTCTTCACCTCAGTCTCATCCAGGGGCTTGCCATCCATGTAGCCGCCCTTGACGATGAGCTGAGGGTTGTCCTTGGCAAAGTCACGCAGAGCCTTGGCCACGTCCACGGGATCACCGTGCACGAAGGCGATCGCAGAAGGTCCGGTCATCTTGCCCTCGAAGGCGTCGATGCCGACTTCCTTGGCCGCAATCTCGGTCAGCGTGTTCTTCACCACGGCGTAGTTCGCGTTCTCCCGCACGGAGCGCCGCAGAGTCTGCAGCTGTCCGACGGAGAGGCCGCGGTATTCCGTGAGCACAGCAGCGGTTGAGTTGTTGAAGAGCTCCTTGAGCTCATCAACCGCGGCTGCCTTCTCAGGGTTCGCCATGGCACTCCTTCCGGTCATGGGCCGGCCAGAGTCCCGGGAGTCAGGGCATAAGAAAAGCCCCGTGCGCAGAGCACAGGGCACAGAGGGCATTCATCTGCCGCGTGTGAGCGGCATCCAGGCCGGACCTGGAATATGTCAACTGTGGCTGCACCTGCGCAGGTCGCCCGGGAGGGTCTTTACAGTTGTGCTGCCTTCCAGGGTCCTGCCCTGGCGACCGCGGCCCCAGCGCCAACTGGTGCCGCACAGCATCAACGACCGGCGGTCTTTGGTCAGTTGACTACTCTACCCGTCCGCAGCCTGCACCGCCAAATCGCGCCCGCCGGCCGGGCCTCAGCGGCCGTGGCGGCTTCGGGACATGGCGCAGAACCGCCACCACGTAAGTCTTGGCCACGCACAGATTGTCAACAACTATGAGGGGCACCTGTCACCCGACCAGGAAAGCACACTGTGAATATTGCACCCAAGAAGAGAAGCAGCCGCGCCGCGCGCCTGACGGCCGTGGCCGCAGTCGGCGCCCTGGCTGTCGGCTTGGTCCCGGCCTCGCCGGCCGCCGCTGACCCGGTGGAGGCAGTCCCTGCCTCCAATGGGCGTGGACATGCCGCTCATCCCGACGCCGGAGTGATCGCCGGCGAGCTGCTGGAGCAGGAGATCGTATGGGAGGACTGCGCATTCCCCTCGGTGGACGCCGACACTGCGGCCTGGCTGCGGGAGATCCCGGTTTCCTGCGCCGACATCACCGTGCCCCGCGACTGGCACAATCCCGACGACGGAGAAACTCTGACAGTCCGCATCTCCGTGACCGACACTGCTGATCCGGATCAGTACCAGGGCATTGCCCTGGTGAACCCCGGAGGCCCCGGCGGCAACGGCCTGCCGTGGGGAGCTGCGATGGCGCACCGCTCCCCGGAGCTGGCTGAGCAGTTCAACTTCATCGGGTTCGACCCTCGCGGAGTGGGCGAATCCACCCCCTTGATCTGCGAGTACCATCCCGTGCCCGATGACCTCTGGGAGGATGGCGCCTCTGCCGTCCAGGGGTGCCTGAACAACCCCCTGACCCCCTATATCAACACTGAGCAGACCGTCTATGACATGGACTTCGTCCGCGCCCTGCTGGGTGAGGAGCAGATCAGCTACATCGGCTACTCCTACGGCACCTGGCTGGGCAACTGGTACCAGGCGGAGTTCCCGGAGCATTCGCACCGATTCGTTCTGGACTCGGCCACTGATCTGACCCGCAAGTCTCTGCAGGAGACCTGGGATCTGCAGCCGCGCAGCCGCGACCGCCAGTTCCAGGACATGATGCTTCCCTATATTGCGCGTCAGCATGAGACCTACGGCCTGGGTGAGGACCCGATGGCGATCCGCCAGGCCTGGGAAGAGGCCGGGGGAACACGGGACCCGCTGGGCCAGCTGATCACCATTGAGACGATCATCCCGGCCATGTACACCACCGGCGGCTATCCGGCCGCGGCGGAGCTGATCACCGCGTTCATCGCACTGGACCTGCCTGAGGCGCAGAACGCCGAGGAGCTGCAGGCCCAGCTGGAGACCCTCCTGGAAGCCACCCGGGAGGTCTCACTGGAGGACCCCGAGGAGAACCTGGATGCCAGGATGACCCAGCAGCAGCCGCACGCCCTGGTCCGGGAAGAGGCCGCCGAGCGCGTCGAGCGGGAGCAGGCCGCAGCCGAGGGGACCACCGTCACCTTCAGCGGCACCTTCGAGGCCATCCGCTGCCAGGACGGCGCGTGGAATCACTCGCGCGGCCACTGGGACGCGTGGGTGGCGGACCTGAACAGCAAGGCGCCGTTCATCGGCCCGCTGATGTCCGCACCAATCTGCGCTCACTGGCCCGCGGTGACGGAGAAGTCGGCACCGCACCAGCGCACCCACCCCGACACCCTGATCCTGCAGCCGGAGTTCGACGCGACCACCCCGTATGAGGCTGGTCAGCGTTCCGCCCGCCTGCAGCCGAACACCTCACTGATCACGGTCAACAACGAAGGCACCCACGGCGTCTTCCCCTACGGAACCACGTGTGTGGACGATGCGGTGGAGAACTACTTCCGCCACGGGCCCCTCCCCGGAAACATCGTCTGCGGGGCGCTGCCCCTGCCAGGCGAGGACGTCGCCTACCAGGTCGGAGGCGATATCCACCAGGCTCAGCAGAACGTGCAGATCAAGATGCGCACCGATGCGGTGAAGGAGGCCAACCGGATGGTCCGGCATATGCAGCTGGACGAGGTGCACGACCAGTAGAGCTGGTCATCGCAGGAGGGGAGGGGCCGAGATCGACACCTCCCCTCCTGGCGTCCGGTCACACCAACCAGCCGCGTCGTGAGGCTTGAACGCCGAGCTGAAAGCGGGTGCGGCAGCCTGTCCGCTCCAGCAGCGTCTGCACCCGGCGCGAGAGCGTCCGGCGGGAGATTCCCAGCTGCCGCGCCATCTGTTCATCGGTGACGCCGGAGGCATCAGCGCCAGCAGGTGCCGGTGCTCCTCCCCGTCCGCTCCGGCGTCGAAGTCTTCGGCGGAGACCACCAGCGGCACGGAGGCCGACCAGATCGAGTCGAACAGCTCGGTGAGGGCGTCCAACATCGGCGAGGGGTGCACCAGCATCCCGGTGACCTGCTCGCCCTCGATGAGCACGATCAGACCCAGTGAGTCGTCCATCAGGCGCAGTCGCATAGGCACTGAGGCGTGGACCCGGGCTTCCTCCCCCAAGGCGACCGAGTCATTGACCGCCTGGCGGATCACCGGATCCGCAACCGCATCCTCGGCGTAGACGGTGCGGTACCGGATGCCGCGCGGAAGCATCTCCTGCTGGACGCTGCACATCTGCCCCGCGGTGGACGGTGAGTAGGGACCACGGTCCAGGGAACGCACTTCAGCCACCACTGCCCGTTGGGAGGCATCGGCGACCTGGCGAACGGCAGCCCGACCGTGGATCACTTCCACAATCTCCGTGCCTGCGGCCCCTGGCCGCTCCCATATGGAACCCAGCTGGTGTTCCAGGTGCATGACCGCATCAGCCTGCTGCCGGTGGTGCCGCGCACGGGCGCGCAGCACCCCGCGCGGGTCGTTCACCGGGGCTCTCCCGTGGCCGTCCAGGTCGCCGAGCAGTCCGTGGCGCTGCAGCTCCTCCGCGAGCTGGGCGGGCAGCTCTGCTCGGTGCTTGCCGGCCTGCAGCAGCTGAAGATAGGCGCGTGCAGCAGACTGGGACAGTCCCAGGCTCTGCAGGTCGGAAGGCTCCATTGCCGATCCCCCTCTCAGCGCTTCCAGCTCGGTTCCCCTACGGCACCGATTCCTCGGCTGGCGGCTTTGTCCGGACACGACGGCGGGGCCGCCCGACGGGATCATGCCCCGTCTGACGGCCCCGCACAGTGAATCGGCAGGATCTGCTGGGCGGATCAGCCCTCCTGACGACCCAGCCGGTTCCGGTACCCGACCGCTGTCAGCGCGCCGCCGAGCAGCAGGAGCAGACCGGCGCCGATGCTCGCCTCCCGACTGGTGACGCCGGTGGCGGCCAGCTCGACCTCAGCCTGCTCATCCGGGCCGTCGCCCGCAGGGCCTTCACCGGCCGGGGCGGCGGCGGGTTCGACCACGGTCAGGGTGACAGAGCCGGAGATTCCGCTGCTCTCACCGGTGGCGGTCAGCGTGTACTCACCCGGATCCAGGTCCTCCGGGATGGTGACCACGGCAGTGACGGTGCCGTTCTCATCAGCGGCGAAGGTGCCCAGCTCAGGGTTGACTTCGAAGGTGACATCCTCGCCTGCCTCGAAGCCCTCGCCCACCACAGTGAGCTCATCACCCGGTGCGACCTCGTCGGCATCGAGGGTCAGCTCAGCGGCCTGCTCCTCGGAGCCGTCCTCGCCCTCGTCATCCTGGCCAGCGGCCTCCTGGTTGTCATCCTCGTCGCTGGAGCCGTTCTGTTCCGCTGCACCCTGGTCGTCATCGTCATCCTCGGACCGGTTTTCATCCGAGTCCTCCTGGTCCTCGGACTCCTCGTCATCATCCTCATCCGAGTAGAAGATCTCGATGTCCTCGTCGTTGGCGTTCCTGAGGAAGTCGGTGGGGATGTAGAACAGGGAGAAATCGGTGGAGTCCAGCGCGGCGGCCAGCTCAGGGCTCTCCACCAGCGCACGCACACCGACGCTATCCGGCTGGCGGACATCCTCATCGATATCCTCCGGGGACTCGTAGCGTCCCCAGCGGATCAGGGTGCCGGCGGGCACGTATGCGAGGATCTCCTCATTCTGGCCTTCGGTGAAGGAGCCGTAGACCGGAGCGTCATCGGTCACCACTGCCAGGTTCCACAGGTCGTCGTCGTACTCGGGGTCAGCCAGCTCCACGTGGGGAGCATCCGACTCGGGAGCTGTAGGCCGCGGGCCGTCTGAGACGGCTGTCTCCTCGGTGACCTCCTCCACATGATCGGTGCGAATGATGACCGAGTCCAGCCCCAGCTCGCGCCCGAACAGGTCATCGCTGAGATACATGAACTCCCCGACATCCGAGGCGGAGTCCGCGGAGTAGGAGCGGATGATGGAGCCCTCAGCCACGTAGGCCACCGGGTTGTAGGCTTGAGCGTCCTCGTCAAATACCGGGTCGTAGACGGGTGCTCGCTCGGTGACCACCAGAACGACCTCATCCTGGTAGTCGGTCGCATCGCGCGGCGGGAACTCCAGCAGGGGCAGATCCTCGTAGTCCGGGACCGAGGTCTCCTCACCCTCCGGCTGCTGCGTCTGCGCGGTCACATTCTCAACATCTTCGGCCTTGAAGTACACGGTAGTAATGCCGAAGTACTCCTCGAAAATGGCGTCATAGGTCGGCACGTAGGATCCCGCAGGGCCATCGGCATCCGAGTAGGTGCCCAGCACTCCGCCCTGCTCCACATAGCCGACCAGCTCATACTCGTCGTAGTTCTCTCCCTGCACATAGATGGGAGCAGGGTCAGCCGTGACGATGAGATAGTCGTCCTCCTCGCCGGCCACATCTCGCGAACCGACGGTGATCACCGGCAGGTCCGGATCAAGCTCTCCCTCACTGACATTTGCGTCAGGGCCTTCAGTCTCAGTGTTCGCCAAAGCTGAGGACGCTCCGGCGCCGAGCATGCCGACGGTAATGGCGGGGCCGGCGATCAGGGCTGCAGCCAGGCGGCTGCGGCGAGTGAATTCTTCAGTCATGGATGGATCCTGCTCCCGGTTAGTCATGGCAGATTGCGCGGCCGCGCACGGGCGCAGACCGCCACTGGGAGCTTAAGGAGAACTGAACACAGACTTCAAGGACACTGTGTGATAAGTGACACGCGGCGCTCCGGCGGCTTTCCCGCAGAACGCTTCGGCCTCACCGCTGGAGGGAATCCGTCCTGGTCAGAATGCGTATTTCATATTTGAACTTTCCGACCGTCCTCACCCGCAGCTCGATCAGCCTGGCGTAACAATTCGGCCCGAGCACGACGAGAGCCCCCGCCCCGTACGGGGCAGAGGCTCTCGCATGAGTGTCGGTGACGCGCCTCAGGCTGCGTCGATGACCACCTTGGTCACGTTCGGGTCCACCGGGATACCGGGGCCGAAGGTGGTGGAGACGGTGGCCCGCTGAATGTAGCGGCCCTTGGAGGAGCTGGGCTTCAGACGAAGGACCTCGTCCAGGGCGGCGGCGTAGTTCTCCGCCAGCTGCTGCGCGGAGAAGCTGGTCTTGCCGATGATGAAGTGCAGATTGGAGTGCTTATCCACACGGAAGTCGATCTTGCCGCCCTTGATATCGGCCACGGCCTTGGCCACATCCGGGGTCACGGTGCCGGTCTTCGGGTTCGGCATCAGGTTGCGGGGGCCCAGAACCTTGCCGAGCCGGCCGACCTTGCCCATCATGTCCGGAGTGGCCACTGCGGCGTCGAAGTCGGTCCACCCCTCGGCGACCTTGGCGATGAGCTCATCGCCGCCGACATGGTCTGCACCGGCCTCCTCGGCCTTGGCCACGTTGTCGCCCTGCGTGAAGACCACCACGCGGGCGGTCTTTCCGGTGCCGTGGGGCAGGTTCACGGTGCCGCGGACCATCTGGTCAGCCTTGCGGGGATCCACCGACAGTCGCAGTGCGACCTCCACGGTGGCATCGGTCTTGGAGGGGTTGGTCTCCTTCGCCAGGGCGATCGCCGCTGCCGGGGAGTAGACCTCCTCGCTGATCTTCTCGGCTGCTGCCTTGTATGCTTTGCTGCGCTTTGCCATCTGCGTTATCTCCTTAGCAGTTGTGGTAGACGGGCCGCGCTCGACCCTTCCCACATCTGGAGCCCGTCTTCTGCGGGCCTTGTGCTGTTCTGTCTCAGACCGCTGCGGGCCTGAGGAGGATCACCGGGGTGATCAGCTTTCGACGTCGATGCCCATGGAGCGGGCGGTGCCGGCGACGATCTTCGTTGCCGCGGCGAGGTCGTTGGCGTTGAGGTCCTCCATCTTGGTCTGAGCGATCTCCTCGACCTGGGCCTGGGAGAGCTTGCCGACCTTCTCGGTGTGCGGCACGCCGGACCCCTTGGACACGCCGGCTGCCTTCTTGATCAGCTCAGCGGCCGGCGGGGTCTTGGTGATGAAGGTGAAGGAGCGGTCTTCGTAGACCGTGATCTCCACAGGCACCACATTGCCGCGCTGGTTCTCCGTGGCGGCGTTGTAGGCCTTGCAGAACTCCATGATGTTGACGCCGTGCTGACCGAGAGCCGGGCCGATCGGCGGTGCGGGGTTGGCCGCACCTGCCTGGATCTGCAGCTTGATCAGACCGGCGACCTTTTTCTTCGGGGCCATAATCTGTCCTTTGCTAGTGTCGTGCGTCCGCCGCCCTCAGGAGCGAAGGCTGCGGGGTGAGCGGACCTGGCCGGGCCGCTCAGGTCGTCGGTGTTCCCCCAAAGCGCGGGGCACGCCGACGAAGTCTGTTTCAGTTGTGGACCGCGACGACGCCTCAGGCGCCGCCGTCGAGTCCGGTTCAGTAGATCTTCTCCACCTGGTTGAAGTTCAGCGTCACCGGGGTCTCACGCTCGAAGATGGAGACCAGCACCACCAGCTGCCGGGAGTCCGCGTGGATCTCCGAGATGGTGGCCGGCAGGGTGGCGAAGGGGCCATCGGTGACTGTGACGGACTCGCCGACCTCGAAGTCGACCTTCACATCGTCAGCCGGGGCGGCAGCGGGGGTCTCCTCGCCGTCGACGACCTCGACCTTCTTCTGCGCGTCGGGCTTGCCGAGCCGGTGCTCAGCGAGCATCTCGAAGACCTCATCGGCGCTCAGCGGCTGGGGGTCGTGAGCATTGCCGACGAATCCGGTCACGCCGGGGGTGTTGCGCACCACGCCCCAGGACTCGTCGGTCATCTCCATGCGCACCAGCACGTAGCTGGGGATGCGGACACGGTTGACGACCTTGCGCTGAGTGTTCTTGATCTCGACGACCTCCTCCATGGGGACGTCGATCTCATAGATGAGGTCTTCCATGTCCTGGGTCTGGATACGAGTTTCCAGATTGGACTTCACGCGCTTCTCATAGCCGGCGTAGGTGTGCACCACATACCACTCGCCGAGGCCGCGGCGCAGCTTTGCCTTCAGCTCGGCTGCGCGCTCCTCGTAGGTCTTCTCCTCGTCAGCAGCGGGTGCAGCCTCGATGGCCTCGTCCTGCTGAGTTTCCTGATCAGACACGTTTCTCCTCGGTCAGTGATGCGTTGTTCGTCCGGCGTCGTCGTGCTCGGCTCACTCTGCAGCGCCGCCGCCGAAGATGAGCTCAGCCGCCTGGTTGAACACCCAGTCCAGCCCGGAGACGACCAGGATCACGATGAGCACGAAGACCATGACCACGATCGTGTAGTTCACCAGTTCCCGCCGGGTGGGAACGATGACCTTCCTCAGCTCATCGAACACCTGGCGAAGGAACAGCCACATCTTCCCGAAAGGCCCGCGCGGTCCACGGCCGTCTCCGGCGGGGCCCGTCACATCTGCTTGGGGCGTGTGGGACACGGGGACTCCATCTGTTTCGCTTCGGCTCGATGCTGCTTGTCTCTCCAGGTCTCCATGGCTGAAGATCCTGTGTCATTCGGCGGCTTGCCCCTTTTCAGGGGCGCACCGTCAGACGCAGGGCAGACAGGACTCGAACCTGCAACCTACGGTTTTGGAGACCGTTGCGCTACCAATTGCGCCACTGCCCTCTGAGCCTGCACGCTGTGTCCAGATCGCTTGCGCGAAGGCATGCTCAGCAGAGGTATCCGAAGACACCGAATGACCAGTCTACGCGGCTGCAGCCCCAGACTCCAATTCACCCCGGCAGCGAAACGTGACGCCGTGATGCCCCACGAATGACCATTGTCCCGGCGACGCGGCGCCCGTAGGCTCAGAAATGAGATGCAGATCACATCTCGCAGAGCGCGCAGTGCGCAGAGTGCGCTGAAACCAGAGACGAAGGAGTCCGCCATGTCGTCGAACCGAGTAGTCGTCTACAAGAGTCCCGGTGAAGTGGAAGTCGCCCCGATCGACTATCCCCGCCTGGAAGTTCCCCAGGAGGTGGCCGACCACTTCAACATCTCCCGGAAGGCGCCGCACGCCGCAATCCTGAAGGTGGTCACCACCAATATCTGCGGCTCCGATCAGCATATGGTCCGCGGACGCACCACCGCCCCGGTGGGCCAGACCCTGGGGCATGAGATCACCGGTGAAGTCGTCGAGGCCGCGAGGATGTCCTCTTCGTCAAAGAGGGCGATATCTGCTCCGTGCCCTTCAACATCGCCTGCGGCCGCTGCCGCATGTGCAACGGAGGAAAGACCGGCATCTGCCTCAACGTCAATCCCGCCCGCGCCGGAGCCGCCTACGGCTACGTGGACATGGGCGGGTGAATCGGCGGCCAGGCCGAGTACGTGATGGTGCCCTACGCCGACTTCAACCTGCTGCCCTTCCCCGACCGGGACCAGGCCCTGGAGAAGATCCTGGACCTGACCATGCTCTCGGACATCTTCCCCACCGGCTATCACGGGGCCTACAGCGCCGGAGTCACCACCGGCTCCACCGTGTACGTGGCCGGAGCAGGCCCGGTCGGCCTGGCCGCGGCCCTCTCCGCCCAGCTGCTCGGGGCCTCCGTGGTGATGGTCGGCGATACGAACCCCGACCGGCTCAAGCAGGCGGAGAGCTTCGGCTGCGTGGGCATCGATCTGACCACCGACGGAACCCTGGAGGAGAAGATCGCCGCGGTCACCGGCGAACCTGAGGTCGACGCCGCGGTGGACGCCGTCGGCTTCGAGGCCCGCGGCCACGGCAAGGACGCCGGCGAGGCTCCTGCCACCGTGCTCAATGACTGCATGGGCATCGCCCGGGCCGGCGCGGGCATCGGCATTCCCGGGCTGTACGTCACCGGCGACCCCGGCGCCGTCGACGACGCCGCCAAAGAGGGCACCCTGGGCGTGCGGCTGGGCCTGGGCTGGACGAAGTCCCATCGCTTCGTGACCGGCCAGTGCCCGGTGAAGCAGTACAACCGTCAGCTGATGAACCTGATCCTGCACGACCGCGCCCCGATCGCCAAGGCCGTCAACGCCACCACGATCTCGCTGGATCAGGCCGCAGACGGCTACCAGCAGTTCGACAAGGGAGCTGCTCAGAAGTTCGTCATCGATCCGCACGGCATGGTGCCCTCGGCCTGAGGGCACCCTCACCTGACACCGGCATAAGGAGCCGCCCGATGGGGACCATATTCCTCTTTGAGATTCTGGGAACCGCCACCCTGCTGCTGATGGGTGTCGGCGTCGTCGCCAATGTGATCCTGACCGGCACCAAGGGTCACGGCGGCGGCTGGCTCCTGATCAACTTCGGTTGGGGGCTGGGCGTCTTTGCCGGTGTCTACCTGGCCTGGGGCTCAGGTGCCCACATCAATCCAGCGGTGACCACCGGACTGCTGGTCTCCGGGGCGGAGGAGTATCCCCCCGGCGTCGCTGTCACCTTGGCCAATACGCTGGCCTACTTCACCGCCCAGGTCATCGGGGCCTTCCTCGGTGCGGTGATCGCCTGGGCGGCGTACAAGAAGCACTACGACGACGAGACCGACCCGCCCACCATCCTGGGCACATTCTCCACCGGCCCGGAGAAGCGCAGCTAAGGTTGGAACACCGTCACCGAGGTGGTGGGAACCTATGTGCTGGTCATAGTGGTGCTGCTGCTGGGAAAGACGCCCTCCGAACTCGGCCCGCTGGCGGTCGCCATGCTGGTGGTCGGCATCGGCGCCAGCCTCGGCGGCCCCACCGGCTACGCCATCAACCCCGCACGCGATCTGGGCCCGCGCATCGCCCACACCCTGCTGCCCATCCCCAATAAGGGCTCCAGCGACTGGGCGTATGCGTGGGTGCCGATCGTCGGCCCGCTGATCGGCGCGGCCCTGGCCGGCGGCACCGTTCTGGCATTCCCTCCCCTGCTCAGCTGAACCCACTGAAAGGATCTACCCATGTCGCAGACCCCCTCCCCCGGCGGGAACACGCAGGGCACCTACGTCTTGGCCATCGACCAGGGCACGACGTCGACACGTGCTGTGGTCTTCGATCACAGCGGGAATCTGGTGGCTTCCGGCCAGCGGGAGCACCGGCAGATCTTCCCCCAGGCTGGGTGGGTGGAGCACGACCCGGTCGAGATCTGGCGCAATACCCGGGAAGTGATCGGCGTGGCGCTGGCTGAAGCGGATATCAACCGGCACAGCCTGGCCGCGGTGGGGATCACCAATCAGCGTGAGACCACCGTGGTGTGGGACAAGCGCACCGGGGAGCCGGTCTACAACGCGATCGTCTGGCAGGACACCCGCACCCAGCGGATCTGCGACGAACTGGCCGGCGATCAGGGGCCGGACAGGTACAAGGACCGAGTGGGGCTGCCGCTGGCCACCTACTTCGCCGGGCCGAAGATCCGCTGGATCCTGGACAAGGTGGGCGGGGCGCGCGAGCGTGCCGAGGCCGGGGACCTGCTCTTCGGCACCACCGACTCCTGGCTGGTCTGGAACCTCACCGGCGGGTCGAACGGCGGGATCCACATCACCGATGTGACCAATGCCTCCCGCACCCTGCTGATGAACATCGACACTCTGGACTGGAACGAGGAGATCGCCGCGGAGATGAGGATCCCGGTCTCCATGCTGCCGGAGATCCGCTCCTCCTCGGAGGTCTACGGCCACGGCCGGAAGGAGTCCCTGCTCATCGACACCCCGATCACCGGGATCCTCGGCGACCAGCAGGCCGCCACCTTCGGGCAGGCATGCTTCACTCCGGGTCAGGGAAAGAACACCTACGGCACCGGCAACTTCATGCTGATGAACACCGGGGAGGAGATCGTCCGCTCGGAGAACGGGCTGCTGACGACCCTGGCCTACCGGCTGGGCGACGAAGCCCCCGTCTACGCGCTGGAGGGCTCCATCGCTGTGACCGGGTCCCTGGTGCAGTGGCTGCGGGACAATCTGGGGATCATCTCCTCGGCCCCGGAGGTGGAGACCAAGGCCAAGCAGGTCGAGGACAACGGCGGGGCCTACATCGTCCCGGCGTTCTCCGGACTGTTCGCCCCGTACTGGAAGTCGGACGCCCGCGGCGTGATCGTGGGCCTGACCCGCTACATCAACCAGCACCACATCTGCCGGGCGGCCCTGGAGTCCACGGCGTACCAGTCGGCTGAAGTCGTGGAAGCCATGGCCGCTGACGCCGGGGAGGCTCTGGTGGAGCTGAAAGTCGACGGCGGCATGGTGGTCAACGAGACCCTCATGCAGTTCCAAGCCGATGTGCTCGGCGTCGATGTGGTCCGCCCCAAGGTCATCGAGACCACCGCCCTGGGTGCGGCCTATGCGGCCGGACTGGCGGTCGGGTTCTGGGAGTCCACCGAGGATGTGGTGGCCAACTGGACTGAGGACAAGCGCTGGAGCCCGCAGATCGACGACGCCGAGCGGAAGAAGCTGCTGGGCAGGTGGAAGAAGGCGGTGACCCGCTCCTTCGACTGGGCTGAGGACGACGACTGAGCTCAGGCCGCAGCAGCCGGGGGAGGTTTCAGGCCGGAAAGGCTCCGTATAGGGTGAGACTATGACTTTGCCTGCCTCACGAGTCTCACAGCGCATCGGATCCATCGCCGAGTCGGCCACCATGGCGGTGGACGCCAAGGCCAAAGCACTCAAGGCGGCCGGCGAGGACGTGGTCGGCTTCGGGGCGGGGGAGCCGGACTTCCCCACGCCCGAGCACATCGTGGCCGCAGCCGCCGAAGCGGCAGCTGATCCGAAGAACCACAAGTACACCCCGGCCGCCGGCCTGCCGGAGCTGCGCGAGGCGATCGCTGAGAAGACCGCCCGAGACTCCCACTACCAGGCCGAGGCCTCCCAGGTGCTGGTCACCAACGGCGGCAAGCAGGCCGTCTACACCGCCTTCGCCACACTGCTGGACCCCGGCGATGAAGTGCTGGTTCCGGCCCCCTACTGGACCACCTACCCGGAGGCGATCAAACTGGCCGGAGGCATCACCCGTGAGGTCTTCGCCGGCCCGGAGCAGGGCTACAAGGTCACCGTGGAGCAGCTGGAGGCCACCAGGACAGAGAAGACCAAGGTGCTGGTGTTCGTCTCACCGTCGAACCCCACCGGAGCCGTCTACTCCCCGGAGGAGACCCAGGCCATCGGACGCTGGGCAGCCGAGCAGGGCCTGTGGGTCATCACCGACGAGATCTACGAGAAGCTCACCTACGACGACGTGCCGTTCACCTCCATCGCCTCGGTGAAGGAGCTGGCCGAGCAGGTAGTGATCCTCTCCGGAGTGGCGAAGTCCTTCGCGATGACCGGATGGCGCGTCGGCTGGATGGTGGGACCTGCCGATGTGGTCAAGGCCGCCACCACGCTGCAGACCCACCTGACCTCCAATGTGGCCAATGTCTGCCAGCGCGCCGCCCTGGCCGCGCTGACCGGCCCCACCGAACCCGTGGAGGCCATGCGGGAGGCCTTCGACCGCCGGCGCAGAGACATTGTGGAGCGGCTGAACCGGGTGGCAGGGTTCCAAACCCCGGTGCCGCAGGGGGCCTTCTACGCCTATGTGGACGTCCGGGAGGCTCTGGGCCGCCCGGTGGCCGGTTCCACGCCCACCACCTCCGCGCAGCTGGCCGAGCTGATCCTGGAGCATGCCAAGGTCGCCGTCGTCCCCGGTGAGGCCTTCGGCCCCTCCGGCTATCTGCGGCTGTCCTATGCGCTGGGCGATGAGGACCTTGCCCAGGGCATCCAGCGGATCGAGGACCTGCTGGGCACCAAGCAGCAGTGATCGCCGTTGCCCTTCAGACCGGCGGCGCTGCACCCATAGACTGGCATCAGATTCCCTGCCGAAGGCGTCAGGACGTGACCGGTTTCGCGAACGCGAGTAGAAGGGAATGTGACCTATGCGCATCGGACTGCTGACCTCCGGAGGAGACTGCCCCGGCCTGAACGCAGTGATCCGCTCCGCGGTGCTGCACGGAATCAAGTCCTACGGAGACGAGTTCGTCGGCTTCAAGTCCGGTTGGAAGGGCGTGATCGAAGCCGACTACGTGGAGCTCTCCCGCCAGGACGTGCGCGGCCTGGCCCGAGTGGGCGGCACCATCCTGGGCACCTCCCGGACCCACCCGTACAACCACCCCGGCGGCGGGCCGGAGGGAATTACCCGCCAGCTGAAACGCCACGACATCGACGGGATCATCGCCATCGGCGGCGAGGGCACGCTGGCCGGAGCCAAGCGTCTGGCCGATGACGGCATCCCTGTGGTGGGAGTGCCGAAGACCATTGACAATGACCTGCGCGCCACCGACTACACCTTCGGCTTCGACACCGCTATTTCGATCGCCACCGACGCGATGGACCGGCTGCGCACCACCGGCGAATCCCACCACCGCTGCATGGTGGCCGAGGTCATGGGCCGCCACGTCGGCTGGATCGCCCTGCACTCAGGCATGGCCGCCGGCGCGCATGCGATCCTCATCCCCGAGCAGCAGGTGAGCATGGACCAGGTCTGCGAATGGGTGGAGCAGGTGCACTCCCGCGGCCGCTCCCCGCTGGTGGTGGTGGCCGAGGGGTTCATCCCCGAAGGCGCCGATGAGGCACTGGCCGGCAAGGGCCAGGAGGCCGACGGCCGCCCGCGGCTGGGCGGCATCGGCGAATGGGTCACCGCAGAGATCGAGTCCCGCACCGGCATCGAGACCCGCAATACGACTCTGGGCCATATCCAGCGCGGCGGGAACCCCACCGGATATGACCGGGTGCTGGCCACCCGGTTCGGCATCAAGGCCCTGGACCTGGTTCATGAGGGCGCCTGGGGCCATATGGCCGCCCTGCGGGGAACCGAGATCATGAAGGTGGACCTCAGCGCCGCCCTGGAGGGTCTCAAGGAGGTTCCGGCCGAGCGGTACCAGGAGGCCAAGATCCTCTTCGGCCGCTGAGCTGGTGTCGGCGTAGAGTCGAGGCATGGCGCTGACCGAGCAGACCCGACGGATCGTCAATCTCGCCTGGGCGCGGATGCTGGGACAGCTCGACGACGCCCTGGAGACGGGAGATCCCGCCCACCGGATCGAGGTGATCAACGACGACACCGCCGCGGTCTCCTTCATCCAGCTCTTCGACCGCAGCATCCTCTCCGGCCCCGAGCCGGTGGTGGCTTCAGCCCGCGAGCTCAGCGCCGAGCAGCTGCGCTCTGAGCGCACCCTGCTGCAGACCACCCGGATGCACCACCCCGGCGCACGGATTCTGGGGGCGGGCCATCTGCTCTACTGCGAGGAGCCGCCGCAGCTTCAGCCGCGCACCGATGTGGCGGTGAGCTTCGATCCGGAGCATATCGCCGCGGTGATGGCAGACTCCCCGGCCGATGACGTCACGGCATCGGGTCTGGTGGATGCCTCCTGGGCGGCCGCGCTGCTGCAGGAGGGCGCCGGTGAGCAGGTGCTCGCTGCCGCCGGCCGCCAGGTGTGGCAGAAGATGCTGGGCCACCTGGGAGTGCTCACCGCCCCGGGCCACCGGGGCCGCGGCTATGGGGAATTCATCGCCTCGGTGGCGGTGGAGGAGGCGTTCATGGACGGCCTGGTTCCGCAGTGGCGGGCCGCCGGTGAGTCTCCTGCCTCACGCCGAGCCGCGCTGCGCCTGGGCTTCACCCAGGCCGGAACCCAGACCACCGTGCTGCTGCAGTGAGTCCGACCGCGGCGCATGCGGGCCGGCGCGCTGGTCAGGGGCGTCCGCGGAGGAAGTCGCCCTGGGGCCGGCCGACGGTCTTGCCGGCATCAGGCCGGACGATGACCTCCTGGGCCGCGGCGTAGAAGCTGAACTGGGGCTCCTGCTCCTGGGATGCGGCGTCCTCTGTGCCGGCGGCGTCGCGGACCACCAGCTGTGCAGACGGATCCACGCGGCGTTTGACCAGCGCCAGGGCGATCGGACCCATCTCATGGTGGCGGGCCACGGAGGTCACAGTGCCCACCGCCCGTTCCCCCGCCAGGGACTCGGGAGTCGCCGTCGTTCCCTCGGCCGGAGCCAGCACCTCCGCACCTTCGCGGGGAAGCGTATGCTCGCTGCCGTCCAGGTGGAGGAACACCAGCCGGCGGGGCGGATGGCCCAGATTATGCACGCGGGCCACCGTCTCCTGACCGCGGTAGCAGCCCTTGGACAGGTGAACGGCGGTGCGGATGAGGTCCAGTTCGTGCGGGATTGTCTTTTCGTCCACCTCGCGGGCCAGGCGCGGCCGCCAGGCGGCGATGCGCAGCGCCTCTGCGGCGTGCACGCCGGCCAGCTGCCAGTCCCGCTCCTGGAGGGTCTCCACGGTGTGCACCAGCTGCGCCCGCTCCACTAGGGTGAGCCTCCAGCTGTAGTCGGCCGCGGGGTGGTCGGACTCCTCCACTGCGGCGTAGCTCTCCGCCCCGGGGCCCAGGCGCGGCCACGGGTCCTCCCACACCACCGGCAGCAGTCCGGGCAGGTCCTCCGGCAGCGCGGCGGTGGAGCCGAGCAGGGCCACATCGCCGGTGCGCTCGGTGACCTCCACCCGCAGCATGAACTTCATCGACTCCAGCCACTGGGCGAGCACCGGTCCGTGCTCAGCTTCGGTGATGAGCCAGGCGGTCTCACCGTCGTCGACGACGGCGGCGTCGTGCTCGATCCGCCCGGAGATATCCAGCAGCAGCAGCTCCGTCGCCTCCCCGGGAGCCAGTGCGGAGACCTCCTGGGAGGACAGGGTGGTCAGCCAGGAGAGCCGGTCCTCGCCGGTGACGGTCACCACCGCCCGGTGGGAGAGGTCCACCACCGCACGGCCGGCCTCGAGCGCGCGCTGCTCCGGCACCGGCTGCCCATAGTGGCCGGCGACGGGAGCGTCGGCCCCCGCGGCGGCGACGGCGCCGGGCGTCTGCAGCAGCGGTGACTGGTAGGGCACGGCAGTCAATGGATCAGCGCTGACCCTTGTAGAGCCGTGAGAGGACAACCCAGGCGATCCAGCTGATGGTCACCACTGAGAGCACCAGCAGCCCGATGAAGAAGACTTCCAGCGCGAGAATCTGTGCGTCTGTCATGGCCGGAAGTCTACCTGAGCGGCGGCGGGCTCAGGCGAAGAGAAGACGCTCGGTGAAGTAGACCAGCGCCCCGGTGGCGGCGATGGGCGCTGCCCCGACCGCCAGCTGGGAGGCCAGCCCGGACGGGGGGCCCTGCAGCACCAGAAAGCGGCGGAAGCTGGCCAGCAGCGCCCCGGATGCGAGGCCCAGCGCGGCGGAGAACAGCAGGGTCAGCTCTCCCCACAGCAGGGTGGTGCACAGCGCTGCGGCGAAGGAGGCCGCCACCGTGGCCGGCAGGGCCACGGCATCGCGCAGCGGCAGGCAGGCGGCCGCCGATCCCGCCAGCAGCGCCAGAGCGGCCAGGGTCACCACTGAGAGCTCTCCTCCCGGGCCGGTGACCCCTAGGAATCCCCATTCCTCGTAGGGGAAGAGGCCGCGCACCTGCAGCAGTCCCAGGCCGACGTCGCCGTCGGCCCCGGCCATCCCGGCCGGATAGCGCAGCCCGGCCACCCAACCGGCCGCAGTGGTGGTCACCACCACTCCCCCGCAGGCGCCGAGGGTGGACTCCAACCGGTGGGGCTGTCCGGTGCCGCGCAGCACCTGGATGAGGAAGACCACCATGATTCCGAAGGCCAGCGCCACTGAGGACCAGAAGAACAGGGTGTCGACCCGGCTCACAATGGCTGCGCCCACTGCGGCGACCACACCGGCGCTGAAGATCACCGCCGAGAGGGAGCGCCGAGCGGTGACCCCCATCAGCTGCGGCCAGCCCACGGCCACCACTGCGCACAGCGCGCAGACCACCACGGTCAGCGCGGCGACACCGAGCCAGGCGGCGACGGCGAGCGCGGCTGCACCGCTGAGTGCGGCCAGGGCGACAGGGGCATACTTCACCTGACCCATCCTGCCAGAGGCGACCCCCGGTCAGCGGGCTATACTCAGGGACGACCGATGACAGGGACTCCGGAGGGCAGACCGATGGCTCAGGTGCTTCTGCTCTCGGACTCCCCGGAGGATGCTCTGCCGTCCCTGGAGCTGCTCAACCACCGGGTGCGGAGCTTTCCGGCGGAGGCCTCCTCGATCGTCCGGGCCCCGCAGGCAGAGTTGACCCTGATCGACGCTCGCACTCAGCTGGCCCACGCCCGCTCGCTGTGCCAGCTGGTGAAATCCGCCACCGCAGCACCGGTGATCCTGGTGGTCTCTGAGGCTGGTCTGCCCACGCTGAACGAGACGTGGCAGGCCGATGACTTTGTGCTCACCGGCGCCAGTCCCGGCGAGGTGGACGCGCGCATCCGCCTGGCCTCGGTGGAGGCCGAAGAGGAGAGCCCGACCGGCGAGATCCGGGCCGGGGCGATCGTGATCGACGAGACCACCTATATGGCCACCATCCACGGCAAGCTGCTGAACCTGACCTATAAGGAGTTCGAGCTGCTCAAGCACCTGGCCCTGCATCCTGGCCAGGTCTTCACCCGGGACCAGCTGCTGCACGATGTATGGGGATACGACTACTTCGGCGGCACCCGCACGGTGGATGTTCATATTCGGCGGCTGCGCTCCAAGCTGGGGCCGGAGCACGAATCACTCATCGGCACCGTGCGCAATGTGGGCTACCGGCTGATGGCGGAGGGCCCGGCGCAGCATGCGCCGACGGAGACCGATCCCGGTGCGGCCCCCGGCGGTTCCTGACCCGCCCCGGCTGCCGCACCCACGCACCTCCCCGGCTGCCCAGCTTTCGGGCCCCACCCCACTTTCAGCCACCCACCCCGTTCAACGTGTCGGATGGGCCCAAACTGCCCCCTTCTGCGGCCGAGTTTGGGCCCATCCGACACGTAAGTTCCCGGGGAGCTCGGGGGCGTGGCCGATACGGTAGGGATATGAGCAACCAGGCCCAGCCTCCGTCTGCCGGATCCCCCGCCGCAGGATCACCCTCCGACGCCTCCTGGGACGTGGAGGTACTCACCGGCCCAGTGGAGCCCGGCACAGCCGCGGCGGTGGAGGCCCTGGCTGAGGCCGCGCAGACGGCCGACGGCGCTCCGCCGTTCTCCGAGGAGACCCTGCTGCAGCTCCGGCGCAGCCGCGCCGGAGCTGGGTCGGTGCACGCTGGGTCGGAGCACGCGGGGCCGAAGCAGCTGAAGCTTCTGTGCGTCTGGGGCCCCGAGGGCGCCAGCGAGCCGGCCCGGCAGCTGCTCGGCGCTGCCGTCGTCGTGGATGAACAGCCCGAGCATCCCGACGCCGGCGGCGAGCTGCTCACCGAACTGGCCGTCCACCCCGATCACCGGGGTTCCGGCATCGGTGCCCAGCTGGCCGCCTCCTTGAGCGACACCGTGCTGCCGGAGTCGGCCGCGGCCCAGCACCGAGCCTGGGCCCATGGAGGCCACCCCGGGGCGCCCCAGCTGGCGCAGCGCTTCGGCTGGTCGCCGGTGCGCGAGCTGTGGCGCATGCGCCTGGAGAACTCGGTGGAGCTGCCGCACCGCCCGCTTCCGGAGGGAGTCCAGCTGCGCAGCTTCCGGCCAGGCGCCGACGAGCAGGACTGGCTGAGGGTCAACGCCCAGGCCTTCGCCGACCACCCCGAGCAGGGCCGGCTGGGCATGGAGGATCTCGCCGCCCGCATGGCTGAGGACTGGTTCGACCCCGCCGGTTTCCTGCTGGCCTGGGAGGGCCAGACTCTGCTGGGCTTCCACTGGACCAAGATCCATCCCGCTGAGGCCGGCGAGCGCCTCGGTGAGGTCTATGTGGTGGGGATCTCGCCTCAGGCGCAGGGCCGTGGGCTGGGGGCTGCGCTGACCCTGGCGGGGATCGAGCACCTGCGCAGCCGCCAGGTCGACGCGGTGATGCTCTACGTGGATGCCGGGAACACCGCAGCGGTTCGGCTCTACCAGAAGCTGGGGTTCACCGTTTGGACCACTGACGTGCAGTACGCCCCGGCCGATCAGGTCACACCGAAGCACGCTGAGCAGCCTGAGTGAGTGCCGCCGAACAGCCTGAATGAGTTCCCTCCGGGAGCGCCTGGTATCTTGCAGTCGTGACCGAATCGAAGGCTCTGGCCGAGGTGCCCCGCCGCCGCACCGCCACTGTGCACGACGTCGGAATCGATGCAGAGATCCTGGCCGCCGGAGCAGTGTGCTGGCGACTGCACAAAGGCGAGCTGCAGGTGCTGCTGATCCACCGGCCCCGGTATGACGACTGGTCCTTCCCCAAGGGCAAGCTCGACGCCGGAGAGACGCTGCCGGAGTGCGCCGTCCGCGAGGTGAGCGAGGAGATCGGGCTGAAGATGCGGCTGGGCGTCCCGCTGCCGATCACCCGGTATTCGGTGACCAAACAGACCCGGCAGGGCACGCAGGCCCGGAGCAAGGCAGTCTGGTACTGGGCCGCCGAGATTCTGGAGGGCCGCCCCCGCCCCGACGGCGAGGAGACCGACGACGTCCGCTGGGTCACTCCGCAGCAGGCTCGCGAGATGCTCACCAATGAGGGAGACTGCGCGCCCCTGGACGAGCTGGAGCGGCTGCACGAGGCGCACCAGCTGCGCACGGTGCCGTTCATTGTGCTGCGCCACGCCAAAGCCAAGCCGCGCTCCTCCTGGTCCAAGGCTGAGTCCGAGCGGCCGCTGGCGGCCACCGGCAAGCGGCAGGCCAAAGCGGTGGAGCGGCTGCTGACGGCCTGGCGGCCCCGCCAGCTGCACTGCAGCCCGTGGAAGCGCTGTGCGGAAACCATCGCGCCGTATGTGAAGAAGCATCGCCACCGGATCAAATACCGTAAGCCGCTGACGGAGAAGCGCGCCCGGCAGTCACCGCGGAAGACGGCCTCGCGGGTGCGCAAGTCCCTGGAATGGGTCCAGCCCTCCCTGGTGTGCACCCACCGGCCCGTGCTGCCCATCGTCCTGGAGGAGCTCTCCCGCTGGCTTCGCGAGCCCGAGCTGGCCTCCACCCTGCCTGACAAGGACCCCTATCTCAGCCCGGGCGGGGTGGTGGTGGCCCAGCAGGCCATGGACCTCGGCGGGCGGATCGTGTCCCTGGAGATCTACAACCCCTTCGAGGACTGACTCCCCCGGCACCGCGGGAACCGTGACACACCTCACATGCGCCGATAGCCTGGATGCATGAGCCAGCAGAAGAACGTCCACCCCACCGCCGAGCTGCACATCGATTCCGACCGGTGCCGCGCCGAGCTGTGGGACACCATCGACGGGCAGCGCACGTTCATCGGCTTCATCGGCTACACCGAGGAGACCATCGGCGGCGAGCCGGTGTGGCGACTGATGCATACCATCGTCAACGAACGCTTCGGCCGGCAGGGCTACGCCCGGGCCCTGGTCACCCTGCTGCTGGAGAAGCTGGCATCGGAGGGCAAGCAGTTCACCTCCGAATGCACCTACATCGACCACTACCTGTCCCGCTATCCGGAGTACCGCAGGAACCAGGCGCTGCTGGCCTGAGCGGAGACCGGGTGGTCCCGGCACGGCGCAGCGCGGCCGGGCCGGCGCCTCGGTAGGATGACGCTGTGAGCTCCGCAATCCCCACCCCGTATGAGGACCTGCTGGCCGATGTGCTGGAGCACGGCAGTCCGAAGACCGACCGGACCGGCGTCGGCACGCGCAGCGTGTTCGGCCGCCAGATCCGCTTCGACCTCACCTCCTCCTTCCCGCTGATCACCACCAAGCGGGTGCACTTCAAAGCCGTGGCGCTGGAGCTGCTGTGGTTCCTGCGCGGGGACTCCAATGCCCGCTGGCTGCAGGAGCGCGGAGTGCGGATCTGGAACGAATGGGCCGACGACGACGGCGACCTGGGCCCCATCTACGGGGTGCAGTGGCGCTCCTGGCCCACCCCCGGCGGCGGGAGCGTCGACCAGATCAGCCAGCTGGTGGAGCAGCTGACGTCTCAGCCGGACTCACGCCGTCATGTGGTGACTGCATGGAACCCCGGCCAGCTGGAGGAGATGGCGCTGCCTCCCTGCCACATCCTCTTCCAGTTCTACGTCGCCGACGGGACCCTGTCCTGCCAGCTCTATCAGCGCAGCGCAGACATGTTCCTCGGCGTGCCGTTCAACATCGCCTCCTACTCCCTGCTGACGCACATGCTCGCCCAGCAGACCGGCCTGCAGCCGGGAGAGTTCATCTGGACCGGCGGCGACTGCCATATCTACGACAACCACGTGGACCAGGTGCGCGAACAGCTCTCCCGGGACCCCTACCCCTATCCTCAGCTGCGCCTGAAGCGTACGCCGGAGTCGATCTTCGACTACGCCTATGAGGATTTCGAAGTCCTCAACTACCAGCACCACCCCACTATCAAGGCGCCAGTCGCCGTCTGAGCCGCCCAGACGGATCGAGCCGCCACCGCGCACCACAGAACCTGCGCCCCCTCGCCGCTGGACACTGACCTCGATCTTCAGGAGCACAGAACTATGACGACGACGCCCCCCGCCTCTGCCGTGGTCGGAGTCATCTGGGCCCAGACCACCTCCGGCGTGATCGGCGCCGAGGGCACCATGCCCTGGCATGTGCCGGAGGACCTGGCCTACTTCAAGCAGGTCACCCACGGATGCCCGATGATCATGGGGCGCCGCACCTGGGAGTCCCTGCCGGAGGCCTACCGCCCGCTGCCGGGCCGGACCAATATTGTGGTCACCTCCAACACAGAGCGGGCCGTCGAGCTGGGCGCCCAGGGCGCACTGACCGCCGAATCCCTGGAGGAGGCCGTGGCCACCGCCGCAGCCCACACCCAGTCCAGCTCCGCAGTGTGGATCATGGGCGGAGGCTCTATCTACGCCGAAGCCCTGGAGAAGAACCTGGCGCGCGTGGCCTCCATCACCCAGTTGGACCTGCAGGTCGAGGGCGACACCTACGCGCCTGAGCTGGACCCCGAGCAGTGGCAGCTGATCTCCTCAGCTCCGGAGCAGGGCTGGCAGCAGTCGGAGTCCGGCATCGGCTACCGGTTCGAGACCTACGCCCGCCGCTGAGTCCGGCCCGCAGCCCGGCACCGCCGGGAATAGCTCACCGCCAGGTTCGTTACGCTGGGCACTATGACTTCTGTGCTTGATGACTCCTCTGCCCAGACCACCGGCGAGCGCCAGACGCCGTCGGTGGGGCTCATCGGCTGGCGCGGCATGGTCGGCTCCGTGCTGACGCAGCGCATGCTGGATGAGGGCGACTTTGCCCACATCAACCCGGTGTTCTTCTCCACCTCCAACGCCGGCGGCGCCGCACCTGAGTTCGACGGCGTCTCCGCCGAGGAGACCACGCTGCAGGACGCCTACGACATCGACACCCTGGCCAAGCTGCCGATCATCGTCACCATGCAGGGCGGGGACTACACCAATGAGGTCTACCCGAAGCTGCGCGCCGCCGGATGGGACGGCATCTGGATCGACGCCGCCTCCGCACTGCGGATGTCGGAGAACTCCATCATTGTGCTGGACCCGATCAACCGGGACGTGATCGACGCCGGACTGAAAGCTGGAGTCAAGGAGTTCGTCGGCGGCAACTGCACCGTCAGCTGCATGCTGATGGGCCTGGGCGGACTGTTCAAGCAGGACCTGGTGGAGTGGGGCACCGCTATGACCTACCAGGCGGCCTCCGGCGGGGGCGCGAAGCACATGCGCGAACTGCTCACCCAGTTCGGCGATCTGCACGGCACCGTCGCCGCCGAGCTCAGTGATCCGGCCAGCGCCATCCTGGAGATCGACCGCAAAGTGCTGGCCAGCCAGCGCGGCGAGCTGGACGCCTCCCAGTTCGGTGTGCCTCTGGCGGGCTCGCTCATCCCCTGGATCGACGCGGACCTGGGCAACGGCGTCTCCAAGGAGGAGTGGAAGGGCGGCGTCGAGACGAACAAGATCCTCGGCCGCGGCGAGAACCTGGCCCCCGGGGTGACCCGGCGCGGCGAGAGCATCCCGTTCGAGTCGCTGTGCGTGCGCATCGGCGCGCTGCGCTCCCACTCCCAAGCGCTGACCCTGAAGCTTCGCGAGGACATCCCGGTTTCGGAGATCGAGCAGATCATCGACTCCGGCACCGAATGGGCCTCCGTGGTGCCCAATGAGAAGGACGCCACCATGAATCAGCTGACTCCGGTGGCCGCCACCGGTGAGCTGACCATCCCGGTGGGCCGCATCCGGAAGCTGGAGATGGGCCCGGAGTACATCTCCGCCTTCACTGTGGGCGACCAGCTGCTCTGGGGCGCTGCGGAGCCGCTGCGCCGCATGCTGATGATCACTATCGGCCAGCTCTGAGCAGTTCCCGGGCAGCACTGTACAGTCAGTGGCATGACCCCTCTGATCACACCTGAGGAACTGCATCGACGCATTGCCGACGGCGCATCAGGGCTGCGCATCCTAGATGTCCGCTGGCAGCTGGACAAGCCTGAGGGCCGGGAGGACTGCCGGGCCGGCCATATTCCGGGCGCGGTCTACGTGGACCTGGGCACTGAGCTCTCCGAGCCGGGGCTGCCGCTGACCCGGGGGCGCCATCCGCTGCCGAGTCTGACCCGGCTTCAGGCCGCCGCCCGCCGCTGGGGCATCCACGACGGCGACACCGTGGTGGTCTATGACGCAGCGGGCAACACCTCCGCCGCGCGGGCCTGGTGGCTGCTGCGCAGCACCGGGGTGACCGATGTGCGGGTGCTCGACGGCGCTCTGGCGGGCTGGAAAGCAGCCGGGTTCGAGCTCGAGTCCGGGGCGGTGGAGCCGGCTGAAGGCACTGTGACGCTGACCGGGGACCACCTGGAGCAGCTGGACATCGACGACGTCGCCAGCTTCCTGCAGCGCGGCACCCTGATCGACGCCCGCGCGGCTGAGCGCTATCGGGGTGAGGTGGAGCCTCTGGACCCGCGGCCCGGGCATATCCCCGGGGCGCTCAGCATCCCGACGGCGGGCAATCTTGATGATTCCGGACGCTTCCTGGCCCCGGAGCAGCTCAGGGAGCGGTTCCTGTCACACGGGGTGGACCCGCAGCGGCCCACGGCGGCCTACTGCGGGTCCGGCGTCAATGCCTGCCACGCCCTGCTGGCTCTTCAGCTGGCCGGCTTCGACGCGGTGCTCTACCCAGGATCCTTCAGCGAATGGTCGCGGGATCCCGACCGCCCGGTGCGAACCGGGGAGAGCCCGTAGCCGTTCAGGCGAAGGCCGTCTGGTAGGCGGCCTGAAGCTGCGCGGCCATGAACTGGGCGATCGCCCGGGTGGCCGGCAGCCGTCCCGCTTCACGCTCGCCCTCTTCCACTGCCGCGTTGTAGTTGGTGTTGGTATTGATGTCGTAGACCACCTGCCGGCCGTCGGCGGTCTCAATGATCTCCACTCCGGCCAGCTGGATCTGGTGCTCCTGCAGCAGAGCGGCCAGCCGGGTGATCAGCGGGGTCTGTGCGGTGATGTCTTCGCGCCGCTGGAACTGCGGCGCGGCGGCTGCGGCGTCGTCGTCGGTGTGGTCATGTTCGGGCACCGAGCAGACGGCTGCGGCGATTCCCGGCTGCCCCACCTGGCAGGCGTCCGCCGGGCACAGCTCGAAGGACCCGCCGGAGACATCGACCTTCACCGCATAGTGGAACTGCCCGCCGATGAACTCAGAGCGGGTGATGAATGGCTCGGCAGGCTGGACGTACTCCTGCAGCAGGATGATCCCGTCAATCGACTCATTCTCGCCCCCGGGGGCGAAGTCCTTCACGGCGGCAGCGAGTTCCTGGTGAGAGTCGAAGCGCCGCACACCCAGGCCCTTGCCGCCCTGGTTGTGCTTGGTGATGAACGGCGGGGTGAAGGTCTCCGCAGCCTGGGCGAGCTGCTGATGGCCGAAGACCGCCACAGTGCGGGGAACGTCGAATCCGCGGCGGGAGAGCTCGCGGTGCTGACGGATCTTGGAGACCTCCAGCTCGTAGACCTCCGCTCCGGTTGAGCACCGTCCGGTCGGCGGCTTCCAGCCAGGCCATCACGGCCCGCCCGTAGTCCTTGACGTGCGGGTCGGTGCGGGTGTGGGAGGAGGCGGAGAGGCGGGACCAGAAGATCCCCTGCGGCGGCTCGGCGGAGAGGTCCAGAATCGTCTCAGGCAGCAGCCATTCGCAGAACGGAACCCCTTCGGCCTCCAGAGCCTCGGCGAAGGGCGGGATCCATTCGGGGTTGTCGTGAATGATGTAGACCGTGGGGGTATCGGCTGCGGGAAGACTCATCTGTGCCATAGCGAGCACAACGATGCGTGCCGCAGCGGCATTTCTCTATGACGTTTCGTGACACATAGGCACAGCCGGCTCAGGGCTCTACCATACGCGAGCTCATCGAACCGATGTCCTCAATCTCCACCTCAACAGTGTCGCCGGCCTTCAGGTAGACCTGCGGGTCGCGGGCCCGGCCCACACCGCCGGGAGTTCCGGTGAGCACCACATCGCCGGGCTTCAGCGGCAGCATGGTGGAGATGTAGGCGACCAGCTGCTCAGGGGTGAACACCAGGTCTCCGGTGGAGTGCTCCTGCATGACCTCCCCGTTCACCCGGGTGCGCAGGGTCGAGGCCTGGTAGTCGAAGTCGTCGGCGGTGACCATCACCGGTCCCAGCGGGGTGGACTTGGCCCAGATCTTGCCCTGCAGCCATTCAGAGGAGCGGAACTGCCAGCCGCGCATGGAGATGTCATTGGCCGCGGTGTAGCCGGCGATAGCCGAGGCCGCTTCCTCCTCCGTGGCGCGGTAGACCTCGGAGCCGACCACCAGAACCAGCTCACCCTCCCAGTCCAGTTCGGGATCCTCCTCAACGGCGACGACGTCGTCGAACGGCCCGGTGAGGGTCTCGGGGAACTTGGCGAACAGGGTAGGGTACGTTGGCAGCTCCCGGCCCATCTCCTGGATGTGACTGCGGTAGTTCAATCCCACACAGATGACCTTGCCCGGGGTCGGCACCACGGCCTCCAGCTGCGCCTCGGCGGCCGGGAGACGCTCACCGTCGGCCGCTGCAGCGGTGGCCTGCCAGTCCTGAGTCTTCACCAGCTCGCCCACGGAGGCGACACCGTCGATGACGACCCAGTCCTGACCCTCCTGCCGAGCGGCAACGGTCGCGCCGTCGCGGCGCAGAGTAGCAAGCTTCACGGATCCTCCCCTTCGGTGTAGGTGCGCTGGCAACTGAGCTTATCGACGATCGGCTGGTCGCCGAACCGAAAGGAGCAGGCCTGTTCCGCGGACCGGCACGTGGCGGATCAGAGGCTGCAGCCGATCAGCACCGGCTCCGGATGCAGGGTGATGCCGAACGTCTGACGCACGCGGTCTCGGGCGGCGCGGGCCACGGTGAGCAGGTCCTCGGTGCGGGCATCGCCCCGGTTGGTCACCGCCAGGGTGTGCTTGGTGGACAGGGATGCGCGCCCGTCCACCAGGTCGGCCCCGAACCCGCGGCCGCAGCCTGCCCGGTCGATCAGCCAGGCGGCGGAGAGCTTGACCAGTGGTTCGCCGTCGTCGTCCGTTCCCGCTGGAAACTGGGGGGCCTGCGGGGGCAGCTGCGCGGCAGCTGACGCCGGAACAATCGGGTTGGTGAAGAAGGAGCCGGTGGACCAGGTGTCATGGTCCTGCTCATCGAGCACCATGCCTTTGCCCGCGCGCAGCTGCAGCACCGCGTTCCGCACCTTCTGCAGCGGCGCGCGCCGCTGATCCTCCGGCGCCTCCGGGTCCAGGCCCAGGGTTCGGGCCAACTCGGCGTAGCGCACCGGAGCCGAGAGCGCTTCACCTGCACGGTGGGTCAGCCGGAACCGCACCGAGAGCACCACATAGCGCGGCGAGCCGGCCACGGTGGTGCGCTTCAGCACAGAGTCCCGGTACCCGAACTGCATCTGTTCGGCGGAGAGGACCACCAGCTCTTCCTCTGCGCGGTCCCAGACGCGGGCGTCCACCAGGGTCTGGGAGACCTCTGCGCCGTAGGCGCCGACGTTCTGCACTGGGGTGGCGCCGGCCGCCCCGGGGATCCCGGAGAGCGCCTCCAGGCCGGTGAGGCCGCGCTCCACCGTCCAGGCCACCACGGCGTCCCAGTCATGGCCGGCGGCGACGGTGATCTCCACCGCCTCGGTCTCCACCGGCTCTGCGCTGATCCCGGAGAACGCCAGCTGCAGCACAGTGCCGCCGAAGCCGGCGTCAGCCACCAGGAGGTTCGACCCGCCGCCGAGGACCAGCAGGGTGTCCTCGCCAGCCTCACGGACGCTGTCAGCCGGCAGCGGATGGGCCTGCAGCACATCCAGGGCATCGTGCTCATTCTCAGCGACGATCCAGTCCCCGGCGGGACCGCCCACCCGGGCAGTGGTGTGCTGGCTGAACAGCCGCGGCGCGGCCGGGGCGACGATGGGGAAATCTGCGGTGGTCACTCCCCCAGCCTACCGGCGCAGCAGCCCGCGGGTCGGCGCAGTGCTCAGCGTCGCAGCACCTTTCGAGCGGCAAGGTTTCCGGCAATCTGAAGCAGCTGCACCATCACGACCACCACTGCTACTGCAAGCCAGGTGACTTCGTGGCGGAAACGCTGGTAGCCCTCCGTGATGGCGAAATTGCCCAGTCCACCGCCGCCGACGATGCCCGCCAGCGCCGACATGTCGATCAACGCGATGACAACGAAGGTGTAACCCAGAATGAGCGGCCCGAAGGCCTCCGGGAGCATCACAGTCAGGATGATCCGCAGTCTGGACGCGCCCATGGCGCGCGCCGCCTCGATCACCCCGGGATCGATGCTCACCAGATTCTGCTCCACAATGCGGGCGATGCCGAAGGTGGAGGCCCACACCATCGCGTGGATCACTACGTCATTTCCGATCCCCGTGCCGATGATCTGCAGCGCCATCGGCTGCAGCGCAGCCAGCAGGATGATGAACGGGATGGGACGGATGGTGTTGACCACGGTGTTCAGCGTCCAATAGACGCCTGCATTGGCCAGCAGCCCTCCGGGACGGGTCGTGTAGAGCAGCATCCCCAGGACAAGCCCGATGCCGCCGCTGATGGCAAACGTAAACGCCACCATGTAGAGCGTCTCCTGGGTGGCGCTCCACAGCTCAGGCCCGTAGTAGCTCCAGTCCAAGTTCTGGTACTGCTCGATCACTGCTCCTTCACCTCCTCCACAGGGCTGACCGCGGCCAGCTGGTCGATGAACCCCTGCGTCGCCTCGTCGGGCCCTTCCACGGCGATGGTCAGCAAGCCGTAGGAGGCATTCTTGGTGGTGCTCATTCCGCCGTGCACGATCTGAAACGTCACACCGAACTGACCGGCCCGCCCCAGAGTCGCGCTGACAGCTGACGAATCCTTCAGCGAGACCGTCACCAGACGCCCGGACGTGCCGGCGCGAATCCGCTGCAGGTCCTCAGCGGTGGGACGGTCCTTCAGCGCGGAGCCTACGAAGCTGCCCTGGTGCTCTTCGCGCACGCTGGAGAATACGTCGTAGACCAGCCCTTCCTCCGTGATGCGGCCGGCATCCATCACCGCCACACGATCGGCGATCGCCCGGATCACCTCCATCTCATGGGTGATGGCCACGATGGTGATACCCAGCTCCTCATTGGCCCTGCGCAGCAGCCGCAGCACCTCGCCCGTGGTGGAGGGGTCCAGCGCGGATGTGGATTCGTCGGCCAGCAGAATGTCCGGCTTGGCGGCCAGCGCCCGGGCGATCCCCACCCGCTGCTTCTGTCCGCCGGAGAGCTGTTCGGGGTAGGAGTCGGCCTTATCCGACAGGCCCACAAATTCCAGCAGCTCTGCGACCCGCTTCTCCCGCTCAGCGCGAGACCATCCGGCCACCTTCAAGGGGTAGGCCACATTCCCCGCCGCTGTGCGGGAGGAGAAGAGGTTGAACTGCTGGAAGACCATGCCGATCCGGCGCCGCACGTGACGCAGCTGTGACTCGGAGAGCCCTGAGATGTCCCGGCCCAGGACTCGGACAGTACCGCTGGTGGGGCGCTCCAGCCCGTTGATGAGGCGGATGAGCGTCGATTTCCCAGCGCCGGAGAATCCGATGACGCCGTACACCTCCCCGGTCCGCACAGTGAAGGAGACATTGTCGACGGCGGTGACCGAGCTGCTCCTGCCGGTGCGGAAGGTGCGGGTCACGCCGCTGAGTTCGATCAGCGGGTCTCCCGGCGCCTGGGGACCACTGGCGAACGATGCGCTCACAGGCTGTTTCCTTTCGGGAAGCCGGTATCTGGGGATGCGTAGGTGTCAGAAGCTGCCGAGCGCCTCACTGTCCCTCCTGAAGCGCCTCCTCGTACTCGGTCAGGGACTGCTGCAGCTCCTCCGCGCTGACATCGTCGACCGCAACGGAGGTGCCGTTGGAGCGTTCGGCCATGATCTCCAGCACCCGCTCATCGTGATAGAGCGCGGCAATCTCAGCCAGCGCCTCGTTATTCACGTCGTCCTCGCGCACCACGAAGGCGTTGATGTAGGGAAACGCCGAGGGATCGGAGGGGTCGTCGGCGTAGATCCCATCATTCAGCGGATCCAGCTCGGCATCCTGCGCGAAGTTGTTGTTGATGACCGCGCCCTCCACGGACTGCAGGGCGTTGACAGTCTGCGCAGCATCCACCGGGTGCAGCTCCACGGTGGAGGCAGCTTCATCCACGTGGCGCGGTTCCGGCTGGGGAGTCTCCTCGGCGAGCTCCACCAGGCCGGCGGCGACCAGCACATTGATCGCCCGGCCCTGATTGACCGGATCATTCGGGATGGCCACGACGTCGCCGTCGGAGAACTCCTCGACGTCGTCATACTCATTGGAGTACAGCGTCAGCGGAACGATTTCAGTGGGCGCGATGGGCTGCAGATTATCGCCGGAGCTGACATTGTGCTCGGCAAGGAAGGCGATGTGCTGGAACCAGTTGGCGTCGAGGTCGCCATTGGTCAGCGCCGGGTTGGGCTGGTTGTAGTCGGTGAAGTTGACCAGCTCCACCTCATAGCCGAGCTCCTCCTCGGCGATTCGGGCCAGCTCCCGGTGGGCCTCATGTTCGTTGGCGACCCCGATGGTGAACGAGGTCTGGTCCTCCTGGAGCGCTTGCGTCTCACCTCCGCCTCCGCAGGCGGTGGCGGCAAGCAGGGCTACTGCCAGGACTGAGGCGGCTGCGCGGGTGCGTGCGGGCATAGGGAATCCTCCTAGTGGGCGCGCAGGCACGGCGGCCTGCACTGAAAGATGGGTTCGGGGCGAGGTGAGGAGCGGTCCGTCCCGTCGGACCGCGAATCGGCGCGCGTCAGCGCCTTGGCACGGGGGGACTCATCGGCTCCGGTGTCCTCTCGATGCTGCTCTTGCCCACTCCGAGCAGTGACGCACTCAGCGCCAGGAGCAGGCCGCATCCATGATCCTGACCACCCGTGAACATGGGGTTGGTGCGCGGCCCGATAAGGATCGTGACGACCGCGTCTCGCGATGCTCAGCTCAGCCTACCGGACGACCACCGTCGGCACCGGTGAACATACTTCATAATCTGTCATATTATGTTCAATCCGGTTGGGCGCCCGGCACGACGGCGCCGGGCCGCTACTCAGCCAGCGGGTTGAGCACTCTGCGCAGGAAGTCCTGGGTGCGCGGCTGCTGGGGATCGCCGATGACCTCCTGGGCCGGGCCCTCCTCCACCACCACGCCCTGGTCCATGAAGACCACGCGGTCGGCGACCTCGCGGGCGAAGCCCATCTCATGGGTCACCACGATCATCGTCATACCGGCCTCGGCCAGGCTGCGCATACTGGTCAGCACGTCCCCGACAGTCTCCGGATCCAGCGCGGAGGTCGGCTCGTCGAACAGCATCAGCTGCGGCTTCATGGTCAGCGCCCGGGCGATGGCAACCCGCTGCTGCTGCCCCCCTGAGAGCTGCGCGGGCCTGCGGTCGGCCAGGTCTTTCAGCCCCACCTGGTCCAGCTGGCGCAGCGCCTCCTCCTCCGCCTCGGATGCCGACTGCTTCAGCACCCGGCGCGGGGTCAAGGTGCAGTTCTCCAGCACGCTCAGATGCGGAAAGAGGTTGAACTGCTGGAAGACCATGCCGATCCGGCGTCGCATGGCGTCCAGGTTCACATCCGGGTCGGTGGCCTCAAACTGCCCGACCGTGATGCGGCCGGCATCGGGATCCTCCAGCCGGTTCACGCAGCGCAGCAGCGTGGACTTCCCGGAACCGGAGGCACCGATCAGGCAGACCACCTCGCCGGGGTCAACCCGCATGCTGATTCCCTTGAGGACCTCATTGTCGCCGAAGGACTTGTGGAGGTCCTCGATGACGACGCCGGCTGCCTGCTCGTCGCTCATGCTTTCACCTTCTTCTTCCGCGACGCCTTCGCCGGACCGCGTGCCTCCAGGCGTCGGGCCAACAGGGACAGCGGCACCGTAATGATCAGGTAGCAGAACCCGGCCACCACCAGGGGAGTCATGCCGGCCTGGTACATAGTGATGCCGTCGCGGCCCATCTTGGTCAGCTCGGCGGCTGCGCCGGCCATGCCCACCACGTAGATCAGCGACGAATCCTTGGTCAGCAGGATGGCCTCATTGGTCAGCGGAGGCAGCACAATGCGGAAGGCCTGGGGAATCTGGATGCTCACCATGGCGCGCCAGGCCGGCATGCCCAGCGCCCGGGCGGCTTCCACCTGACCTGCGGGCACCGCCTGCAGGCCGGCACGGATGGTCTCGGCGATATAGGCCGATCCCACGATCGCCAGCGCAGTGGCGGCGGTCTGCAGCGTGCTCAGGTTCAGCCCGAAGGCCAGCGAGGCTCCGAAGCCCAAGGCGATGAACACCAGGATGGCCGGGATGCCGCGGAAGAACTCGATATACGCCGTGGCGATCCAGCGGTAGACCGGGAAGGAGGCCAGGCGCATCAGCGCCAGCAGCGTGCCGGCGAGCAGGCCGAAGAGGAACCCGAAGAAGGTGTACTGGATTGTATTGACCAGTCCGGTGGTGATCACCCCGGGGAACATCGGGGCCACAGGCTCTAGGTTGAAGAAGCTCTGCTGGACCGCTCCCCAGTCGATGATCACCGTCAGCACCGCCACAGCGATGACGAACACCGCTGCTTGGATGCCGAGGCTCAGCTGCCTCCGCTTACGGTTCGATAGCGCCATAGACGGCCGGGTCAGTCCTCGTCGTCATCGTCGTCATCGTCGGCCTCTTCGGGAGTCTCGCCCGACTCGAACCAGACCTGCTCGATCTCATCCAGTGCGCCGGTGGACTCCAGTTCGGCCAGCACCTGGTTGACCGCGTCGATGAGCTCCTGATTCTCCAGCTGAGCGGCAATGCCCAGCTGCTCGCCGGTGTCGATCTCTTCGACGAAGACGTATTCATCGGAGTCACCGGCCTGGTAGCCGAGGATGGAGATATTGCCGATCAGGGCGTCCACCTGCCCGGCCTCCAGACCCTGCAGCATCAGGCCGGAGTCCTCATATCCCACTGCGTCGATGCCTTCCTCGGTGGCGTAGTCATCCCCCGTGGTGGCGGTCTGCACGCCGACCGTGGCTCCATCAAGGTCTGCGGTGGACTCAATGCCGGACTCAGCGGTGGCCAGCAGTCCCAGATTGTCATCCAGGTAGGGATCGCTGAAGAGCATATTGCCGGAGCGCTCTTCAGTGATCGTCATCCCGGAGATCGCCAGGTCACAGTCCTGGGCATTGAGTGCGACACCGGACTCAATGCCGTCCCAGGAGGACTCGATGATCTCCAGCTCAAGGTCCAGGGCGTCGGCGATAGCTTCGGCAACGTCGATGTCGAAGCCGACCACCTCGCCCTCGTCGCTGTAGTACTCGAACGGCGGGTAGGGCACATCGGAGCACACCTGCAGGGTGCCCGCGCTGATGGTGGTCACGTCGGCGTCGACGGTGACGTCCGCCTCCACCTGCGCTTCGGCGTCCACCTCGCTGCCGGCCTCGTCGTCGTTGTCGCCGCCGCAGGCGGTCAGGGCCAGGGCAGCCGCTGAGGCCAGGGCGAGTCCGGTCAGCCACGGCTTATCGGAGGTGGGAGCGGTGTAGCGCATGTTGGGTTCCTCATTCGGTGGTGAGCTGGAAAGTATCAGCTGATTAAAGTATCAGCTGATTATAGGCCGGGGAGCTGTTTCGGGCAGATGGCGACGTCATTACAGCTGCACCAGGGCTTGGGATTTGGCCATCACGCGGGTGCGCTCCTCGCCGGCGAGAAGCTCCACCTTCAGGTCGATGCGCACTGTGGAGGCGTCCGGGTCCAGCTTCCCGATAGTCCCGGTGATCTCCAGCAGAGCGGTGGGGGCCTGGGGGGATCCGCTGGCGGCGTCAGGCACCGGGACCGGAGAGGTGAAGCGGGTCTGATAGTCGACCACGGCGGCCGGGTCGCCCGCCCAGTCGGTGACCAGCCCCACGGCCGCGCCCATGGTGAGCATGCCGTGGGCGATCACTCCGTCGAGTCCCACCTCACGGGCGAAGCGCTCATTCCAGTGGATCGGATTGTGGTCCCCGGAGGCGGCTGCGTAGCGGATCAGGTCCGCGCGGGAGAGTTCGATCCGACGGGTGCCGATGATCTGGCCTTTCTCCAACTCGTCCCACCGATGCGGCTGGGTCATCACTTCTCCTCGCTCTCGTCGGCGCGCACCAGCAGCGAGGAGGTCACGGTGGCTCGCGCCGCCCCGTCCTCAGCGGTGATCTCGGTGCGGGTGGTGACCATCGCCCCGGAACCCATCACGCGGATCCGCTCCAGGGTGGTCTGCGCCGAAAGGGTGTCCCCGGCGGTGATCGGGGAATGGTGGGTGAACCGCTCCTCGGCGTGGACGACGCGGGAGAAGTCGATGCCGGCTTCCGGGTCGTTGACGACGGCGGCCTCGGCGCGCTGGGCTGCCACCACCGCGAAGGTCGGCGGGGCGATCAGGTCCCGGTGCCCCAGCTCGCGGGCGGCCTGCGGGTCTTGGTGCGCGGGGTGGTCGGCCTTGACTGCGACGGCGAACTCACGGATGGTCTCGCGGCTGACCTGGTACGGAGGCGCGGGCGGGTAGGTGTGGCCCTGACGCGCGGTGCTGATGCTCATGAGCTCTGCCCCTTCTGCCGGATGATCTGAGCGGCTTGGCGCTTGCGCAGCCCGATGCCGATGACGTGGCTGAGCAGACCGATTCCCAGGAGCGCCATGCCGGTCACCCGGATGGTGGAGGCGGCAGATTCGGAGGCTGCGAACGCGGCGGCGATCACCGCGATGATGCCCAGCAGCGTGCCGCCCATACCGGTGAGCAGCGCGGCGCGGTATGCGGGCGTACCGGTGGACCAGGGGTCCATCTGCCCAGCGTGCGGATTCGTGGGATCAGCCATCGGCAGACCATCCTACCCGCGGTGCCTGAAGCCCCGGACTCAACCTCTCAGTGCAGACAGTCCGGGCGCGGCTCTTGTGCCGCGCCCCTGTCTCGACCAGACTCGGATGTATCACCTGAATCGACACTTCAAGCACTTGTGACCGGAGGAGCCCGTCATGCCGCATACCGTCAACGCCGTCGTCGTCACTGAGAAGAATGCACCGGCCGAAGTGACCCAGATCGTCGTCCCCGATCCCGGCCCGGGGGAAGTGGTGGTGGACGTCCTGACCTGCGGCGTGTGTCAGACCGACCAGCACTTCCAGCAGGGCGAGGTGGGAGACAATTTCCCCTACCTGCTCGGCCACGAGGCCACCGCCCGGGTCGCCGAGGTCGGAGAGGGCGTGACCAATGTGCGTGTCGGCGACAAGGTGATCCTCAACTGGCGGGCGGTCTGCGGCGAGTGCCGCGCCTGCCGGAAGGGTCAGCTGAAGTACTGCTTCAACACCCACAATGCCCAGCAGAAGATGACCCTGACCGACGGCACTGAGCTGGAGGCGGCCCTGGGCATCGGCTCCTTCGCTGAGAAGACGCTCGTCGCGGCCGGGCAGTGCACGGTGATCGAGGACGTCGACGACTCCGCCAACGCGGCGGTGGGTCTGCTGGGCTGCGGTGTGATGGCCGGCATCGGCGCTGCGATCAACACCGGAGAGGTCGCCCGCGGCGAATCGGTGGCCGTCATCGGCTGCGGCGGAGTCGGCACTGCAGCCATCGCCGGGGCCAAGCTGGCCGGAGCCACCACCATCATCGCGGTGGACATCGACCCGCGGAAGCTGGCCAAGGCTCAGGAGCTGGGCGCCACCCACACGGTGAACTCCGCCGAGCAGGACGCAGTGGAGGCGATCCGGGAGCACACCGGCGGTTTCGGCGCGGATGTGGTGATCGACGCCGTCGCCCGGCCGGAGACCTACAAGCAGGCCTTCTACGCCCGGGACCTGGCAGGCCGGGTGGTGCTGGTCGGCGTGCCGGATCCCGCTTTCACCATCGAACTGCCGATGATCGATCTCTTCGGCCGCGGCGGCGCCCTGAAGTCCTCCTGGTACGGCGACTGCCTGCCCTCCCGGGACTTCCCCATGCTGGTGGATCTCTACCGGCAGGGCCGGCTGGACCTGGATGCCTTCGTCACCGAGCGGATCCGTCTGGACCAGGTGCAGGAGGCCTTTGACACCATGAACCGCGGGGACGTTCTGCGCTCCGTCGTCGAACTCTCCGCCTGAGCCGACCACTACCCCACCCAAGGAGACAGAAGCATGGCTGCACGTATTGAGCATCTGGAGACCTCAGGCACGTTCTCGCTCGACGGCGAGACCCACCAGGTGGACAACAATGTCTGGATCGTCGGCGACGACCAGGAGGTCATCGTCATCGACCCCGCCCACGACGCCGATGCGGTCACCTCCGCAGTGGGCGGGCGCAGGGTGGCGGCGATCCTGCTGACCCACGGACACGACGATCACATTCGTCAAGTGCTTCAGGTCCAGGACGCCATCGGTGGCCAGACCCATCTCAACCCCGAGGACCGCATGCTGTGGGACCAGGTCCACAGTGCCGCCCCGGACGCGGAGATCGCTGAGGGAGACACCTTCACCGTGGCCGGCACGCAGCTGCGGGCCATCCACACCCCAGGGCACTCACCGGGTTCGACCTGCTTCTTCGCCGAGAACCTGGAGGGCGGGCCGGTGCTGTTCTCGGGAGACACCCTGTTCCAGGGCGGGCCGGGGGCCACCGGCCGCTCCTACAGCAGCTTCGACACCATCATCGAGTCCATCCGCACCAAGCTGTTCGATCTGCCGGCTGAGACGCGGGTCAACACCGGCCACGGACCCTCGACCACGATCGGCGAGGAATCCCCCAAGCTCGAGGAGTGGATACAGCGGGGCCACTGAGAACCGGCAGCACCGCCGGCAGGCTGCGCGTCCGGAGGCTACCCGCCGACGTCCTCCCTGACGACGGCCTGCCGGAGCTTCCGGTTGAACTCGGTGACATGCTCCCGGGCGAGCTCCTCAGCAAGGTCCGCCGCGCCGTCTGCTACTGCCTCCAGCAGGGCGCGGTGGCCGGCGATGTGGTCAGCCACCGAGGGGACGCGCTGGATCACTGACCACCACAGGCGGGTGGCCAGGTTGTCCAGCCGAAAAAGGGTCTCCCGCATATGCGGGTTGCTGATCAGCCGGTAGATCGCCCGGTGGGCGGCGAGGTCATACTCAATCAGGGTCCGCGCCTCCGGCTGACTGCCCATCAGCTTGTTGATCTCCTCGGCCAGGGTCCGCAGCTCCTCGCGCTGCGACTCATTGGCCTGTTCAGCCGCTTTCCGCGCACCGGCCGGCTCGAGGATAGCGCGCATCTCTGTGAGATGGTGCAGGTCGCTGAGATCGGCAGCAGCGGCGAAGGTCCCGCGCCGGGAGTAGAAGACGACCAGGTGGTCGGTCTCCAGCCGCTTCAACGCTTCGCGCAGAGGTGTGCGGCCGACCTCCAGCTCCTCGGCCAGTGAGCTTTCATGGATCGGCTCTCCGGGAGCGATGTCCAGCATGACCAGGCGATCCCGCAGGACGGTGTAGCAGTAATCGGCAAGGCTGGAGGCCATCGGCGCAGTCGGCATACCCCAGAAGTCTAGCCTCCGCCGGTGAACGCCGCGGTGCGGGGCCGCGGGCATGCGCCCGGGGCCCCGGGTCACGTCTGAGCGGCCGGACGGCCTGCGGCCTCGGCCCCGCTGCGGCGGGCCCACAGTCTCCGCCCGGTGGAGATGAGCATCATCACCAGCAGCAGAACGCCGACATAGCCGTTGATCACATAGACGATGTTGACCATCTGGGAGAAGGGAAGGATCAGGCCGATCACGATGCCGGCGGCCGCCAGGCCCAGCGTCGAGTACCTGAATCCCGGTGTTCTGTCTTCGAAGAACCGGGAGGAGACCGTCCACAGCAGCGGGATCGCCGTCGTGTAGATGCCCACCAGAATCATGACCGAGATGATCGAGGCGAGTGCCGGGCTGATATCCCGGGCCAGCACCAGCATCGGGATCTCCGTGCCGGCGACTCGCTCGATATTGGCCAGCAGCCCCAGCCCGACGACGATGCAGGCAAGGGAGAAGGCTGTTCCGCCGAGCAGGCCTCCGGCCGCTGCTTCCTTCTGGCTTGTGGCAGTCTTTCCCAGTGCTGTGACGAATGCCGCCAGCCACAGCATGCAGAAGCCGACATAGGACAGGCCGGCGGCGAACCAGTTGGTCGAGGCGCGGGTCAGCTCCAGGGTGGGCAGAAGGTCGTGCACCCCAGCGAGGTTCTCCGGACTCCTGACCAGCCCCACGATGCCCAGCACCACTGCGACCACTACGATCACCGGGCCGATCTTGCCGATGACGTCGACCAGGTTCTTCAGGCCGAACCACACAGTGGCACCCACGGCCACGGCGAGTCCCACGCCCCCCAGGTAGCGGGAGAGCCCATAGTGCTCCTGCACAACTGCTCCTGCCCCGCTGACCATGACGGTGAAGCTCAGGAAGACGAAGAGGATGGAGAAGGCATCGAAGAAGGCGCCCAGATGCTTCCCGCAGTAGTGGCGAAAGACAAGCGAGGGACGCTCGAACTGGTGCTTCTGGCCGGCGCGGAAGAATTCCACGCACACATAGCTCATCAGCGCCAGCACAAGGCCTCCTGTGCCCAGGATGCCCCAGTAGCCGTAGGAGGCGAAGTACTGCAGGATCTCCTGTCCAGTGGCGAAGCCGGAACCTATCAGGAAGGCGACGATCGCCCCCGCGTAGGTCAGCACCCGCAGCGGCCGGCGTTTTTCCCGGGTGCCCAGCGAGTGGTGAGACCGTACACTCATGCAGCTCCTCCTCAACAGGGCGAACGCCCCAGACTCCACCTGTGACAGGCGATTGATATATCAATTGCTCGACAAGACTCTAGAGCTCCGACGTGATCTGCGCAACACTCGATTCCGACGATGTCTTGACGGCCACATAGGCGACCCGTAGTCTAGGCGCCAACTGATATATCAATCGTTGTTTCAAGCCGTGGAAGGTCCCCATGACCGATTTGACCACCCCCTTGGCCGAGGCCGACCCGCAGGTCGCTGCCGCAGTGGACGCGGAGCTTGCGCGGCAGCGCAGCACCCTGGAGATGATCGCCTCGGAGAACTTCACCTCCGCAGCGGTGATGGAGGCTCAGGGCTCCGTGCTGACCAACAAATACGCCGAGGGCTACCCCGGGAAGCGCTACTACGGAGGCTGCGAGCACGTCGATGAGGTGGAGGAGCTGGCCATCCAGCGGGTCACCGAGCTCTTCGGCGCCGAGCACGCCAATGTGCAGCCCCACTCCGGCGCCCAGGCCAACGCCGCAGCCCTGGCCGCACTGCTCAACCCCGGCGACACCATCATGGGGCTGGACCTGGCCCACGGAGGGCACCTGACCCACGGGATGCGGCTGAACTTCTCCGGAAAGCTCTACCAGGTGGTCTCCTACGGTGTGGACGAACAGGACCATCTGATCGATATGGATGAGGTCCGGCGTCTGGCCCTGGAGCACCGGCCCGGAGTGATCATCGCCGGATGGTCCGCCTACCCCCGCCACCTGGACTTCGCCCGCTTCCGCCAGATCGCCGACGAGGTGGGCGCATATCTGATGGTGGACATGGCCCACTTCGCCGGCCTGGTCGCCGCCGGGCTGCACCCCAACCCGGTTCCCCACGCGGATGTGGTGACCACCACCACGCATAAGACACTCGGCGGGCCCCGCGGCGGCGTCATCCTCTCCACCCAACAGCTGGCGAAGAAGATCAACTCCGCAGTCTTCCCCGGCCAGCAGGGCGGACCCCTGGAGCACGTCATCGCCGCCAAAGCCGTGGCCTTCAGAGCCGCCGCATCCGCAGAGTTCCGTCAGCGGCAGGAACGCACCCTGGACGGTGCCCACGCGCTCGCGCGCCGACTGCGCGAGCCCGACGTCGCCGACTCCGGAGTCAGCCTGGTCAGCCGCGGCACAGATGTGCACCTGGTGCTGGTGGACCTGCGGAACTCGGATCTGGACGGCAAGCAGGCTGAGGACCGACTGCACCGCATCGGCATCACCGTCAACCGCAACGCGGTGCCCTTCGACCCGCGGCCCCCGATGATCTCCTCCGGGCTGCGCATCGGCACACCAGCGCTGGCCACCCGCGGCTTCGGACTCAGCGAGTTCCGTGAGGTCGCCGAAGTGATCGCCGGGGCCCTGAACCCTCAGTTCACCGACGACGACGCCGAGCTGCTCAGCGGGCGGGTGAGGCAGCTGGCAGAGAAGTTCCCGCTCTATCCGAAACTGACCGCCTCGGCGAAGGAGAGGGCCTGATGGCTGAGAAACTGCCCGAGCACCCGGAATTCCTCTGGAACAATCCGGAGCCGAAGAAGAGCTACGACGTCGTCATCGTCGGCGGAGGCGGCCATGGCTTAGCGACTGCCTACTTCCTCGCCTCCCGGCACGGGATCACCAATGTCGCGGTCCTGGAGCGCGGATGGCTGGCCGGCGGGAACATGGCCCGCAACACCGCCATCATCCGCTCCAACTACCTGTGGGACGAAAGCGCCCACCTGTATGAGCACTCGCTGAAGCTCTGGGAGCAGCTGCCCGAGGAGCTCGAGTATGACTTCCTGTTCTCCCAGCGCGGCGTGCTCAACCTGGCCCACACGCTCGGCGATGTCCGCGAGTCGGTCCGCCGGGTGGAGGCCAACCGGCTCAACGGCGTCGACGCGGAGTGGCTGACGCCGGAACAGGTCAAAGAGGTCTGCCCCATCATCAACACCGGGGACAACATCCGCTACCCCATCATGGGCGCCACCTATCAGCCGCGTGCCGGGATCGCCAAGCATGACCACGTCGCCTGGGCCCTGGCCCGCAAAGCCCAGGAGCTCGGTGTGGACCTCATCCAGAACTGTGAGGTCACCGGCTTCCGCACAGAGGGAGACCGGGTCACCGGCGTGGAGACCAGCCGCGGAACCATCCACGCCGGCAAAGTGGCACTGGCCGCCGCCGGGCATTCCTCCGTGGTCGCCAAACTCGCCGGACTCGATCTGCCCATCCAGTCCCATCCGCTGCAGGCACTGGTCTCCGAACTCTTCGAACCGGTCCACCCCACAGTGGTGATGTCCAACCATGTCCACGTCTACGTCTCCCAGGCTCATAAGGGCGAACTGGTCATGGGAGCCGGCATCGACCAGTACAACGGCTACGGGCAGCGCGGCGCATTCCACGTCATCGAGGACCAGATGGCCGCCGCCGTCGAGCTCTTCCCCATCTTCGCCCGGGCGCATGTGCTGCGCACCTGGGGCGGCATCGTAGACACCACCTTTGACGCCTCGCCGATCATCTCCAAGACCCCGATCGACCAGCTCTACGTCAACTGCGGCTGGGGCACCGGCGGGTTCAAGGGCACCCCGGCCTCCGGGTACACCTTCGCCCACACCATCGCCACCGACGAACCGCATCCGCTCAACGCTGCCTTCTCACTGGAGCGCTTCGAGACCGGATTCCTGATCGACGAACACGGCGCAGCCGCCGTCGCGCACTGAAGGAGGACCCCGTCCCATGATGCTGATCCCCTGCCCGCACTGCGGGCCGCGCAACGAAACCGAGTTCCAGTACGGCGGCCAGGCGTATGTGGCCTACCCCGAGGACCCCTACGCGCTCACCGACGAGCAGTGGGCCCGCTACCTCTTCTACCGGGAGAACCCCAAGGGCCCATTCGCCGAGCGGTGGGTGCACTCCGCGGGCTGCCGGAAATGGTTCAACGCGGTGCGTGACACCCGAACCTACGAATTCCTCTCCACCGAAGCCATCCAAGGAGCAGCCTCATGAGCCCGGCGCCCCGACGCGTCTCACCGAACCTGGCCCCCTACTGCCGGGTGGAGCCGAAGCGAGCGCGCAGCTTCACCCTGGACGGCAGGACCCTGAACGCCGCTGAGGGCGACACCCTGGCCAGCGCTCTGCTGGCCAACGGGCAGCGCCGCGTCGGCGACTCCATCTACCTGGGCCGTCCCCGGGGCATCTACGCCGCCGGGGTCGAGGAGCCCAATGCGCTGGTCACCGTGGATGACACCCGCAATGACCAGCCGGCGGAATCGATGCTGCCGGCCACCACCGTGGACGTCACCGAGGGCCTGGCCGTCCGGCAGCTCTCCGGTCTGGGCCAGTTGGACCCGCGGGAGGATTCGGCCTACTACGACCACAAACACGTCCACACCGATGTGCTGGTGGTCGGCGCCGGTCCGGCCGGACTGACCGCAGCCCGGGAGGCCGCCCGCTCCGGTGCGCGGGTGATGCTGCTGGACGAGCAGGCCACCCCCGGCGGCTCCCTGCTCTCCGACCCCGGAGCCACCGTCGACGGGCAGCCTGCCAGCAGCTGGATCGACGGGGTCCGCGGAGAGCTCAAGGACCTTCCAGAGGCCAGCTTCCTGCCGCGAACCACCGCCATCGGAAGCTACGACGCCAACTACATCGTCGCCGTCGAGCGGCGCACCGCCCACCTCTCCCAGCCGGCACCGGAGGGCGTGTCCCGCCAGCGGGTGTGGCATATCCGGGCCCGGCAGGTGGTGCTGGCCACCGGGGCCCACGAGCGCCACCTGATCTTCGCCAACAACGATCGGCCCGGCATCATGCTGGCCTCCGCCGTGCGGACCTATCTCAACCGGTACTGCGTGCTGGCCGGCGAAAAGGTCGCCGTCTCGACCACCAATGACTCCGTCTACGATCTGGTCGAGGAGCTCCTCGACGCCGGGGCGGAGGTAGTCGCCGTCGCCGACTCCCGCCCGGAGCCCACCCCGCGGGCACTCCAGGTCCAGGCCCGGGGCGTGGAGCTGCTGCCCGGCTCTGTGGTGGTGGACACCGGCGCCGACGACGAGGGCAGCCTGAACTCCGTACAGCTGGCGCAGCTGGAGGCCGACGGCAGTCTCTCCGCTCAGCCGCGCCGCTTTGAGGCCGACCTGCTGGCAGTCTCCGGGGGCTGGAACCCGGTCATCCACCTGCATACCCAGCGTCAGGGCGCGGTCACCTGGGAGGACCAGCTGGCCTCCTACATTCCCTCCGGTCCGGTGAAGGACCAGCACACTGCGGGGGCTGTCAACGGTCAGCTCACCCTGGCTGCGGCGCTGCGGCAAGGGGCCGAAGCCGGAGCCGCGGCAGCGGCGGGCGCTGGATTCAGCCGCACGGCCGAGGCCCCGCAGGCCGAGGAGCACCAGCCGGCACCGGCCCGGCCGGTATGGCTGGTGCCGGCTCCGCAGGGCAGCGACCGCCAGGCCTACCGCAACCACTTCGTCGACCTCCAGCGCGACCAGAGCGTCGCCGATGTGATGCGTGCGGTAGGGGCGGGCATGGAATCGGTGGAGCACGTGAAGCGCTACACCTCCATCTCCACCGCCCACGACCAGGGCAAGACCTCCAGCGCGGCCCTGGTGGCCACCCTCGCCCAGCTGCTGGGGCGCGGAAACCCTGCCGAGATCGGCCTGACCGCCTTCCGGCCGCCCTACACCCCGGTGTCCTTCGCCGCCCTGGCCGGGACCCGCAGGGGTGAGCTGTTCGACCCGGCCCGGATCACCTCGATTCATCCCTGGCATCTGGAGCAGGGGGCCGAATTCGAGGATGTCGGCCAGTGGAAGCGGCCCTGGTACTACCCGAAGCCCACCAGCACCGGCGAGCTGGAGGACATGGAGAGCGCCGTGCTGCGCGAATGCGCCGCGGTCCGCGACTCCGTCGGCTTCCAGGACGTCAGCACCCTGGGCAAGATCGAAATACGCGGCAAAGACGCCGGGGAGTTCCTCAACCGGATCTACACCAACGCCTTTAAGAAGCTGGCTCCGGGCAAGGCCCGCTACGGGGTGATGTGCCACGCCGACGGCATGATCTTCGACGACGGCGTCACCCTGCGGCTGGACGAGGACCGGTACCTGATGACCACCACCACCTCCGGTGCGGCCGGAGTGCTGGACTGGCTGGAGGAGTGGCTGCAGACCGAATGGCCCGAGCTGGACGTGTACTGCACCTCCGTCACCGAGCAGTACTCGACCGTGGCCGTGGTCGGACCGAAGTCCCGGGAGGTGATCGCCAAGATCGCTCCGGATCTGGATGTCTCCGCTGAGGGCTTCGAGTTCATGTCCTTCCGGGAGACCACGCTGGCCTCCGGGATCCCGGCACGGGTCTGCCGGATCTCCTTCTCCGGAGAACTGGCCTTCGAGGTCAATGTGGCCGCCTGGTACGGGCTGAAGGTCTGGGAGGACATCGCCGATGCCGGAGCGGAGTTCAACATCACCCCCTACGGCACAGAAACCATGCACGTGCTGCGTGCCGAGAAGGGGTTCATCATCGTCGGTCAGGACACCGACGGGACGGTCACCCCGCAGGACGCCGGGATGGAGTGGGCGGTTTCGAAGAAGAAGGACTTCATCGGCAAACGCTCCTACCTGCGCCCCGACAATCAGCGCACCGACCGCAAGCAGCTGGTCTCGGTGCTGCCGAAGGACAAGACTCTGAAGCTGCCCGAAGGCACTCAGCTGATCCTCCCGGAGACCGCCCCGGACCAGCACCCGGTGCCGATGGAAGGATGGGTCACCTCCTCCTACCGGTCCGCAGCCCTGCAGCGCACCTTCGGACTTGCCCTGATCACCAGCGGACGGCAGCGCATCGGTCAGACCCTGCACGCAGTGGTCGATGACCGGCCCGTCGAAGTGGAGATCGGACCCACTGCCCTCTACGACCCGGAAGGGAGCCGCCGCGATGGCTGAGACCCTGACCCAAGGACCCCCCGATCTGCGGGTGTCCCCGCTGCAGCATCTGCACCGGCAGCTGGCGGCCGCCGCTGCCCCCGGCCCGCAGGGCTTGGAGATCCGGGAGGTGGCCTTCACCACGCAGCTTGGTCTGCGCGCAGAGCCCGGCTCTCAGGCCCACACGAGGTTCGCCGAGGTTCTGGAGGGCCTGCCCTCCGCAGTGGGAGAGACCACCGGCACCCCCGACGGCGTGGCCACTCTGTGGCTGGCGCCGGATGAGTTCCTCGTCGTCGCGTCCGGGCAGGACCACCAGCTGCTGCAGCGGCTGGAGCATGCCTTGGGCGAGGCTGCCGGACAGGTGGTCGACCTCTCGGCCAACCGCACCACAGTGGAGCTCAGCGGCGGAAGCGCCCGCGACGCGTTGGAGAAGGGGGTCCCCGCCGACCTGCACCCCAGGGAGTTCCCCGTCGGCCGGGCGATCACCACCACCCTGGGGCCGGTGCCGGTGCTGCTGTGGCGCACCGAGGACAGTACCTTCCGCATCCTGGTGCGGTCCTCCTTCGCAGACTATGCTGCCCGCTGGCTGCTGGACGCAGCTGAAGAATACCGGCCTCGGAGGTGATCCGATGGCACTGAGCGCCCTGGATCTCTTCTCAGTCGGCATCGGCCCCTCCTCCTCCCATACGGTGGGGCCGATGCGAGCCGCGCGGCTCTTCGCCCAGCAGATGGTCGACGCCGACCAGCTGGACCAGATCAGCCGAGTCAAGGCCGAGCTCTTCGGCTCCCTCGGCGCTACCGGAGTCGGCCACGGCTCTGACAAAGCAGTCATTCTGGGACTGCAGGGCGAGGACCCCGAGAGCCTGGACGTTGAGACTGCAGACGACCGGGTCCAGCAGTGCTCTGAGCAGGGAGAGCTGCTCTTCGCCGGCAAACAGACCATCAGCTTCTCCCGCTCCCAGGATGTGAAGCTGCACCGGCGAAAGTCTCTGCCGGCCCATCCCAACGGCATGACCTTCACCGCCTACGACGGCGCCGGAGAGGTGCTCGCTGAGGGCACCTACTACTCGGTGGGCGGCGGATTCGTCGTCGTGGGGGAGCCCGAGGCCGATGACCCGCTGGTCGACGACACACCGGGGCTGCCCTACCCCTTCTCCACTGCTGAGGAGCTGCTGCAGCACTGCCGCCGCGAAGGGGCCTCCATTGCGCAGATCATGCTGGCCAATGAGCTGACCTGGCGCAGCGAGGAGGAGGTTCGCCGCGAACTCCTCTACATCTGGCAGGTCATGCGCGAGTGCGTCGAGAATGGCTGCACCCGGCGGGAGACCATCCTGCCCGGCGGCCTGAAGGTCAAGCGCCGCGCCCCCGCCCTGCGTGATGAGCTCCTGGAGGCTGAGGCTCAGGCGCGGACCTCCGAGGACGCTCCGGACCCGCTGCACGCCATGGAGTGGGTCAATCTGTTCGCCCTGGCGGTCAATGAGGAGAATGCCTCAGGCGGTCGGATCGTCACCGCGCCGACCAACGGAGCGGCAGGAATCGTGCCTGCTGTGCTGCACTACTACGACCGGTTCGTGCCGGGAGCGGACGACGACGGCGTGGTGGACTTTCTGCTCACCTCCGCGGCGGTAGGGATCCTGTTCAAGGTCAACGCCTCGATCTCCGGGGCCGAGATGGGCTGCCAGGGAGAGGTGGGGTCGGCCTGCTCCATGGCCGCTGCCGGCCTCTGCGCGGTGCTGGGCGGAACACCTGAGCAGGTGGAGAACGCCGCCGAGATCGGGATCGAGCATAATCTCGGGCTGACCTGCGATCCGGTGGGAGGACTGGTCCAGATCCCCTGCATCGAACGAAACGCGGTGGCCAGCATGAAAGCTGTCAACGCCGCGCGGATGGCGATGCGCGGCGACGGCACCCATGTGGTCACCCTGGATCAGGCGATCAAGACCATGCGGGACACCGGCAATGACATGAAGACCAAGTACAAGGAAACATCCCGCGGCGGTCTGGCCGTCAACGTCATCGAGTGCTGAGCTGAGCGCTGCCGCAGGCTCAGCTGCTCAGCCCAGCACACCGGTTCAGCCGCTCAGCGCAGCACGACCGTCTTGTTGCCGTGGAGCACGACTCGGCCCTCGGCGTGCCAGCGCACGGCCTGGGACAGCGCTTTGGCCTCCGTGTCGCGGCCAGCGGCAATCAGGTCCTCCGGGCCGTAGGTGTGGTCGACGTCGATCACCTGCTGGGCGATGATGGGGCCTTCGTCCAGCTCGCTGTTGACGTAGTGGGCGGTTGCTCCCACAGTCTTGACTCCCCGCTCAAATGCCTGGTGATAGGGCTGGGCCCCTTTGAAGCTGGGCAGGAATGAGTGGTGGATATTGATGATCCTGCCGGCCATCTGATCAGCCAGCGAGTCGCTGAGGACCTGCATATACCGAGCCAGCACCACCAGCTCGACGTCCAGTCGATCCACCAGGTCCAGCAGCTCGGCCTCCGCCTGCGGTTTGGTCTCCTTGGTGATGGGGATGTGGAAGAAGGGGATGCTGTGCCACTCCACCAGCCGCTGGTGGTCCAGATGGTTTGAGGCCACAGCGACGATCTCAATGGGCAGATCGCCCTTGCGGGTGCGGAAGAGCAGATCGTTGAGGCAGTGCTCGGTCTTCGAGACCATGATCAGCACCCGCAGCCGCTCCACCGGCGATTTCAGACTCCAACGCATGGAGAAGCTCTCGGCCACCGGGACCAGGGCTTCGCGCACCTGAGGCAGGGCGGAGTACTCCTGGCGGCCCGGCTCAGCGTGGACCCGCATGAAGAACCGCTCCGAGCGGGTGTCGTTGAACTGGTCGAGCTCCATGATGTTGAACCCGTGCTCCACCAGCACCCCGCTGACCGCATGGACGATACCCAGCGTGGAGGGACAGTCGAGAGTCAGGATGAGGCCCTCGGCGGTCCCCCGGCGGGGCTGCGCGGAGGTGCGCACAGTGGTCTGAGTCTGCGTCGCTGTTGTCATAGATGCCCCCCTAAACTGCGGCCTTCTCGGTCTCCTGCTGGGCCGCTGCCACCTGCTCGAAGCCTAAGGTGCGGTACCACCAGGCGTGAAATTCCTGAATATGGTGCTCGCTGGGCACCAGGGCGCCGCCGCTGCTGTAGGCCTTGGACCTCATAGACGGCTGGGTCAGTTCGCAGGCGTTGAAGTCCTGCAGATTCACGCGGTGGAAGAGCTCCACAGACTTGGAGACATCCAGCTCACCGGAGGTGATCTTGTCCACCACCTCCGGCAGGAACAGCCAGTCGCACTCCACGATCGTTCGGGATTCAGAGACCGGGAACATGCGGTGGATGATCACGTGGTCCGGCACAGTGTTGATGAACACCTGCGGCTTGACGGTGATCGCATAGTACTTCCGGTCCTGGTCAGGGGCGATCGCCGGCAGCTGGTGGACGCCGGAGGCCGAACCGTCCACGGTGAACCCCTGAATCTCCTCGCCGAAGCTGGAGCCATGAACCTCACCGTTCTTGCGCTGGGAGGCCAGACCGTCGGCGAACTCGGGGATGACCTCGGTCAGCTCAGGGTGGATCGTCGCACAGTGGTAGCACTCCATGAAGTTCTCGATGATCAGCTTCCAGTTGGCTGCCACATCGTAGGTCTTGGTATCCCCGAGCCTGAGGTGTTCGATGCCGTAGTTGTCGATGGACTCGACCTCGCCGAATCGGGTGCGCACCTCACCGAGGACCTCCCGCTCGAAGTTCGGAGGCTCCTCGGCCAGGCAGACCCACACATAGCCCAGCCATTCACGCACATGAACCGGCTTCAGACCGTACTGCTTCCGGTCCACGTCCGGCATCGAGGTCAGATTGGGGGCGGCCACGAGGTCACCCTCCAGGGCGTAGGTCCAGGCATGGTAGCCGCACTGCAGCGTCTTGTTCTTCCCCTCCCCGGCGGTGCAGACGCGCATGCCGCGGTGTGCGCAGACGTTGAAATAGGCTTTGATGCCTTCTCTTCGGCTGCGCACCACAATGATCTCCTCCCGTCCCACGGTGACCGTCTTCCAGTGCCCGGGGCTGGGGAGGGAGTCGGAGCGCAGGACGCAGTTCCACATCTTCTCGAAGATCTCGGCCTGCTCCTTCTCGAAGATGTCCGGGTCGGTGTAGGCATCCCCGGTGGGTGTCGGCAGCAGGGACGAGCCCGGCAGCGGTTCGTCGAGATGGTCGATGATCATGGCGGTCCTCCTTAGGCGGAAAAGGGTGCATTCTCGGCCGCGTGCACAGCGGCTGAAGCAGGTGTTCTGCGGATGCGGCGCTGCTTGCGCCAGCGGGTGACGTCTTTGAGTCGGTTGATGCCCAGGATGCCGACGTTCTGGCCGTCCCGGGCGTAGTGGACCAGCAGATTGCCCTCCGCCGGGGAGCCCTCGGCCACTGTGACCTCATTGGCCAGATGGATACGGCCCGCGCCCTGGATGCGCAGGTCGAACTGATCCGACCAGAAGTAGGGCTCCTGCAGGGGAACCGGATCAGCACCCGTCAGTGCGGCGGCGACGACGGCGGCCTCCTCGACGGCTTCCTGCCAGTGCCCCACCGGCCGCAGTCCGCTGGAGTGCGAGGCCCATTGGGCGCAGTCCCCGGCGGCGTAGACCCCGGGGACAGCAGTGGCGCCGGTGTCGTCGCAGGCCACAGCGCCGGTGTCGCTGGTGAGTGTGACTTCAGAGCCCAGAAGCCATTCGGTGCGCGGTCGGGCGCCGATGGCGCAGATGACGATGTCGGCGGTGATGGTCTCACCATCTGCGAGGATGACTTCGTGCCCGCGGTGGCAGCTGCGCACTGCCTGAGCCCGGGATGCAGAGGCGAAACGGACACCATGGGCCTCATGGGCAGCCCGGATGGCCTCCCCCACCGGCCTGCCGAGTCTGCGAGCGCCCGGGTGCTCCTCCCCCGCGGCCACAGTGACCGAACCGGCACCGCGCTCGGTGCAGGTGGCCGCCGCCTCCAGGGCGAGGAATCCTCCGCCCACCACGGCAACGTCCAAGCCCTCAAGAGTGGTGTCGCGCAGCGCCAGGGCGTCCTCCATATTGCGCAGCACGTACGGGCGCGCCCCGAGGCCTTCCTCGGAGGAGGCCGCCGGCAGGCTCATCGCATAGGCGCCGGTGGTGATCACCACGGCATCGCCGGGATGGAAGGCGCCGTCGTGGGTGTGGACGCCCAGCGGCTCTGTGCCGTCTGCGCTGCCTGAGAGACGCACGACGCCGACTCCGCTGACCCAGGTGACATCGAGCGGGTCCTCGGGGTCGTCCAGCAGCAGATCCTCCTCCGCTGCCGCCCCGGTCAGATAGGCCTTGCTCAGAGCGGGCCGGTCATAGGCGGGCCGGTTCTCCTCGCCGAATATGGTGATCGGGCCGGTGTGCCCGTTCGCCCGGACTCCGCGGGCGGTGTGGTAGCCGGCCAGGCCGGCGCCGACGATGAGCACGTGGCCCTCAGGGGGCAGAGGCGCACCGCTGCGCTGTTCGTACATCATGCTTTCACTCCTGGGGGCAGGTTGGGCGCTTCCTGAGAGAGCTCGACCATGACGTCGTCGCCCTGGACTTGGACGCTGTGGACACGGACGCGCTTCTTCGCGGGGGGCTGATCCACCTCGCCGGTGGTCAGGGAGAAGGTGCTTTCGTGCAGGGGGCACTCCACCCTGCAGTCCTCCACCCACCCGGCGGCCAGGGAGGCGTCCTGGTGGGTGCAGGTGTCATCTATGGCATGGACAGTGCCTTCCTCAGTGAGGAAGACAGCGATGGGCGGGCTGACTGAATCGATGCGGAGTCCCTCACCCGGGGTGAGGTCCTGTAGGGAACATGCTCTGAAGCTCACTTGCATTCACCACCAACTGGAGACTAATGTTGCGTGTATCGCAACGTGAACTTGTCTACGCAACACGTAGTGTGACAAGTATCGCAGTAGGGTCTCGAGCCGTGTCAAGAGTTCGCAACGTAAGAAACGAGATTCACACCGATGAGTTCCTCAAAAGCAAGCCCCGTGCAGTCCGTGGAGCGCGCCATCCAGATTCTGGAGCTGCTCCGAGAGGACCCTGCGGTGAGCATGAGCGAGATCTCCCGCCGCCTGGAAGTCCACCGCTCCACCGTCCTGCGGGTCCTGGCCACGCTGGAGGCGTACGACCTCGTCGAGCAGAGCGGCAGAGGCTCCTACCGGCTGGGCTTCGGCCTGCTGCGACTGGCCAGCGCAGTGCGGAACCAGATCGACTTCGCGAAAGATGCCCAGTCGAGCTGCGATCACTTGGCCGACCGCCTCAACGAGACGGTGAACGCCGCCATCCTGGACGAAGGGTTCGCAGTGACCATCACTCAGGCCCAGGGTGATCAGATGGTGGGCGTGACCAAGCAGTACGTAGGTCAGCGCGGACCGCTGCATGCCACCTCCACCGGCAAAATATTGCTGGCCCATGCCGGGGACGACCAGTTCGACCGTCTGGTGGACCGCGGCATGGAGAGCTTCACCGGCATGACCATCACCGACCCCGATGTCCTGCGCACAGAGCTGGAAGCCGTCCGGCGCAGGGGGTGGGCCTCGGCGGTTGCCGAATGGGAGCGCGGCATCAATGCCCTGGCTGTGCCGGTGCGCGATGCCGACGGCGGTGTGGTGGCGGCCCTGTCGGTGACCGCCCCGTCCTTCCGGCTGCCTGAGTCGCATTTCGCTGAGCTGGCTGAGATTCTCACTGCGGAAGCGTCCGCTTTGGAGGAACGACTCGGATACTTCGGCGACTGAGCCTCGCCCCGCAGCGCGGCGGGACTCGTCTCAGCATTTTTTCAGTCTTTACCTCTTGTGTAAGTATTCGTTTTCTTTCTATGGTGGTTGCACTCAGTAACCTATGTTGCTGCTATCGCAACACATGGAGGGCGTATGTCGCACTTTGATCCTTCCCGCGGTCCCCGAGTGGTCATCATCGGCTTGGGAGTTGTGGGCGCGTCGCTGGTGGATGAGCTTGTGATGCGCGGCTGGACGAACGTCACCGTCGTCGAGCAGGGCCCGCTGTACGCCACCGGCGGGTCCAGTTCGCACGCTCCGGGCTTCGTCTTCCAGAACGCGCCGAGCAAGGCTCTGTGCGAGCTTGCCCAGCGGACTCTGAACAAGCTCGACGACGCCCAGGTCAACGGCGACTGGGTGATGAAGCGGGTGGGCGGCATCGAACTCGCCACCACCGAGGAGCGGCTCAATGAGCTGCGCCGCCGCTTCGGCTTTGCGGAGTCCTGGGGCGTACCCGCTGAGCTGATCTCCCCGGAGGAGGTCGGCAGGCTGTGGCCGGGCCTCGACACTTCCGCCGTGCTGGGCGGGCTGTACACTCCCACCGACGCTGTGGTCAAGGGAGTGCGCGCCGTCGAGTTCCAGGCTCGCAGGGCTGAAGCAGGCGGGGCCACCATCCTCGGCAGCACCAAGGTCACTGCCATTCGCCGGAAGGACGGAAAGGTCACCGGAGTCGAAGTGGCAGCCGTCGGCAGCGATCAGGAGCCGGAGGTGATCCCGGCCGACGTCGTCGTCTGCTGCGCAGGCCTGTGGGGCCCAGGCATGGCCCGGGACCTGCTGGGGATGGAGATCCCCATGCTGCCGGTGGAGCACGGCTTCGGACTCAGCAGGCCCGTTCCGGCGCTGACCGCCCTCGATGCGAAGACCGAGGTGGTCAAGCCCATGCTGCGCCACCAGGACCATGCCATGTACTTCCGCGAATGGGGCGATCGGATCGCCATAGGCGCCTATGAGCACCGCCCCCTGCCGGTCGAGCACGATCAGATCGCCGAGCCTGAGGAGGCCCTGCGGACCGGGGTGGAGCCCTCGGTGCACCCGTTCACCCGGGAGGACTTCCAATCCACATGGGAGGAGACCCAGAAGCTGCTTCCTGCACTGCGTCAGGCCGAGCTGGACGAGGAGACGTGCTTCAACGGCATCTTCTCCTTCACTCCCGACGGCGGCCCTCTCCTGGGCCCGGTTCCAGCCACAGAGGGCCTGTGGATGGCTCAGGCCGTGTGGGTCACCCAGTCGGCTGGAGTCGGTCAGATCATGGCGGATTGGCTGGTCAGCGGCGATCCCGGGATCGACACCCACGGCCTGGACCTCAACCGCTTCGATCCGGCGCTGGTCTCCAAGCGGTGGTCGCGGGAGCAGGGTGAGGAGTCCTATGACGAGGTCTATGACATCGTCCATCCCAAGGCCACCACGCTGCGCATGCGCGGACTGCGGACTTCCCCGTTCTACGAGCGCCAGCGCGGCCTGGGTGCTGCCTTCAGTGTGGCCAGCGGCTGGGAACGTCCTCTGTGGTATCACTCGAATGCCGCCCTGCCTGACGGAACGCCGGCTGTGCCGATGCTGGGCGAGGAACCGCTGCCGGCCCGTGACCGGTGGGCTGCACAGTACTGGAACCCGATCGTCGCCGTAGAGGCGCAGCGTCTGCGTGAATCGGTCGGCCTGGTGGATATGTCCTCCCTGCCGCGTCTGGAGCTTTCCGGCTCCGGGGCCACTGATTTCCTCAACCAGCTCAGTGAGGAGGGGGCGCTCAGCCGGCCGGTCGGAAAGACCATCGGCAGCATCGCATATGTGCTGATGCTCACTGAGCAGGGCGGGATCCTCTCTGACGTGACCATCGCACGAACCGGAGAGGAGACCTACCACCTGGGGGTCAACGGCAACCAGGACGCCGCCTGGCTGCAGCAGAAGATGCGCGAACACAATGTGTCGCTGCATCTGAGCGACGTCTCGTCCGGGTCCTGCGGGCTGGGGCTCTGGGGCCCGCGTGCCCGGGACGTGCTCTCCCGACTGGTGGAGGAGGACATCTCCCATGAGAGCTTCCGGTTCTACCGCAGCCGGCGGCTCGCCGTGGCAGGCGTTCCGGTGCTGGCGCTGCGACTGAGCTACGTGGGCGAGCTGGGCTGGGAGCTCTACGCGCCGGCGGAGTTCGGCCGCTGCCTCTGGGACGAGCTCATGGCCGCCGGCCGCGAGGACCAGATCCTTCCGGTGGGCCGCAGAGCGTTCGAGAGCCTCCGGCTGGAAAAGGGATTCCGACTCTGGGGAGCAGATATGACACGCGAGCACACCCCGGCCGAAGCAGGTCTCGAATTCGCGGTCCGGGGGCCGGCGGCCGAGAAGCTCTCCGCCCTCGGCGCAGACACTCCGACCAGGCGACTGACCTGTTTAACGCTCGAGGACCCGTCCAGAGTGCTGATGGGCCACGAACCCGTCTACGACCCGAATGCGACCGAGCCGATCGGCTACGTCACCAGTGCCGACCAGGGCTACACCATCGGAGCATCCATCGCCTACGCCTGGGTGCCTTCTGAGTTCGCGGAGACCGGCACTGCTCTGGAGGTGGAATACTTCGGCGAGCGTTACCGAGCCCGGGTCAGCGAGGAACCGCTGTTCGATCCCTCAGCTTCGCGGATGCGCAGCTGATCGCAGCGTTTGCAGCGAGAGCGACTGTGGCTGGAGATCTCTGATCAGCAGCAGGGGTGAAGCAGCGCTCATCGGAAGGGCTATGCGCCGCTGGCATCTTCGGCGACGTCGAAGCGGTGACCGATGGCGTCGCCGACATGCCGGTACGGGGTGAAGCCCATCGCCGAGTAGTAGGCCAACGCTGGCGCGTTCTCGGCTCCGATCGTGGCATCTATGTGCAGCAGGCCTGCAGTCCTCGCTGCCTCCGAGCTCACAGCGAAGAGGCGGCGCCCAAGCCCACTCCGCCCTGCCTCGGGATGAATGTGTGTGCCGATGATCCCCCACCCCTCGGCGACGTCGTAGGGGTTGCGGAGCCACGCCCGCAAGAGCGCCTGAAAACCGACTACCCTGCTTTCCTGGTCTGCGACAGTGCAGGCAATGAGGTGAGGCGTATCGAGGTATCGCTCTCGCACCAGCTCAGTATCAGCAGGGCTTGAGCGCAGCCCAGCACGGTAGATCGCATTCAGCACCTCGACCATATCTTCGGCATCATGTGAGTGCGCAGGGCGAATGCTGATCATGCCTCCATTGTGGCACCGCCCTCAGACCAGAGGACTCCGATGAGCACAGCGGCGTCGAGGAGAATCAATCGAACCACTCTTCGCGAAGCTGCGATACACGATCCGAATCGCAGCGCCTTGTAAGCGGCCGAGGAGCCTCCTCCTCGCCTGCAGACCCGAGCTCTCGCAGTCCACGTGGTCAGCTCCCACACATGCGCTGCCACGTCATCTCACTACACAGTGCAGCCTGAGCTATAGAGTGAAGACGTGCATGCAGACCAGTTGCACGTGACAGCTGCAACTGTCAGCCAGCTGATTCGCGACCAGTTCCCGCACTGGACCCATCATTCTCTTAATGCCCTACCCCAGACCGGGACAGTCCATGCGATCTTCACGATAGGTGATCAGCTGGCTGCACGGTTTCCCCTACACTCCGGGGACCCCGACAGAATTCTTGAAACTCTCCGACACGAGGCTGAGGCCCTTGAAAGATTGGCCGCTGCGATAACCCACCCCAGCCCCGAACCCGTAGCGTTAGGTGAGCCTGGTCGCGGTTATCCGTTGCCTTGGATCGTTTGCACCTGGATTCCTGGCGATATCGCCGCGCCAGCATCGGTGTCAACCTCCGACGCCGCTGCTCAAGATCTCGCGGCACTTCTCCGCGAGCTCCGGCGAGCAGACACATACGGCAGGACCTTCTCAGGGAAAGGCCGAGGTGGGCACCTGCCCGATCACGACGAGTGGATGGAGACCTGCTTCGATCAGAGCGCAGAGCTGTTGGACACCGAGTCTCTTCGGAAACTACGGTCTCAGTTCCGCCAGCTTCCCCGAGACGATCAAGACGTGATGAATCACGGCGACCTGATCCCGCAGAACATCCTGATTTCAGATGGTCGACTTGCTGGAGTCATCGACGGTGGCACCTACGGTCCCGCTGACCCTGCATTGGACCTCATCGCAGCCTGGCACCTCTTCGATGGCACGCGCCGAGAGGTTGTCAGAACTGAACTCCGGAGCAGTGATGTTGAGTGGCACCGCGGTGCCGCGTGGGCGTTCCAGCAGGCCATGGGACTGGTCTGGTATTACGAGAGGTCGAACCCAACCATGGCCCGCCTCGGAAGAAGCACATTATC
>NZ_JAJUJJ010000002.1 GCF_029265375.1 Nesterenkonia sp.
GCCGGGACAGGGGCCGGCCGTGACGGGTCCCGGAAGCCGGTGCGGATCGTGAAACTCGACCGCACCACCAGCAAGAACCTGCAGAACCTGCTGACCACCCAGAACCCCGAACAGATCACCCAATTCATCACCGGCCAGCTCGCCGGCGGGAAGAACCTCCTAGAGGCGGCATCCACCGGACGGTTCGCCACCGGCACCCTGCGCACCGCCATACAGCTGCGAGACCAAACCTGCCAGGCCTACCAATGCACCGAACCGGCATACCGCACCGAGGTCGACCACCAGACCAGCTACGAAACCGGCGGGCCCACCAGCGCGGCGAACTCCCAGCTGCTCTGCCGCCACCACCACGAACTCAAAAGCCACCGCCTCCTGCCAGAACTCAACACCAGCACAGACCCACCACCCGACTAGAACAACGGCGGCCAGACCACACCGGCCGCCAGAGCTCACGCCGTCATCACAGCAGCCAGCCGCACACCCCACCGAGGACCCCAACCCCAGGGACCAGCCGGAGCCTCGTGCGGCCAGGCACCCCTGCACTCCCCCGCCGCGGCGGAACGGGACACGAAACTTGACAACTCCATAGCGCCCCCGGGCCTGCGTTCCTGCTGCGGCCGTTAGTGCTGCCCTAGATGGTTCCGGGCGAATTCCAGGGATTCGGCCAGCATGCGTTCCCGCTCCCCGACCTTCCTTGCTCCACGGGTGGCGACCTCTACTGCCACTGCACCCTGGAACCCGGTTCCGCCGAAATCCGGTGCGCCGAGAAGGTCCAGTGCTTCACTCACCCGCTGATTCCCATGCCCGGGCACCAGGTGGTCATCCTTGAACCCGTTGGACCATCCGTCGGTGAGGTGCACATGCCGCAGCCGGGATCCCAGCTTCCTGACCGCCTCATAGGAGTCGTCCTCTGCGGTCGCGGCATGAGAGAAGTCCCAGGTCACGTGCGGGTAGGGAAGGTCCACTGGGTTCCAGTGCGGCAAGTACATCTGCGCCTCGCGTCCGCCGGCGCGCCACGGGTACATGTTCTCCACCGCAATGGTCACCCCCGTGCGCTCCTCGATGGCGGCAATGCCCTCTGCGAACTGGGAGGCATAGGTGCCCTGCCAGCGGAAGGGCGGGTGAGCCACCACGACGTCGCAGCCGACTTCCTGAGCGAGGGCGGCAGAACGCTCCAGCTTCTCCCACGCCGAACCCCATACCTGTTGGGTCAGCAGCAGGGTCGGGGCATGGATCGCCAGTACGGGCATGCCGAATCGCCATGTGTGCTCGTTGAGCACCGAGGCCTGTTGGGTCTCGGCGCGATGGGTCACCATGACTTCCACCCCGTCGTAGCCGAGGTCCTCGGCGATGGAGAAGGTCTCGGCCACGCCCATCGGGTAGACCGAGGACGAGGACAGGCCCACTGGAATCCGGGGCGGCTGCTTCTCAGCCACGGGCGTGCTCCACGGCGATGGCGCGGACATCCTTATGAGTGGGCCGGCGCAGCGCACGGTCGAGGTCCACATGCCCCACGGCCGGCGCGTGCGGGATCTCTACCGAGGTGTCGCGGGCCAGAGCGTCGAGCCGGCGCAGGATCAGGCCCTCGCGCAGCGCCCAGGGGCAGATCGTGAGCTGCTCCACCCCGAAGGTCTTCATCGCAGTCTCGGCCACCAAGGCCCCAGCGAACACCTGGGCCGACCGCATCTGGGAGACCCCCGGCAGCTTGGCGCGCTCGGCGGAGCTGAGCTCCCCGAGCTGCTTCACCAGGGGTTTGAGGTCCTTGGCCGCCAGGGTCCGCTTCACATAGGGGCCGGCGGCCGAGGGAGCTGCGCCGGTGAGCCGCCCAAGCGATCGGAACGTCTTGGAGGTGGCGGTGATCTCCACCTGGTCGCGCAGCTGCGGGAACTCCCGCCGGGCGGCGTCCATCTCCTCGCGCACATAGGCCTTCAGCGCATTGACCTCCGCTTTGGTCGGGGGGTCCTGGCTGAGCCACTGGCGGGTGAGCCGGCCTGCGCCCAACGGAACGGACAGGGCGGTGGAGGGCAGCTCGTCCTGTCCGTAGGCGATCTCCAGCGAGCCGCCGCCGATGTCGAAGTTCAGGGTGTGCCCGGCGCTCCACCCGCGCCAGCGACGCACCGCGAAGAAGGTCATGGCCGACTCCTGGGCGCCGGTGAGCTCGGTGAGCTCCACATCTGCTTCGGCCTGCACCCGCGCGATGACCTCAGCCCCATTGGCGGCCTCGCGGATCGCCGAGGTGCAGAAGGAGAGCATGTCCTCAGCCCGATGCCGGGCCGCGAAGCGCACCGCCTCAGAGATGAAGCCGATCAGCTTCTGCTGCCCCTCCTCGCTGATCGCGCCCGCATCGTCGAGGTACCGCACCAGGGACAGCGGACGCTTGTGGGAAGCGAACGCCTCCGGCTTCGCCCCGATATGGGCATCCACCAGCAGCAGGTGCACGGTGTTGGAGCCGATGTCCAGCACACCCAGACGCATGACGTCCCCTCCGTGGCTCGTTCAGGCCTTCGTGGCAGTACGACGCCGCCCGCCCGACTTCTTCTTCGCCGGGCCCTTGGCTCTCTTCTCTGCGAGCAGTGAGTATGCCTGCTCTGCGGTCAGCTGGTCCAGCGAGACGCTGCGCGGAACAGTCGCATTGGTCTCCCCGTCCGTCACGTAGGGGCCGAACCGGCCGTCCTTGACCACCACAGGCTTCTCCGTGGTCGGGTCGGCGCCGAATTCCGCCAGCGGAGGCTTGGCCGTGCCGCGTCCGCGCTGCTTGGGCTGGGCGTAGATCTTCTTCGCCTCCTCCAAGGTGATGGTGAACAGCTGCTCCTCCGACTCCAGGGAGCGGGAGTCGGACCCCTTCTTCAGGTAGGGGCCGAAGCGGCCGTTCTGCGCGGTGATCTGCTCGCCGTCGTCGTCGGTGCCCAGCACCCGGGGGAGAGAGAGCAGCTTGAGCGCGTCCTCAATGGTCACCGTCTCCAGGTCCATGGACTTCAGCAGGCTGGCAGTGCGTGGCTTGGGCTGCTTGGGCTTCTTCTTGGGCTTCGGTTTGCCGTTCTTGTAGTACTCGGTGGGCTGAGCGTCCATATGGGCCTGGATCTCTTCCTCAGTCATCTCCTCGATGACCTCGGTGACATAGGGCCCGTACCGGCCGTCCTTGACCACAATCTCACGCCCGGTCTCCGGGTCGGTGCCCAAAACCCGCCCGGAATGCTGGGCCTGTTCGAAGAGTTCCTCGGCCTTCGCGGCAGTCAGCTCGTCCGGGGCGAGGTCGGCCGGGATATTGGCGCGCAGCGGGTCGCCGTCGGGATTCTCCGGGTCCGGGCGCTCCAAATAGGGGCCGTAGCGGCCCACGCGGACCTCCACGCCGTCGGCGACCTCGATGGTGTTCACCGCGCGAGCGTCGATCTCGCCGAGATTGTCCACCACAGCCTTCAGGCCCTCTTCGCCGGAGGACGCCCCGAAGTAGAAGCCCTGCAGCCAGGCCTCCCGCTCGATCTCTCCGCGGGCGATCTGGTCCAGGTCGTCCTCCAGCCGGGCGGTGAAGTCGTAGTCCACGTACTGGCCGAAGTGCTCCTCCAGCAGCCGGATCACGCTGAATGCGGTCCAGGAGGGCACCAGGGCGGAGCCCCGTTTGGTCACATAGCCGCGGTCCATGATGATGGAGATGGTCGGCGCATAGGTGGAGGGCCGGCCGATCTCCCGCTTCTCCAGCTCAGCCACAATGCTGGCCTCGGTGTAGCGCGCCGGAGGCGAGGTCTCATGGCCCTTGGCCTCAACATCAGTCCCGGTCAGCGGCTCGCCCTCGCTGAGCTCGGGCAGACGCTTGTCCTTGGACTCGGTCTCCTTCTTCTCCGAGTCGTCGGCGACCTCCTCGTAGGCGGCGAGGAACCCGGGGAAGGTGATCACCGTGCCGGAGGCCCCGAAGGTGGCGCGACGGCCGTCCTGGGCGGTGCCGGTCAGCCGCACACTGGCGGTGAAGCCCTCGGCATCGGCCATCTGGGAGGCCACCGTGCGCTTCCAGATCAGCTCATAGAGCCGGAACTCGTCGGCGGACAGCTCGGACTTCACCTGGCGGGGGGTGCGGAAGGAGTCCCCGGCCGGGCGGATCGCCTCGTGAGCCTCTTGCGCGGTCTCATTGCGGCGGGAGTAGTACCGGGGCTTCTCCGGGACTGATTCGGCGCCGTAGAGCTCGCGGGCCTGCTTGCGGGCGGCGTTGAGCGCCTCAGTGGACAGCGTGGTGGAGTCGGTACGCATATAGGTGATGTAGCCGTTCTCATACAGCCGCTGCGCTACCTGCATGGTCACCCGGGAGGAGAACCGCAGACGGCGGGCCGCGTCCTGCTGCAGGGTGGAGGTGATGAACGGCGGCTGGGGTCGGCGGGAGTAGGGCTTGTCCTCCACCGAATCCACACGGAACCGCGCCTGGGTCAGCGACTCAGCCAGGGACTCTGCGTCCTCGCGGGTGAGAACGACGACGTCGCGGCGGGACTTCTTCAGCTCCCCGGTGTCGGTGAAATCACTGCCGGTGGCGATCCGCTCGTCGTCGACTGCGTGCAGCTTGGCCGAGAATTCTTCGCCGCTGTCGGTGGCGAATTGGCCGGAGAGGTCCCAGTAGGAGGCCGGCACGAATGCCATGCGTTCGCGTTCGCGCTCCACAATCATGCGGGTGGCCACCGACTGGACGCGTCCGGCCGAGAGTCCCTTGCCCACTTTGCGCCACAGCACCGGGGAGATCTCATAGCCGTAGAGGCGGTCCAGAATCCGGCGGGTCTCCTGGGCGTCCACCAGGTCGGTGTCGATCTCCCGCGGGCTCTGCATGGCACGCTGGATGGCCTCTTTGGTGATCTCGGTGAAGGTCAGCCGGTAGGTGGGCACTTTGGGCTTGAGCACCTCGTAGAGGTGCCAGGCGATGGCCTCCCCTTCGCGGTCGGCGTCAGTGGCCAGGTAGAGCTCATCGGCGTCCTTGAGCAGCTTCTTCAGCTCCCGGACCTTCGACTTCTTGGACTCAGAGATCACGTAGTAGGGCTCAAAGCCGTTCTCCGGATCCACCGCGAACTTGCCGAAGGGCCCCTTCTTCATGTCCTGGGGGAGCTCCGAGGGCTGCGGCAGATCGCGGATATGCCCGGCGGAGGCGTCCACGATGAAATCATCGCCGAGGTATTTGGCGATGGAGCGGGACTTGGCCGGGGACTCGACGATGACGAGCTTCTTGCCTTCGGGCACTGATCTCCTTGATACGAATTGGTGGGTACGGTGCAGCTGCGGGGCGCCGTCGAGTGCTCACTATATATGAGACGACGACGGCGTCTGACCCGCGCTGGCGGGTTCGATGAAGCCGTCCTGGTAGAGCTCCAGCACCTCGGCGCGCAGCTGATCCTCCGCAGCGTCGGTCAGGGAGCACACCGCGGTGATCAGCTGGGAGGCAGTGTATTCCCCGTCCGCGGCGGCTAAGAAGCCGGCGGCCGCGGAGCTGATGGGACGGCTGCGGCGCAGACCTGCCCCCTGGCGGGCGAAGATGACCTCCGGGTGGGCGGCGCCGAAGCGCTGGTAGCGCTCCTCGGTGACATCGACAGCGGTCACCAAGGCGGTGTTCAGCACCTGATCCGGCTGCTGCAGGACGGCTGCGGCCCGGTCGACGACGTCTCCGATCACCGGACCCAGCGGCTGCTGCACCTCGCCGGTGATCTCTTCGAAGTGCTGCCACCGCTGCTGGTGGTCCCGCCGGCGCAGCCAGATGAGGCCGAATCCGATCTGGTCGACCTCGCGCTGAGCGAAGTCTCGCAGGTAGTCGGCGTAGCGGCGGCGGTACTGGTCGATGCTGCGTTCTTCGGAGGCATCGCGCAGCCAGGTCTCGGCGTACTCGGCCGGGGTCTGCACATCGCGCTGGATGAACCAGGCCTCCAGATCGGCCTGCTCCACCCAGGCCTTGGGCCGCTGCCACCAGTGCGCCGCACCGCGGGGAACCTCCCAGTTGCCCAGCATCTGCGCAGTGCCGCCGGCGGCGAGCACCCCAGGCAGTTCGGTGATCAGCTCACCCATGAGCTCATCGCCCTGCCGGCCGCCGTCGCGGTAGGTGTAGCGGTCCGTCTCCGTCTCCTGCGGCGAGCGCGGTGTGATCACAAAGGGCGGGTTGGAGACCACCAGGTCGAAGCGCCGGCCCGCCACAGGCTCCAGCAGGCTGCCCTGGACCAGCTCCACCCGGTCCTGGAGGTGTTCGGGGTCCAGGCCCAGGGCTGAGGCGTTGAGCACCAGGTTGAACCGGGCGAACTCCAGCGCGCGGGCCGAGAGGTCGGTGCCGGTGACGTGCTCGCAGTGGTCCAGCAGGTGAAGCAGCTGGATTCCGCAGCCGGTGCCGATGTCCAGACCGGTGCGCACCGGCCGCCGGTGAGTGATCGAGGCCAGGGTCAGGCTGGCCTGACCGACGCCGAGCACGTGGTCGTGCGGCAGCGGGCCGGCCACCTGGTGGGCGGAGAGATCACTGGTGACCCACATATCGCGGGTGCCGGCGCGGGTCTCCACCTGGTAGGGGCGCAGGTCCACCAGCGGGGCGACCTCAGAGTCGGAGCGCCGGGTGATCAGCCCCAGCTGCTGCAGCCCGGCAGCGCCGGTGCGTGGCAGGGCGGCGTCCACCTGTTCGGCGGTGACTTCCAGCGACACCAGCCACAGGGCGGTCAGCACCGCACAGGCCTGCTCCGGGGATTCCAGGATGCGCAGCTGGCCGGGAACCACCTGTTCACGGTCCAGCGCAGAGACCGCTTCGGGGCCCAACACCTGTGCGACGCCGTGGTGGGTGAAGTCGGCGTCGGCAAGGTCGTGGGCCAGCGCAGTGATCAGGTCCACGTCCTGCGCAGCCGGCGGCGAGGAGCTGAGCGTCATCGCAGCCTCATACGCTCACCGACTCAGCGGCCTGGTGGCGGCGCCGCGGCCGTGTCAGGGCTCCGGAGTTGGGGTGCTGGGGGTTTTCGGCCAGCCGCTTCCGGCAGGCTTGGCACCGAGTGGTCTCTGGGATGTGCCGGCAGTCGGTGCAGTAGAGCTGCAGGGTGGAGCAGCCGCGGTCGAGGCAGTTGTAGAAGGTTGAGGTCGGCGCCGCGCAGCTGACGCATTCGCCGATGGTCTTCGCCTGGTCGCTGAACCGGGTGTTCATCCGGCCGTCGAAGACGTAGAGCTCGCCCTCCCAGTATCCGGAGTCGCCGTAGGTCTCCCCGTAGCGGACGATGCCGCCGTCGATCTGGTAGACCTCCTGCCAGCCGCGCTCCTTCATCAGCGCGGAGAGCACCTCGCAGCGGATGCCCCCGGTGCAGTAGGTCACCACAGGCTTGTCCTTGAGGTGGTCGTACTTGCCGGAGTCCAGCTCGGTCACAAAGTCCCGGGTGGTCTCAGTCTCCGGCACCACCGCGTCTTTGAAGCGGCCGATCTGGGCCTCCATCGCGTTGCGCCCGTCGAAGAAGGTGACCTCCACGCCCTCGGCCCGCTTGGCCTCCACCAGCTGGTGCACCTGTTCGGGAGAGAGGTGCTCACCGCCGCCGATGACGCCGTCGTCGTTGACTTTGACCTCATCGAGGCCGAAGGCCACCAGCTCGGGCCGGACCTTGACGCTCAGCCGCGGGAAGTCCTCTGCCCCGCCGTCGGACCATTTGATCTCCATCCCGCGGAAGGGCTGGTAGCTGCGGGTCTGCTTCACGTACTGCTTCACCGCTTTGAGGGGTCCGCCGACGGTGCCGTTGATACCGTGCTCCGAGATGATGATGCGGCCTCGCAGCCCCAGTTCGCGGCAGAGAGTGTGCTGCCAGAGCTTGACGGCCTCAGGATCTTTCAGGGGCACAAACTTGTAGTACAGGGCGATGCGGGATGTGCTCACACCCTCCAGAGTACGCGGGTTTCGCTGCCGGCACATACGCCCCTGATCAGGGGCTCAGGCCCTGCAATCCCGGGGATGGAGGATGTGCTGCCGACCACTGAGATGAGGGGCACCCCCTACCATCGGAGCCGACACTCCCTATATGTTGGGAGTGAGCGAGCCGGGACCCGGCTCCGAATGAGTACGTGCAGTTGAGAGAGTGAGCCGGGCCACAGGCCATCGCCGCGATGGCCGGGAAGCGGACGAACGGAGTGAAGAATGACTTCTGAGCTGAGCGATGCACTGGTCCAGACGTGGGTGACCGGCTGGGCCCGCACCCACGGCTATGAAGTGCGCCATGACGGCAATGTGCACTCCGCACGTCTGAGCGCTGATTCCGACGACTGGGAGTACGTTATGTTCGACCCCAGCGAGGCGGACCTGCGCAAGGCCGCCTCGGCTGTGGCGAAGAGCCCCAACCGGCTGCTGACCGTCATCGCCGAGCCGGATTCGGACATCATGGCGGCCAAGGAGGTCGACGGGCTGAGCCTCATCAGCGATGAGGAGAAGCTGATGGTCGCCGATATGGAGATCCAGGATGTGGAGGATCCCATCACTCCGGAGAGCTTCACCGCCCACCGCGAGGATTTCGAGGGCTGGACCCTGTTCACCGTGAAGCAGGGGGAGAATGTGGCCGCCCGCGGCCGGATGGCGGCGGTGGATGAGTTCTGCATCCTGGACCGCATCTACACCTCCCCGGACTACCGGCGGCAGGGGCTGGGCACCTTTGTGACCCGCGCGCTGCTGGCCATCGCGCATGAGCACGACGTCGAACAGGGACTTCTGGTGGCCACCGCCGACGGTCAGGAGCTCTACGAGTATTTGGGCTGGACGCATCTGGGCGATGTGCACGTCTTCGGCTCCCCGGATTCCGGCGGCCGCAGCCGTCCCTCCCACTCGCAGATCGACGAGGAGATCTCGCAGTAGACGCTGAACACGGCGCCCTTGAGCTGCTGCGCGCCGCGGGGCTGCCCACTGAGGTGGGGCCTGAGGCGCGGATCCGGCATATCCGAACCCTCCCGGCTCGGCAGGCGGAGACCGCCGACTGGCCGGCGTGGGTGCCGGCTGAGCTGCGGGCCGCCTATCGCCAAACCGGTGCGGGCAGGCTCTACGCGCACCAGGTGGAAGCAGCTGAGGCGCTGCATGCGGGCAGGCACGTAGTTGTCGCCACCGGCACGGCCTCGGGCAAATCGCTGGCCACCCAGCTGCCGGGTCTGGCCGCTGTCTGCGGCGCTCCTGCCTGCGATGGGGTGGCTGCCCACCCCACCGGTGAGGCGACTGTTCTGTACCTGGCCCCCACCAAGGCGTTGGCCGCTGACCAGCTGGAGGCGCTGCAGGAGCTGGCAGAGACCGTAGGGGCTGCCGGTCCGGCTGGGGGAATCCGGCCGGCCTCCTATGACGGTGACACCGATCCCCAGACCAGGCAGTGGGTGCGGCGTCACGCCAATGTGGTGCTGACGAACCCGGATATGCTCAACGCCGGGATTCTGCCCAACCACCGCGGCTGGGCTCAGTTCCTGGCCCGGCTGCGGTATGTGATCGTCGATGAGGCGCACACCGCCCGCGGGATCTTCGGTTCACACACTGCGCTGCTGCTGCGCCGACTGCGCAGGGTGGCTCGCTCCTACGGTGCTGACCCGGTCTTCGCCGGCGCCTCGGCCACCAGCGGCAGCCCAGCAGAGAGCTTCGCCCGGCTGATCGGCGAAGCCTGTCCCAACCAAGACCCCTCGACCAACCACGATGCACACCGGACAGTGGTGGCCGTCACCCGTGACAGCTCCCCCCATGCGCCGGTGGATGTCTACCTCTGCGAATCGGCGGCTTCAGAGATCTCAGGGGACAACGGGGCGCCGCTGAAACGCAGCCTGACCGTGGAGGCCGCCGACCTGCTCACCGATCTGGTGGTGGCAGGGCGCCGGACTCTGACGTTCATCAAGTCTCGGCGCGGAGCAGAGACCATCGCCGCCGTCGCCCGCGACCAATTGGCAGAGATTGATCCCGCGCTGAGAGAGCGTGTGGCCGCCTACCGCTCCGGCTATCTGACCGAGGAGCGGCGCCAGCTGGAGGAAGCTCTGCGGACCGGGCAGCTGCTGGGCGTGGCCTCCACTCCCGCGCTGGAGCTGGGGATCGATATCGCCGGACTGGACGCAGTGATCATCGCCGGATGGCCGGGCACCCGGGCCTCCTTCTTCCAGCAGCTGGGCAGAGCCGGACGCGCCGGGCAGCGCGGCGCGGCCTTCTTCATCGCAGGCGACGACCCGCTGGACGCCTATCTGCTGGAGACCCCGGAGACAATCTTCGACACTGCAGTGGAGGATGCGGTCACTGACCCGCTGAACCCCCATGTGGCCGCGCCCCACCTGCTGGCTGCCGCCCAGGAGATGCCGCTTGTGCCTGAGGATATGGGTCAGGAGGGACTCTTCGGGCCCCTGGAGTGGCTGGTGGACTCGCTGACCAGCCAGGGGCATCTGCGCCGTCGCCCGCGCGGCTGGTTCTTCGCCCACGACGACGTCTCCGCGGCCTCCTGGGTCAGACTGCGCTCCGACGGGGCCGGACCCTGCACCATCGTCAACGCCGAGGACGGCACCGTCATCGGAGACATCGGTGCTGCCCAGGCGCAGTCGCAGGCCCACCCCCAGGCGGTCTATGTCCATCAGGGACGCAGCTACCTTGTGGAGGAGCTGGACCTGGAGCAGGGCACGGTGCTGGTCACCCCGGCAGACCCGCCGTTCTACACCCAGGCCCGGGAGACCACCTCCATTGAGGTGATGCAGACACTGCGGGAGCAGGACTGGGGAGATTTCCAGCTGCGGTTCGGGGAGGTGGAGGTCACCTCAGCGGTGATCGGGTTCCAGCGCAAAGCGCTGGGCAGCTCGGAGGTGCTCTCCGATGAGCCGCTGGACCTGCCGCCCTCGACCCTCCGGACCCACGGGGTGTGGATCACCGCACCGGAGACCGCGCTGGTGCGGGCCGGGGTCATCGTGGAGCATGTCCCCGGGGCGCTGCATGCTGCCGAACACGCCATGATCGGACTGCTGCCGCTGCTGACCAGCTCAGACCGGTGGGACATCGGCGGGGTCTCCACCGCACTGCATCGCGACACCGAGCTGCCCACCATCTTCGTCTATGACGGCCACCCCGGCGGCGCCGGCTTCGCCGAACGCGGCTTCGACATGGCCCTGCAGTGGCTGCGAGCCACCGAAGAGACGATCGCCGCCTGCGACTGTCCCGAAGGCTGCCCGCGGTGCGTGCAAAGCCCCAAATGCGGGAACCGGAACTCTCCGCTGCACAAGCAGGGGGCGCTGAACCTGCTGCGCGCCGCCGCAGGCGAGGCTTCCGCCGGTTAAGCCAGCTGCATCCCTCGGCGAGATTTCCCCTGGAAGAACCCCGGGGCCGGGGCGCGCCCCTCACTCCACAGTCCCACCAGGTGGCGCCCGCTCCAGCGGTGCTCCCCCGCACAGTGGACATGTCCCTGCCGCCAGGCAGGGGCAGCGTGCGGCCGGAGAGCCCGGCCGGGAAGGGAATTCCGATGCCACAGATACGCGAAACCACACCTGAGGACCACCGGACGCCAAGCGCCGCCCTGCAGAGACTCCACCGCGAGGAGGAGGGCCTGGCCACCGCCGAGTACGGCATCGTCATGCTTGCCGCAGTGGCTTTCGCAGGCCTGCTCACCGCCGTGCTGAGCTCTGAGACTGTCCGCGGCTGGCTGGAAGCACTGGTGCAGCAGGCGCTCAACGCCGGATAGGGAGCTGCGGTGCACACGCGCCAGACCATCCGGCACCAGGAGAGTGAGCGCGGCTCGGTCACCACTGAGTTCGCCGTCGCGCTTCCAGCGGTGGTGCTGGTGCTGCTGCTGGTGGTCTCGGTGGCGCTGGCCGGCGCCGCGCGCGTCGCGCTGGAGGATGCCGCCCGGGCCGCTGCCCGGGAGCTGGCCCGGGGCGCGTCCGCCGAGACGGCCCAGCAGACGGTGGTCTCCACCGCCGGCGCTGATGCAGAAGTCCACATCACCCAGCAGGGAGCCTATACCCATGTGCGGCTGACTCAGCCGGTGAGCATCCTCGGGCTGGTGGAAACAGGAGCCGAGCACACCGCTGAGGCACAGGTGCGCACTGAGCATGCCGGAGGGATGCCGTGACCGGAGGGATGCCGTGAACAGGTCGGCGGCGAACCGATGCACCCGGCGCGGCCCATGCGAGGAGCGCGGTTCGGGCACTGTGCTGGCTGTGGGCCTGCTGGGCGTGCTGGTGGTCCTGGTTGCGGTGGTCTACGCGCTCGGGCTGGCGGCGGCGGTCAACACCCAGGCCGCGCGGGCCGCAGACTTAGCAGCCTTGGCAGCGGCGGACACCGCCCGGGGGCTAGCGCCCGGGGACCCCTGCACCGAAGCCCGCCAGGTGGCCCAACACAACCAGGCGGTGCTGGAGGACTGCAGAGTCGGCGGCGCCTATGCCGGAGAGGTGCGGGTGCAGGTCAGCCGGGAGGCCACGATGGGCGCATTCGGCCACTTCCTGCCGCTGCCGCCGCTGCGCGCGACTGCTTCGGCCCGAGCAGGGCCTCCGGAGGCGCTGGAGGCCGACCCGCCGGGAGCCGACAGCGGGTAGATAGACTCACACTCCATGGAGACCAGCGCGCACACTGCAGACACCCATGAGGCGATCAGAGTCGAAGGGGCTCGTCAGAACAACCTGCAGAACATCTCGGTCACCATCCCCAAGCGGCGCCTGACAGTCTTCACCGGGGTCTCCGGTTCGGGGAAGTCCTCGCTGGTCTTCGGCACGATCGCTTCAGAGTCCCAGCGGATGATCAATGAGACCTATTCCGCTTTCCTGCAGGGGTTCATGCCGCAGCTGGCCCGGCCCGATGTGGATGTGCTCGAGGGCCTGACCACCGCCATCATCGTGGACCAGGAGCGGCTGACCGCCAATATCCGCTCCACGGTGGGAACAGTCACCGACACCCATGCGATGCTGCGCATCCTGTACTCCCGGATCGGTGAACCGCACATCGGCTCGCCCAACGCATTCTCCTTCAATGTGGCCACCGCCTCCGGCAAAGGAGCCCTGACAGTGGAGAAGTCCTCCTCGCCCAGCAAGCCGCAGCGGGCCGAATTCACTGTGCTCGGCGGTATGTGCCCCCGCTGCGAGGGCACCGGCAATGTCACCGACCTGGACATCGACCAGGTGGTGGACCGGTCCAAATCCCTCAATGACGGCGCCATCACGGTCCCGGGCTACAAGCCCGGCCGCTGGTCAGTGCGGTTCTACGCCGAGTCCGGATTCTTCGACCCGAACAAGCCGGTCGGCGAGTTCACCGAGGACGAGCTGCACCATCTGCTCTACCAGGAGCCGGTGAAGCGGAAGATCGGCGGGGCAAATATGACCTACCAGGGGCTCATCCCGCAGATCCAGAAGTCCTTCCTCTCCAAGGACCGGGAGGCGATGCAGACCCATATCCGCGCATTCGTAGACCGCGCAGTCACCTTCATCGCCTGCCCCGACTGCGGCGGCACCCTGCTCAACGAATCCGCCCGCAGCTCCAAGGTGGGGGGCATCAGCATCGCTGAGGCCTGCGCCATGCAGATCACCGACTTGGCCGAATGGGTCCGCTCCCTCCACGCTCCGGAGGTGGCACCGCTGCTGAAGTCTCTGGGCAAGACCTTGGATCACTTCACCGAGATCGGACTGGGCTACCTCTCCCTGGACCGGCCCTCCGGAACGCTCTCCGGCGGAGAGGCCCAACGCGTCAAGATGATCCGCCACCTCGGCTCCGCGCTGACCGATATCACCTATGTCTTCGACGAGCCGACCGCGGGCCTGCACCCGCACGACATCCAGCGGATGAACAAACTGCAGCTGCGCCTGCGGGACAAGGGCAACACGGTTCTGGTGGTCGAACACAAGCCGGAGGTCATCGCCATCGCCGACCATGTGGTGGATATGGGACCTGGTGCCGGCACCCAGGGCGGAGAGGTGGTCTACACCGGAGACGTGCACGGACTGGCCAGCTCCGGAACGCTGACCGGCAACCATCTGGCCTACCGCGCCCAGCTGAAGGAGCAGGTGCGCACCCCCGCCGGTGCGGTGGAGATCCACGGAGCCGATACCCACAATCTCAACAGCGTGGACGTTGATGTCCCGCTGGGTGTGCTCACCGTGGTCACCGGGGTGGCCGGATCGGGCAAGTCCTCCCTGATCCACGGGCATCTGGCGCTGGACAATGGGACCCCCAGGGAGGAGGTGGTGGCCGTGGACCAGGCACCCATCAAGGGTTCGCGCCGCTCCAATCCGGCCACCTACACCGGCCTGCTGGAACCTGTGCGCAAAGCTTTCGCGAAGGCAAACGGCGTCAAACCGGCCCTGTTCAGCGCCAATTCGGAGGGCGCCTGCCCAGCCTGCGCGGGGTCCGGGGTGATCGAGACGGATCTGGGCATCATGGCCACTGCCACATCCCCCTGCGAGGAGTGCGAAGGCCGCCGCTACCGCCCAGAAGCGCTCGAATACACCCTGGCGGACCGCAGCATCACTGAGGTGCTGGATCTGTCGGCGGCTGAGGCCCTGGAGTTCTTCAGCTCGCCAGAGGCCAGACTGCCCGCGGCCGCCAAGATCCTGCAGCGGCTGTGCGACGTCGGCCTGGGATACCTGCGGCTGGGGCAGCCGCTGAACACACTCTCCGGCGGCGAGCGCCAGCGCATCAAGCTGGCCACCCACATGGGTGGCGACGGCGGCATCTACATTCTCGACGAGCCCACCACCGGCCTCCACCTAGCCGATGTGGAGAACCTGCTCGGACTGCTGGACCGGCTGGTGGACTCGGGCAAGACGGTGGTGGTGATTGAGCACCACCAGGCTGTGATGGCCCACGCCGACTGGATCATCGACTTAGGACCGGGAGCCGGGCACGACGGCGGCGAGATCGTCTTCACCGGCACACCGCAGCACCTGACCAAAGCAGAGACGGTCACCGGCCAGCACCTGGCCGACTATCTCCGGTGAATCCCCGGCGCTCCGGGCTGAATCCCCACGGCACTGGCCGGAATCCCCACGGCGCCGGCTGGAATCCCCAGTGCCTCAGGAAGCATGCTCAGCACCACCGGCACCACTCCCAGCAGGATGAACGCCGGCAGGAAGCAGACTCCCAGCGGCAGCATCATCTTCACCCCCAGCTCCTCAGCGCGCCGCTGAGCCTCATGCCGGCGGGCGGTCCGCAGCTGCTCGGCAGCGGCCATCAGCATCGAGGCGCTGGGGGCGCCGGTGGCGTGGGCGAAGCTGAGCTGCTCACACACTGCGGAGAGCTGCTCGTCCCCACGCACCTGTTCGGCGGCCTGCTCCCAGCCGGCCCCGGCGGCCAGGGCGTGGTGCACCCGGCGCAGGTCTGCGGCCTCCGGCACGGCGTCGGCAAGTCGGATCAGCGCCGCCTCTATCCCTACGCCGGCCTGCAGCAGCGCCGCGGCGAGATCCAGCAGCATGGCGGCGTCGGCCGCCGCATCCGGCTGGGTGGAGCCGCGTCCCCGGCGCAGCCTCAGCCTCCCGCGCAGCGGCCTGCCGGTGGGTCCGGCGCCGGGCATCAGCAGCAAGGCTGAGGCCGTCACCAGGACGGCGGCAAGGATCCCCCACAGCTCACTCATCGCCCACCGCCGCGATCATGCGCGCACTCCAGAAGCCTCCTGCTGCCAGAAGCGCCAGCCCGGCGGTCAGGCACAGCGTCCCCCAGCCGCCGCCGAGCAGGGCAGCTAGCGGTGAGGCTCCCATGATCTGCCCGAGCATCACGCCGCCGATGGGCAGCAGTGTGAGGATCTGCTGGGTCAGCTTCGGCCCGGCCACCGCGGTGCGCACCTGGGCGGACAGCTCCGCGCGGTCCTCTGCCGAACGGGCCAGCTGCTCCACGAGTCTGGACAGCGGCGCTCCGGTGCGTTCTGACAGCCTGGCCACCCCAGCCAGGCGGTGCAGCAGTGTGCGCAGTGCAGCCGCATCGCAGTGCGATGCAGCTCTGCGCAGCCCCTCGGCGGCCCCGAGTCCGGTGTGCAGCGAGGCGGCGACGGTGGAGCACACCGAGCTCAACGGATGCTCCGGCGCAGTGCGGCGCCAGTGCGCGGCCAAATCTGCCCATGCCTGAGCCTCGCTCCGGCCGGACTGCAGCAGAGCAGCGTACTGCCGCAGCAGAGCGGCGGTCTCCTCCGGCTGCGGCTCCGCGACTGCCTTCCGCATCCTCAGCAGAGAGCCGGCGGCTCTGCGCAGCGTGAACGTACGGGGCACGGGGCGCCTGGGGCCGGCATCCGCAGGGGGGAGCAGCACCAGGATCGCCGCGACGCTCAGCGCCGCCGCTGGTGCCCACGCCAGCAGGCTCATCTCAGCAGCTCCTGCCAGGGCCCGGTCTGCCATCCTGGGCCGCGCCGCAGACTGTGGTGCTCCCAGGTCAGCACCGGGAGCATCTGCAGACGTCCGTCCCGGTAGGCGACCTGCGACAGCTCCACCGGTGTTCTTCTGGTCCCGTGACGCTGAACATGGATGACCACGTCCAGTGCGGCGGCGGCCTGCACGGCGACGGTCTCCGGCGTCATGCCGGCCAGCGCCCCCATGGCCGCAAGACGCGCCGGCACGGCGTCCGAGGAGTTCGCGTGCACTGTGCCCGCGGCTCCCTGATGTCCGGTGTTCATGGCGGTCAGAAAATCGCGCAGCTCCGCGCCCCGGCACTCCCCGACAATGAGGCGGTCTGGACGCATCCGAAGGGTCTGGCGGACCAGCTGGCCCATATCCACCTGGCCCGCTCCCTCCACATTGCCCTGGCGCTGCTGCAGGTGCACCACGTGCGGATGCACGGGCATCAGTTCTGTGGTGTCCTCCACCACCACGATCCGCTCACCTGCGGGCACTTCGCCAAGCATCGCCCCCAACAGGGCGGTCTTGCCCGATCCGGTGGCTCCCGAGATCAGGCAGTTCATCCGCTGCCCCACCACCGCCCCGATGACCTTCAGCCACTCATCGCGGGCCTCCCACTGATTCGCCAGCTGCTCCAATGAGGCGGTGGACCGGCGAGCCACCCGCACGGAGATGAGGGTGCCCTCCACGGCCACCGGCGGGATCACCGCGTGGATGCGGTACGGGCCGATCCGGCCGTCGGCGCACGGATGGCCCTCGTCCAGCCGGGCCCCTGCCGCCGCAATCAGTCGGCGCGCCAGCGTGCGGGCCTGCTCTTCGGACTCCAGCTGCACCCCGGTGCTGCGCAGCCCCTGCTCGCCGTCGGTCCACACCGTCCGGCTGCCATCGAGGATCACGTCCGTGACTCCCTCGGCGTCGGCGAACTGCTGCAGCGGACCGAGGCCGACCAGCTCGTCACGCAGCCGCTTCACCAGCTGCGCCGCAGTGGCTGAGCCCAGGGCTAGGCCTTCGACGCGCACCAGGTCAGCGATCCGGGCCGCGGTGACCGGTTCTGCCGAAGTGGTCAGCTTCTCCCGCAGAAGCTCCAGCTGCGGCTCATCCATCCCATCCCTCCGGCGGCTCGATGTGCAGTCCCTGAAGCAGCCCGGCGACAATGCGAGCACCCCGCCTGCTGCGCAGCAGGTGGTAGGCCTCACCCACATGGTCGCTGCGCGCCAGCCAGCGCTGTTCGGCCAACTCGGCAGTCACCGGGAGACCGACAGCCTGCTGCATCTCTTCCGGACCCCATCCGGCGGCTGCAGTGCGATTGAGCGCCAGCACCGCAGCCGAATGCGGCAACAGCTCCCGCAGCCGCTTGGCTGCCGCCGCTGCCCGCGGGGAGGCGCGGGCGACCAGTATGGTGCGCTCGGCCGGCTCCGGCAGCGCGGTGATGATCTCGGCCCGGGTGCCGACGTCGACAATGACTGCATCGAAGGCCCGGCGGGCGGCCCGGAGCACGGCAGGAAGAAGGCGGCGGCAGTGCTGAGGATCGGCGCTGCCGGTGAGGACCGCCACCCCGTCGGCCCCAGGCAGCGCATTGGCAAGATGCTTCGCCGAGATCTCACCTTCGGTGGCCAGCAGCCGCTCCCAGTCCAGGCGACCCTCAGGCAGACCGTGGTCGCCCTCCAGCTCGCTGCGGTGCGCACCGGTGACCAGCTCCAGCGCCCCGCTTCCCGGGCCCGGGCAGGCATCCAGCAGCGCCGGGCGCTGACCGCGCACCGCCAGCTCTGCCGCGCAGAGGTAGGCCACGGTGGTGGCTCCCGCTCCGCCGCCGGTGGACGCCACCGCCACCACTGGGCCCTGCGCCCGGTCCAGCACCCGGGAGACCAGCACTTCGCTCAGCCACCGTTCGGCCTGCGGCAGCGGCACTGGCACCAGTCCAGGTTGGGCCGCTGCGGCCTCCCACAGGGCAGACGGCTCGTCGCCCACCAGCAGGACCCCCTCTGCCTGGGCAGCGGTGGGCGGCAGAGCCTGCGGTGTGCACAGCACCGCAGCCCAGTCGCCGTCGGGGGCCTCGCCCCAGGAGGGGGCGGTGTGCAGGCGCACCCCGGCCACCGCGGCCAGCAGCGCGATCTCCTCATGCAGGGATTCCTCCGCACCGATCAGCAGCACGGCATCCTCCTGCGGCAGCTGGTCCGCACGATCTCGGTAGGCAGCCTCTGCTTCGCGGCGTCTCATGAGTGTGAGTCTGCACAGCGGCGCCCCCAGCCACCGAGCCGCCCATCCCGCCGTGCCCGCGCCGGCGTGGCTTCGCCTGTGCCCGGCTCCCTGGGGAAATATTCAGCCGGACCAGGTGCTGCGCGGCACGGGCTGAGAAGCCCCCGGTTCACAGTTCACGCGGCGCAGTTCAGGCTCGCGGAACTCACGCGCGGTGATACAGCAGCGGGTCCAGCTCCCGGGAGGCGTCCCAGGGATGCTCCAGACCCAGCCGATCGAGGATCCGGTCCAGCAGTATCCCGGTGAAGCCCCAGACCAGCACCGGGTCAGAGGAGCCCGCTCCGGTGTCGGACCCCTCCAGCAGGAACGCCGGGGAGGGCAGTCGGTGGCCGCCGCGCCGGACCACCGCGGTCCACCGGTTTGACGGGTCGGTCAGAGCAGCGGTGCGTACCTTCAGCACCCGGGCGACCTCCCCAGAATGTGGGGTGAGCACACCCGGGTCCTCGGTGCAGGCCAGAACCGGGGTGACAATGAATCCGCTGACCGGCACCAGCGCCTGAGGAAGCGAACCGACCACCTGTACGCGAGCCGGGTCCAGGGCTACTTCTTCTTGGGCCTCGCGCAGCGCTGCAGCGGCGACGTCGGCGTCGAAATCCTCCACCGCGCCGCCGGGGAACGCCACCTGACCGGGATGCTTGGCCAGCGCGGCGCTGCGTTCTGTCAGCAGCACCCGGGGGCCGTCAGCCTCCGGCCAGAACAGCACGAGCACGGCGGCGTGGCGGCTCTGCTCCATCGGCACTTCCGCGCCGGGCCGCAGGTTCAGCGGGATGCGGCGCCACCACCGGCCTTGGGCAGCATCCTCAGGGTGCTGCCGGGTGAAGTCTGCCCCCTGCTCAACCAGCCCGCCCAGTGTCCGGCTCAGCTGCGTGAGGCTCTGCGCGTCAGGCACTGAGCGTGTAGCCCTCCTCGCGCAGCTGGCGGCGGGTCCAGCCGGCACGCAGCTTCTCCAGCAGGTCCTCGCGCCCCGGGGCCAGCTCGTACTTCAGCAGCTTCTTCGCCTCCTCGGGGTCGGTCTCCCCTGTCCCGTAGCTGGGGCACAGCTGCGCCACCGGGCACGCCCCGCAGGCCGGGCGCCGTGAGTGGCAGATGCGCCGGCCGTGATAGATCAGCCGGTGACTCAGATCCGTCCAGTCCTTGGGTTCGAACAGCTCGGCGACGTCGCGCTCGACCTTCACCGGGTCAGTCTCCTCGGTCATTCCCAGCCGGCGGGCCAGGCGCCCAAAATGGGTATCCACCGTCAGGCCGGGTTTGCCGAAAGCATTGCCCAGCACCACAAACGCCGTCTTCCGGCCCACACCGGGCAGCTGGACCAGCTCCTGCAGGGAATCCGGCACTTCACCGTCGTGGTGCTCCACCAGCGCATTGGACAGCCCCAGCAGCGCACGCGTCTTGGCCTGGTAGAAGCCGGTGGGACGGATCAGCTCGGCCAGCTCCTGCTCGTCGGCGGCGGCCATGGCGAAAGCGTCGGGGTAGCGGGCGAACAGCCGTGGGGTGGTCTGGTTGACCCGCACATCGGTGGTCTGGGCAGAGAGCACGGTGGCCACCAGCAGCTCAAACGGGTTCTCAAAGTCCAGTTCGGCCACCGCATAGGGGAAGGTCTCCCCCAGGATGCGATTGATCCTGCGCACGCGCCGCTTCTTCCCGATCAGGGTCTTGTCCACCGGTGTGTTCTGCGCCATTCGAACCATCCTATGCATCCGGCCGCGGCCGCAGCAGCACCGCGCAGTGAGCTGAATCACATCATTGCCGCTCGTCTCGCCTCAATCTGGCGCACGCGCTATTGTGATGCTGGACACAGACGTCACAGAGACCGTTGCGCGGCGGCGATCGGTACACCGTGCCGCTCCCTAGAGCCGGCGATGAGCGGTCTCGCGAACAGGAGGAGCGCATGACCACGACTTCCCGATCCGAGAGCGTTCAGACCTTCCCTCCCAGTGAAGCGTTCGCAGCCGACGCCGTGGCCACGGCGCAGAAGTACGAGGCCGCCAAGGCCGACCGGCTCGGCTACTGGGCCGACCAGGCGCGCAGCACCCTGACGTGGGACAAGGACTTCACCGAGACGCTGGATTGGTCGGAAGCGCCGTTCGCCAAGTGGTTCATCGGCGGTGAGCTCAACGCCGCCTACAACTGTGTGGACCGGCACGTGGAGGCCGGGCACGGGGACCGGGTGGCCATCTACTTCGAGGGCGAGCCTGGGGACACCCGGACTCTGACCTATCAGGACATGGCCGAAGAGGTCGCCCGCGCGGCCAACGCATTCGAGTCCCTGGGCGTGACCAAGGGCGACCGGGTGGCCATCTATATGCCGATGATCCCGGAGACTGTGGTGGCCATGCTGGCCTGCGCCCGGATCGGCGCCATCCACTCAGTGGTCTTCGGCGGATTCTCCTCCGATGCGCTGCGCTCGCGGGCGGACGACGCCGAGGCGAAGCTGGTGGTCACGGCCGACGGCTCCTACCGCCGCGGCAAACCCTCCCCGCTGAAGCCGAATGTGGACGCCGCACTGGCCGCCCCAGGCCACACCGTGGAGCACGTCGTGGTGGTCCAGCGCAACGGCGAGAACGTGGATATGGAGTCCGGCCGGGATATCTGGTGGCACGATCTGGTGCCGCAGCAGTCCGCCGAGCACGCCTACGTGCCGCACGACTCCGAGCATCCGCTGTTCATCCTCTACACCTCCGGCACCACCGGTAAGCCCAAGGGCATCCTGCACACCACCGGCGGCTACCTGACCCAGACCGCGGTGACCCACCGGGACAGCTTCGACCTGAAGCCGGAGCAGGACATCTACTGGTGCTCGGCCGACGTCGGCTGGGTGACCGGGCACAGCTACATCGTCTACGGGCCGATGGCCAACGGCGCCACCCAGATCATCTACGAGGGCACTCCGGACACCCCGCATAAGGGTCGGCTCTGGGAGATTGTGCAGAAGTATAAGGTCACCCAGTTCTACACGGCACCGACTCTGATCCGCACCTGCATGAAGTGGGGCCGCGAGATCCCGGATCAGTATGACCTCTCCTCGCTTCGGGTGCTGGGCACTGTGGGCGAGGCGATCAACCCGGAGGCCTGGATGTGGTTCCGCGAGGTGATCGGCGCCAACAACGGTCCGGGCAATCCGCCCAAGGAGCACCCGGCCCCCATTGTGGACACCTGGTGGCAGACCGAAACGGGCGCCCACATGATCTCCCCACTGCCCGGCGTTACCGCCACCAAACCCGGCTCGGCGCAGACCCCGGTGCCCGGCATCGAGGTCGAAGTGGTCAATGAGGAGGGTAAGCAATTGGGCCGCGGCGAGGCAGGCCTGCTGGTGATCAAGGAGCCCTGGCCGGCTATGCTGCGCGGCATCTACGGGGACCCGGAGCGCTACAAGGAGACTTATTGGTCACGCTTCGGGGATCTGTACTTCGCCGGCGACGGCGCCCGGTACGACGACGACGGCGACATCTGGCTCATGGGCCGGGTGGACGACGTGATGAACGTCTCCGGGCACCGGCTCTCCACCACGGAGATCGAATCGGCCCTGGCGGCCCACGAGGCCGTGACCGAGGCCGCTGTGGTCGGCGCGAAAGACGCCACCACCGGCGAGGCGGTGGTCGCCTTTGTGATCCTCACCGGCGCGGCCGCTGAGGGCGCCGATACTGAGGCCCTGGAGCAGGAGCTGCGGGCGCACGTGGGCAAGGAGATCGGTCCGATCGCCAAGCCGCGCAATGTACTGGTGGTTCCCGAGCTGCCGAAGACCCGCTCCGGCAAGATCATGCGGCGCCTGCTGAAGAACGTGGCCAACGGCGACGAGGTGGGCGACGCCTCCACCCTGGCGGACCCCTCGGTGATGGAGAAGATCGCCGAGGATATGCGCACCAAGCACGGCAGCTGATCCATTCCGGCTGAGCGAAAGCGGCGGGCACCCCTCCGGTGGCGAGGCTGGGTCCCGCCGCTTTCGCATAGGCTGGCCCTATGACTGGGCGACTGCTGATTGTGCATGGTCCGAACCTGAACCTGCTGGGCACCCGGGAGCCGGAGATCTACGGCACCGGCACCTTGGAGGACATCAACGCCCTGTGCCGCGCCGCAGCCGCTGAGCACGGCCTTGAGACGGAATTCGTGCAGTCCAATCATGAGGGTGTTCTGGTGGACGCGATCCAGGCCGCCCGGGGCTCGGCCGACGGCATTGTGATCAACCCGGCCGCCTACACCCATACGTCGGTGGCGATCGCCGATGCCCTGGCCGCCGTCGGGCTCCCCACCGTGGAGGTCCACCTGTCCAATGTGCATGCCCGGGAGCCGTTCCGCCGGCACTCCTATGTCTCACCGCATGCCAGCGCTGTGATCGCCGGTGCGGGGGCCAACGGCTACCAGTTCGCCGTGGAGCATCTGGCTGACCTGCTGCGCGGCTGAGCAGCCGTTTTCTCAGCCCGCCTCCACCTCGGCGTCCGAGCGAAGGACACAGAACAGGTTGCCCTCCGGATCGGAGAACACCACCCACCCGGACCCCGGCCCATAGATGCCCCGGTGATCGGCCACCTCCGCGGCCCCGAGCGCACGCACCCTCTCGATCTCGGCATCCCGCGTTCCGCCTCGCGGACGCAGATCCAGGTGGATCTGCCTGGTGGGCGAGGGGTCTTCAACTTCCAGAAACAGCATCCGGTGTCCAGTACCGGGATCGACGATCATGCAGTGATCGTGCCCGGGCCCATTGGGGTCACCGGGGACGTCAGTGTAGTCCAGCAGGCGCTTCCACCATTCGGAGAGCTCATAGGCGTTGGCGCAGTTGATGGTGGTGTGAGATACGTAACACGTCATGCCCCGACTCTACGCCCGACTGCTCGGCCCGCCGCTCGGCCTGCGCTGCGGAGAGTCAGCGGTCCACGCACTGGCCTGTGGAGACAGTGTCGGTGAACGTATCGGGGGCAGCCAGCACGTCCCCGGCGCTCTCTGCGGTCACCGCGAATCCCACCGAATTGCCCTCCACGGCCCGGGCGAAGACCACCCCGGCCACCTCGCCGTCGGCGTTGACCAGCGGACCGCCGGAGTTGCCCTGCCGGACATCGGCGCTGACCTGGTAGATCTCCAGCTCAGAGGGGGACCCGCCGTAGATGTTGTTCACCGAGGACACGTCGCGAGCCTGCACCAGGGCTGGGCCGGCCACGAACGGCCCGCCGGAGGGATAGCCCATCACATAGCCCTGCTCCCCCGGCTCCATAGGTCCGCCCACCGGCGCAGGAGCAGCCGCTAAGGTGTCCACTGCCAGCAGCGCGATGTCGCTGGCCGGGTTGAAGTAGACCGCCCGGCCGGTGACCACCTGCCCGTCGGGCAGCTCCACCGAAGGTTCACTCACCCCAGCGACGACATGCGCATTGGTCACCACCCGGTTCGGCGAGACGGCCACGCCGGATCCAGTCTGGGACTGTCCGCAGGCCTGCGCAACGCCGGTGACCCGGGCGACCGACTGCGTGGTTGCCAGGGCGGCCTCGGTCAGTTCGCCGCCTTCCGGAACCTCCTCCGCCTCAGGGACCAGCAGCTGGGCAATCTCCGGGATGTCTGAGGCCATCACAGTGCTGCGGACCTCAGCGAACATGGTCTCCACCGAGTCGGGCACCGCCCCATCGATGGTCTGCAGCACCACCGACTGCCGCATGTGCTGGTTGACCTGGGGAAAGCCCATGGCCTGCACAGAGAAGCTGAGCGCTGCGATCACGATCAGCGCGACCGCCAGATTCAGCGCCCCGCCGATCAGCGAGCTGACAGTGCGCACCATCGGGGAGCGGAAGAGCCGCTGGACCTCCGAACCGGCCGCAGTGCCCAGCGCATGGCCGGCGGCGATGAGCACCAGAGCGCAGCCGATGACCGCGGCGATGCGCCCCAACGGATGCGGAACCCAGCCGGCCACCAGCGGGATGGCGAAGAACGCTGCGGTGGCGCCCACCAGGAATCCGGCGGCTCCTCCGATGGTGACCCAGACGCCTCGGGCCAATCCGGCCACCAGGAATCCGATCAGCACCAGCACCAGCACTACGTCCAGCAGCGTCACGCCCGCCGGCCCCCTTTCACCTGCATCAGTCCGCCCCTAAGAATGGCACATCTGCTGCCCGGCGGGTTGAGGTGGGGCAACACGTGGCCGAAAGACCCTTGAAAAGTATTAGCTTGTCATATGTTGGACCTGATAACTTCTAAAGGAATACTGCTGACAGTCCAAGACTCAAGAATGGATCGGCCATGGATCTCGACGTGCTGCGCCGCGCCCCCCTCTTCGCCACGCTCGATGACGATGTCTTCGCAGCGCTGACCAATGAGCTCACCGAGGTGGAGCTCTCCCGCGGGTCGTCCGTGTTCCACGAAGGCGATCAGGGCGATCAGCTCTACTTCATCGTCTCCGGCAAGATCAAACTGGGCCGCTCGACCCAGGACGGCCGTGAGAACCTCCTTGCTGTGCTGGGCCCCGGCGAGATCTTCGGCGAGATGGCGCTGTTCAACCCCGCTCCGCGCACCGCCACCGCCACCGCGGTCTCCGAGACCCGACTGGCAGGCCTGAAGCATCAGAGCCTCAAGGACGTCATCACCTCCAACCCGGACGTCTCCGTCCAGCTGCTGCAGGCCCTGGCCCAGCGCCTGACCCGCACCAATGAGTCCCTAGCTGACCTGGTGTTCTCCGATGTCCCCGGGCGTGTGGCCAAGGCCCTGCTGGACCTGGCCGACCGCTTCGGCCGTCCTGCCCCCGACGGCATCCTGGTCACCCACGAGCTGACCCAGGAGGAGCTGGCCCAACTCGTCGGCGCCTCCCGCGAGACCGTCAACAAGGCGCTGGCCGAGTTCGTCCAGCGCGGCTGGCTGCGCCTGGAGGCCCGCGCCGTGGTCATCCTGGACATCCAGCGCATCCGCCAGCGCTCCCGCTGAGCCCGCCAGTCCGGGCCCGCACCCGCTCCGGCGCGCGTCTTTCGTGAGTTAGGCTGGGGCCATGGCTGAACTGACCCAGTGGGAATACGCGACCATTCCGTTGATCATCCACAACACCAAGGGCATCCTCGACCAGTGGGGCGAGGACGGCTGGGAGCTGGTCACCGTGCTTCCGGGCCCCGACGGCAACGCCCCGGTCGCCTACCTGAAGCGCCCCAAGCAGTAGTCCCTCTCGCCCCGCAGGAGCACCTGAATGTCTGCCGTTGAAGACCGCCTGTCCGAACTGGGTCTGACCGTCCCCGAGGTTGTCCCGCCCGTGGCCGCCTACCAGCCCGCCGTCGTCGCTGACGGCGTCGTCTACGTCTCCGGCCAGCTGCCGCTGGTCAACGGCGAGCTTCCGTCCACCGGAAAGGTAGGCGCGGAGGTCACCGAGGAGAAGGCCTACGAGCTGGCCCGGATCTGCGGACTGAACCTGATCGCCGCGCTCAAGCAGGCCGTCGGAGACCTGGACCGGATCACCCGGATCGCCAAGGTCGGCGGATTCGTGGCCTCCACCCCGGAGTTCACCGGCCAGCCGAAGGTCATCAACGGCGCCTCCGAGCTGCTCGGCCACGCCTTCGCAGACGCCGGCGCCCATGCCCGCAGCGCCGTCGGCGTCCCAGTGCTGCCCCTGGACACCCCGGTCGAGGTGGACCTGATCGCACATGTCGCCTGAGCGCGACGTCCTGCCGGTCATCGTCGGCACGGACCTCAACGCCTACCACATGGCCGCCTCCTTCCATGAGGCCTACGGCATCCGGCCGCACCTGATCGGCAAGGTGCAGATGGGCTTCACCCACTACTCCACCATCATCGGGGCCACCACCTTCGTGGACAGGCTCGACGACACCGAGGTCTTCGTCCCCACTCTGCGCGACTATGCCGAGCAGCTGGACACCGACGCCGAGCTGCTGCTGGTGGGCACCAACGACCACTATGTCCGGCTCATCGTGGAGAACTCCGAGGCCCTGGCCGAGCACTACCGGTTCAACTACCCCAACGAGACCCTGCTGAACCAGCTGCAGGTCAAAGACCAGTTCTATCCCCTGGCCCAGCAGCACGGCCTGCAGATCCCGGAGACCCACATCCACCAGGTCGGGCAGCCGCTGGAGGCAGAGATCTCCCGGTATCCGGTGATCCTCAAACCCGGCGACGGCGTGCAGTACTACCGGCACAAGTTCCCCGGCCAGGAGAAGGTCTACCGGCTCTACAGCTACGACGACGTCGCAGCCACCATTGAGACCATTGAGGCCAGCGGGTACCGGGGCACGGTGATCATCCAGGACTTCATTCCCGGCGACGACACCTTCATCTGGGACTCGGTGCTGTATCTCAACAGCGAATCCCGCGCGGAGTTTGTGAACTTCGGTCAGGTGGTGCTGCAGGAGCATGAGGCCTCAGCCATCGGCAACTACACCGCCATCGTCTCCCGGTTCAACCGGGAAGTGATGACCCAATTGAAAGATTTCCTTGAGGCCGTGGGCTACACCGGTCTGGCGAACGTGGACCTGAAGTATGACGCCCGCGATGACGCGTTCAAGGTGCTGGAGGTCAATGTGCGTCAGGGCCGCTCCTCCTGGTACGCCACAGCGCAGGGCCACAACCTGGCAGCCGCGCTGGTGGAGGACGTGATCTATGGCCGGCGCAGCAGCGAGTGCACCTTCGTGGACGAGGAGGTGCTGTTCACGGTGGTGCCCACCAGCATTCTGCGCCGCTACGTCACCGAACCTGCGGTGCACGCCGATGTGGTGCGCCTGATCAGGGAGAAGAAGGTCCGCAACCCGCTGTACTACAGCGGGGACCGCCGGGCGCACCCGAATTCGCTGCTGCGGCTGGCCTGGCTGACCGTGCGCGGTATGCGCTACCGGAAGAAGTACGCCCGCGCCACCTGGCGCGACCAGCTCTGAGCGCAGATCAAATCTCGGTCTCCGGGGTCCGCTCAGCCCTCACGCCCGGCGCCGGGGCCGGCCTGCCGGTGGTGCAGGGCGTCACTGACCTCAGCCAGTTGTGCTCGCAGCGCCTGGATCTCCTCGCGCAGCTCGGCGGCCCCAGGCCCGGATGCTGAGCCAGGGTGCGAGTCCGATGGGGTCTGCGCCTCCGCCTGTGACGCGGCGGCGGGCTGGCCGTGCTGCTGCTGGCTGTCGTGCTGCGAACTTGCCTGGAACTGGCTGCTCTGGACGCTGGGCATGTCATGCAGGGTGTTCATCGCATCCACGATGACCGCGATGATCAGGTTCAGCGCGGTGAAGGCCGCCAGCACGATGAACGGTATGAAGAACGCCCACGCCCAGGGGTGATGGTCCATGGCGGGGCGCACGATGGTCTCCCAGCTGGAGAGGGTGGCGATCTGGAACAGGCTGAACAGGCTGGCGCCCATCGTGCCGAAGAACTCCGGCATCGTCTCGCGGAAGAAGGTGGTGGCCATCACTGAGGCGACGTAGAAGATCAGGGCCAGCAGCGCACCGGTGGAGAGGATCCCCGGCACCGCGTGCAGCAGTGCGGCTACCACCTTGCGCAGCTGCGGAAGCGCGGACACCAGTCTGAGCACACGCAGTACTCGCAGCGCCCGCAGCACCTCGAAGCCGCTCCCGGCAGGCACCAGCGCCACCGCGACCACCACAAAGTCGAAGACGTTCCACGCATCGCGGAAGAACCGCCACCCGAAGGCCAGCAGCTTCAGCAGGATCTCCACCACAAAGATGGCCAGGCAGATCGTGTCGATGCCCACCAGCACCCCACCGGCGGCAGAGGCGATCCTCTCCGAGGTTTCCAGGCCCAGCACCACAGCGTTGATCAGGATCACCAGGATCACGAACCGCTGCACGGGTGCGGATTCCACCCATTCGCCCAGCCGGCGTCGCCAGGGGGCATGGTGGGGTGAGGTCAGATGCGAGGCAGGAGTGGACATCGCAGATATCGTATCCGCTCCCGCCTCGACGCCGCGCCGCCGGAGGCGGGGAATCAGCCTCTGTTCAGGCCCCCATGGAGGCGGACCAGGCATGGTGCAGCTTGGCAAAGTAGCCTCCGGCATCGATGAGCTCCGCCGGAGATCCGTCCTCCACCACGCGTCCGTCCTCAATGACCAACACTCGGTCGGCGATCGCCACGGTGGAGAGCCGGTGGGCGATGATCAGAGCAGTCCGGTTCCCCAGCAGGCGCTCCAGCCCCTGCTGCACCAGCTGCTCGCTGGGCAGATCCAGCGATGAGGTGGCCTCATCCAGGATCAGCACCGCCGGATCCGCCAGGAAGGCGCGGGCGAAGGAGACCAGCTGCCGCTGTCCGGCCGAGATCCGCCCGCCGCGTTTGCTGACGTCAGTGTCGTATCCCTCCGGCAGGGCAGTGATGAACTCGTGGGCGCCCACCGCCTGGGCCGCAGCGATGATCTCCTCTTCGCTGGCATCAGGGCGGCCCAGGGCAATGTTGTCCCGGATCGAGCCGGAGAACAGGAAGGCCTCCTGGGTCACCATGGCCACGTGCCGGTGGTGGTCGGTCTCGGCGAGCTCACGCAGCTCCACCCCATCCAGGGTCAGGGACCCGGACGTGACGTCGTAGAACCGGGCGAGCAGCTTCACCAGGGTGGACTTTCCGGCGCCGGTGCGGCCCACCACCGCTACGGTCTGGCCGGCGGGGATGTGCAGGTCCAGCTGCTTCATCACCACCGGGGCGTCGTCGCTGTATCTGAACTCAGCATCCCGGAACTCGATCTCCCCGCGGCATTCGGGCAGCCGCTTCGGCCGGGGGACCTCGCGGACCTTGGGCGCCTCCTCCAGCAGGCCGGAGACCTTCTCCAGGGCTGCGGTGGCCGACTGAAGCGAGTTGTAGAACATCGCGATCATGTCCAGCGGCTGGAAGACCCGCTTGGTAGCCAGCGCGATGGAGGCCAGCAGACCGGCGCCCAGATCCCCTTCCAGCACCCGGAATCCGCCCCAGAGCAGCACCAGGGCCACCGAGACGTTGCCGATGAGCATCAGCGAGGGCTGCAGCACCCCGAAGAGCCCGATGGAGCGGACCATATCGTCGCGGTAGATCTTGGCCAGCCTCTTGTACTGGCGTGAGCGGGCGTTCTCCCGCCGGAAGGCCTGGACTGCGCGGATGCCGGTCATGGTCTCCACAAAGTGGACGATCATCTTCGCGCTGGAGATGCGGGTGCGGCGGTAGGCGACCTCCGCGTTGCGCTGGTACCAGCGCCCCAGGAAGTAGATCGGCACGATCGCAGCCAGCAGCACCAGCCCGGACCGGAAGTCGGTGGCCCAAATGTAGAGCGTGGTGAAGAGCATGAACATCAGGCCCTGCACCAGCTGGTTGACTCCGCCGTCGAGCAGCTCCCGCAGCGCCTCCAGGTCTGAGGTCTGCCGCGAGATGACCCGGCCGGAGGTGTAGTCCTCGTGGAAGTCCAGGCTCAGCGCCTGGGTCTTGCGGAAGACCTCATCACGCAGCTTGAACAGCATCGCCTGGGAGGCCTCGGCGGTCATGCGGGTATAGAAGTACAGCAGCACACCGGCGGTGACCGCGCAGATCAGGTAGAGCCCGGCGGGGACCCACAGGCCCGTCATGTCCCCGTCGATCAGCCGCGGGAGCCCCCAGTCGATGGCCAGCCCTCCGGCGATGAACGGCGTGGCGGCCTGGGCGCCCTGGGAGACGACGACGGCGAGGGCGGTCAGCAGCAGCTTCAGCCGCACCCCCTTGGAGGCGCGCACCAGCAGGCCCAAAGACCGCCGTCGGATGAACTTCCGCTCCTCGGGGGTGAGTTCTACGTCCTCTTCACCGGCGGTGCCGCGCAGATGGCGGAAATCGTCTTCTTCGGGCGCCGGCGCATCCTGGGAGAGGTCCAGCTCGCCGCTTCCGGCCACAGCAAAGGGCAGCTGGTCCTCAGCGGTATGGTCCCCGGTAGTGCTCGGGCGTCCGTTGCTCGGCGTCGGCTGCGCGGCGCGGGTGCGGGTATCCTGGGTCATCGCGGCACCTCCTGATGCTCGGAGGTCACTGGGCCGGTCCGGGCATCGACGGTCTGCGGTGCCGCGTCCTGTTCGGCGGGGATGGCGTCCATCAGCTGCTCGCCGGTGGGGGCGGGGGGCTTCATAATGGCCCGATAGGTCCCGCTGCGCTCCAGCAGTTCGGCATGGGTGCCGACGTCGATCACCTCGCCGCGGTGCAGGACTGCCACTCGGTCAGCCAGCGCCACTGTGGAGGGGCGGTGAGCCACGATCAGTGTCGTGGTGCCGCGCAGCACATCGCGCAGCCGCGCCGTCACTCGCTCCTCAGTGCGCACGTCCAGGGCGGAGAGCGGATCATCCAGCAGCAGCACCGACGGTTTGGCGGCGATGGCCCTGGCCAGCGCCAGCCGCTGCCGCTGACCGCCGGAGAGGCTGAGTCCCTCTTCGCCGATGCGGGTGTCCAGACCCTCCGGCAGGTTCTCCACGAACTCGGCGTCGGCGGTGTGCAGCGCCTCGGCGAGCACACTGTCCAGCTGGTCGGCCTGCGGCGCCTTCTCCCGCGGCGGGTGCTGGGGGTCCTCGGCGTCGCGTTCGTGACCGGTGCCCAGCAGCACATTGGAGCGCACCGAGGCGGAGAACAGGGTGGGGTCCTCGAAGGCCACGGCGATCCGCGAGCGCAGGTCCGGCAGATCGTAGTCGCGCACGTCCACGCCGTCGACCCGGACTGATCCGCCGGTGACGTCGTAGAGCCGCGGGATGAGGTTCAGCAGGGTGGAGGTGCCGCCGCCGGTGGCGGAGACCAGCGCCATCGTCTCGCCGGGCTCGATGCGCAGGTTCACCCCCTTGATCAGATCTTCAGTCGCGTCGGGATAGCGGAAGCGGACGTCCTGCAGCTCCACCACTCCGCGTTCGGGCGCGGTGGCCGGCTGCTCCGGGGAGACGATGTCCGGGGTCACGTCCATCACGTCCACGTGGCGGTCGATGGCGGTCTTGGCCATGAACACCATGCCGATGAGCATGCCGATCCCCTCGATGGGGTTCTTCAGCACCACCGCGGTGGCGAAGAAGGCCACCAGGGCGCCTTCGGAGACCGCTCCGGTGGCCACCTGCCACAGGCCCACAAAGATGCAGGCGGCCAGCACACCTTCGGGCAGCAGGACCATCAGCATCTGGAACTTGGCCAGGGTGCGCATCTTGGAGACTTCCAGCTCCCGCAGGCGGCCTGCCTCGCGGACGAAGCTGCTGCGCGCCCAGTCGCTGCGGCCGAAGGCCTTCAGCACCCGGATCCCGTGGACCGACTCCTCCACTTTGGTGGCGACCTCGCCGGCCTGGTCCTGGGATGACCGGGAGTAGTGTACGAACTTCTTCCGGAAGGCCGGGCCCAGCAGGATGACGGGGACGGCCGCGCAGAGGAACAGCAGCGCCAGGGCCGGCACGGCGCGGAACATCAGCACGAAGCCGACCAGCACGGTGATGGAGGCGGTCACCAGCATCAGCGAGCCGAAGGCGAAGAAGCGGCGCAGCATATTGAGATCCGCGATCGCACGGGACTGCAGCTGACCGGCCTCCCAGGCGCTGTGGAACGTCGAGGACTGGTGGATCAGCCGGTCGAAGAGCGAGGTGCGCATACTGGTCTCGGCGTCGGAGGCCGGCGGAATCACGAAGTACCGGCGCAGATAGACCAGCACAGCCTCGAGCACGCCCAGGGCCAGCACCACGGCGAAGGCTGCCCACACCACGGAGGTCAGGGCGCTGTCGGCCTCGAAGTTGTCCACCATGGCGCCGAGCACCTGGGGGATGGCCAGGGCGATGATCCCGGCCCCGATGGCGGCGAGCACGCCGAAGGTCCAGCGCAGCTTCAGCCCTTCGAGATAGGGAACCAGGCGCGCCAGTGCTTGAAGGAGGGTTCGACGTCGTCCGTTCTCGACGTCACGCTGCGCCCGCTCAGACTGTTGCATATCGCAACTACTTTACTCCTTGTGAAATGCGCCGTCCACTGGGATTCCGGGGCTGGGTCGGCAGCCTCCGGCAATCCTTGCAGGAGGGGTTGAAGAGATGCGCCGGATGAATTGACGGCCTCGTTACCATGGTAGCTATGGCGTCTCGCAAGTCCCCTCTTTTTGACACGGCTACCACCGTGGGCAAAATTATGTCCTTCCTGGGCATCAGCGCCCTGTGCGGCCTGCTCGCTGCGGGTCTGGTCTTCCCCCTGGCGGCCACCGGGGGCGCAGCCGCCTCGGCCGGCAGCGACGTGCTGGAGGAAGTTCCCACGGAGCTGGCCGAAGAGCCGCTGTCCACCCCATCGCGGATCTACGCCAACGACGGCGAGACGCTGCTGGCCACCTTCTATGAGGAGAATCGCCAACCGGTCAGCTATGACCAGATCTCCCAGCACATGAAGGACGCGCTGATCGCCATTGAGGATGAGCGGTTCTTCGAACATGGCGGCGTCGACGCTCAGGGTGTGGCCCGCGCCATGGTCCACAACCTGACCCGGCCCACCCAGCAGGGCGCCTCCACGCTGACCATGCAGTACGTCAACAATGTGCTGAACAACGCCTCCGTGGTCCGCGGTGAGGGAACGATTCTGGGATCCTTCGCCCAGGAGAAGACCTATGCGGACAAGCTGCGTGAGATGAAGCTGGCGGTCTCGGTGGAGCAGGAGATGACCAAGGAGGAGATCCTTGAGGGCTACCTGAACATCGTGATGCTCGGCGGCACCAACTACGGGGTGGAGGCCGCTGCCCAGTACTACTGGGGCATCCCGGCCTCAGAGCTGAATATTCAGCAGTCGGCCACTCTGGCGGGACTGGTGCAGTCGCCCAACTACTATCGGCCGGACCAGAACCCGGAGGCGGCCCTGGAGCGGCGCAACGTGGTACTGGGGACCATGCTGCGCAACGGCTTCATCACGGAGGAGGAGTACGACGAGGCCGTCGCCTCTGAGCTGGACCTCGACGTGACTCCGACGCGCTCCGGTTGCGTGGAAGCCACCATGGGCCACTACTTCTGCGACTACGTGGCGAAACTTATCCGCAACGACGAGACATTCGGCGAGACGGAGGAGGACCGCGAGCGTCTGCTGTACCGCGGCGGATTGAACGTGGTCACTACTCTGGACCCGGATGCACAGACAGAGGCCGAGGACACTGTCTACGAAACAGTGCCGGTCGACGATCCTTCCAATAACCGCGCCTCCCTGATCTCTCTCGATCCCGAGACCGGCAATATTCTGGCCATGGCCCAGTCGACGGTGTATGACCCGGAGCCTGAAGACGGCAATACCACCGTGAACTACAACCTGAACTTTGAGTACGGGCAGTCCGGAGGCTTTAACGTCGGTTCAACCCTCAAACCGTTCATCGCCGCAGCCTACGTGGAGGAAGGCGGCTCCATGGACGACGTTGTCGATGCCTCAGTGGATGAATATGAGTATCACGAGGAGTGGACTGCCTCCTGCATGCCTGGCGGTACCGTTCCACTGCTTCCCGACGGGGAAGGTGATGAGTCCGAGGCGTGGACACTCGAGAACGTCGGCGACAACATGAATCGCCGTATGACCATCGACTACGGCCTGTACTACTCAATCAACACCGCCACCGCAGCGACCGCACACGATATGGACCTCTGCGCCATTGACGACATCCTCGACCGACTTGAGATCAAGCGCGCCAAAGAGTTCAACGGCACCTTTGACGTGAACCTGGCCAGCACCCCTGCTGCCATGCTCGGCGCTGCAGAAATCTCTCCCCTCACGTTGGCTAGGGCATACGGCGCATTCGCCAATGATGGCGTCATCTGTCAGCCGCGTGCGCTGCTGGAGGTCACTGACCAGCAGGGCACTGAGTATGACCTTCCCGAAGAAGATTGCGAGGAGAGGGTCGACCCCGACGTCATCGCGCAGGTCAATGACACGCTCGTCAACATTGCAGAGCGTCCGCTCGGAGATTCTCCCTTCACCCCCGGCAATCCGCCATTCCCCATGCTTGGAAAGACCGGCACTGCCGCGGGATCCTCCAATACGTGGTTCGCCGGTTCCACTGAAGGCATGACGAGCGTGGCCCACATCGGCCGGACAGATGGCAACGCGCGGCAGCTGACGCCGACCATCAATGGCGTTACCTATGAGGACGGCTTCTACGGCTCCTCGCTGGCCCAACCCATGTGGTACGACTACATGGTCGAAGTGGCCGAAGCCTATCCCACCGGGGATTTCCGCGAATCCTCCAATTCTCCGTTCAGCGACCGCCGCGATTACCGCTACAGCTCGCCGATCCCGGGATCCAGCTCCGACAACGGCGACTCGGACGACGACGACTCAGACGACGACTGAGCCATGAGCACTCCGCTGGTGCGCGCGTCGGTCACCGGCGCGGGCGCACTGACTGCGCTCGGCGCTGCCGCGCTGGTCTACGCCAACCGGGTGGAGCTGACCCGCTTCACCCTTCGGCGTGCCGCGGTACCCGTAGCCGGGCTGCCCGGGCCGCTGCGGATCCTGCACATCTCCGATATCCACTATGTGCCCGGGCAGCGGAAAAAGCTGCGCTGGCTGCAGCGGCTGGGCGAGCTGGAACCAGACCTGGTGGTCGACACCGGTGACAACCTCTCTCGCCAGGATGCTGTGCCGGAGGTTCTTGACGCCCTGGCTCCGCTGCTGCAGTTCCCCGGCTGCTTTGTGCCCGGCTCCAATGACTACTACGCACCCCGGTGGAAGAACCCGCTGAGCTATCTGGCCGGACCCTCCCACCTGAGTCCGGATGCTCAGACACTGCCCACCGGCGACCTGTTCTCCGCCTTCGAGCAAGCTGGTTGGGCAAATCTGACCAACGCACACAGCGCCGCCGAGGTCGCTGGCCTGCGCGTGGAGTTCTCCGGGGTGGACGACCCCCACCTGAACCAGGATGAGTTCAGCGGCTGGACCGGGTACCAGGACCCCAGCCTCCCGCGGCCGGACCTGCGGATAGGCGTGGCGCACGCCCCGGTGCGTCGAGTGCTGCAGACCTTCGCCGACTCGGGGGCCGACCTGGTGCTGGCCGGCCACACCCACGGCGGGCAGGTCTGCCTGCCCAGTCTCAGCGGCCGCGGGCGAGCGCTGGTGACCAACTGCGATCTGCCTGCGGCCCACGCCAAAGGGCTTCATCAGGTCCCGGCATCCGACGGCGGGCGCACCTGGGTGCACGTCTCCGCAGGGATCGGCACCTCGGCTAAGGCGCCGATCCGCTTCTTCTGCCCTCCCGAAGCCACCCTGCTGACGCTCACCCCCGCGTAGAGCAGACCGGGCCATATCCAGCGCGGCGGGAGCCCCACCGGATATCTCACCCCCGCGCAGACCTGACCGAACAGGACCACCGGGCAAAGTCAGCTGGCAGCGCGGGGGCGGCACCCCTGGTCCTGATTCACCACGGATCCCGACTCAGCGGGGACCGATTCAACGGGCCCGACTCACCGGGACTCCTCCGTGTCAGGGACGCCCTTCAACTCAGGGACCCGGAACTATCAGAGGCTCGGTTCAGCTCCGGTGATGCGGCGGAAGGCGTCCACATAGCGTTCGCGGGTGGCGCGAACAATATGCTCCGGCAGCGCGGGAGGCTCCTGGCCGCCGGCACGGTCCCACCGGGAATCCGGGCTGGTGAGCCAGTTCCGGACGAACTGCTTGTCGAAGCTGGGCTGCGGGCCGCCGGGCTGCCACGCTTCTGCGGGCCAGAAGCGGGAGGAGTCCGGGGTCAGCACCTCATCTGCCAGTACCAGTTCGCCGTCGTCATCCAGCCCGAACTCAAACTTGGTGTCAGCCAGCAGGATCCCCGCCTCCCGGGTCCGCTCCTCGGCTAGCCGGTAGATGCGCAGACTGGTCTCGCGCAGCCGGCGGGCCAGATCGGCTCCGTTCTGCTCTGCCAGTGCGTGAAAGGTGATGTTCTCATCATGGTCGCCCTGCTCCGCCTTGGTGGACGGGGTGAAGATGGGTTCAGGAAGCTGCGATCCGTCCTGCAGCCCCTCCGGCAGGCTGATGCCGGTGACGGTGCCGTGCTTCTGATACTCCAGCAGTCCCGATCCGGTGAGGTATCCGCGCACGATGGCCTCAGCGGGCACCATGGTCATCCGCCGTACGATCAGTGCGCGGCCGGCCACCTGCTGCGGCACCCCGTCAGGGCCCGGTTCGCTGGTGACCACGTGGTGGCCGATCCCCTCGGCATCCAGCTGCTGGAACCACCACAGGCTCAGCTGGGTCAGGATGGCGCCCTTGCCGGGGATGCCGGGGGTCAGCACATGGTCATAGGCGCTGATGCGGTCAGTGGCGACCATCAGCAGCACGTCCTGGCCCGCCCAGGCGGAGCCGGGTGCCGGCTGGTACAGCTCCCGGACTTTCCCGGAGGCCACGTGCTGCCAGCCGGGCAGCTGCTGGCCGGGGGCCCAGTCCGCGCCCGCGGCGCTTCGCTCGGCTGCCGCTGCCGCCGAGGGTGCCGGGGCTGGACTCGGTGCTGCGGCCGACGCATTCGGCGCCCCAGGGCCGCCGGTCTGCGCCGGAATCGAGGAGGTCGCCGTCTGCACCGAATTCGACGGGGAGGTCACGCTGATCTCTCCGCGCACTGCTTTCGCGGCGATGTCGGTGCGGTACTGCATACCGGGCCAGCTGATCCGGTCGGCGCCCGCGTAGGCCCGCTGCACCGCCTCCTGGAGGCTCTCGCCGGTGGCTACCACGGCCACCACGCGTCCTCCAGAGGTGACCAGGGCGCCGTCGTCGTTGACAGCAGTCCCCGCGTGCAGCACCGCCACGCCGTCAAGCTGCTCAGCGTCCTCCACCCCGGTGATCACGTCCCCCTTGCGCGGGGAGTCGGGGTAGTTCTCCGCAGCGAGGACGACGTCGACCGCGCTGCCGGGGCGCCACTGCAGCTGCCGGTCCTCTCCGAGGCGGCCGCAGGCAGCATCCAGCAGCAGACGGCCCAATCCGGTCTCCAGCCGCTCCAGCACCGCTTGGGTCTCCGGGTCGCCGAACCGGACGTTGAACTCCACCACTCGCACGCCGCGGGAGGTCACCGCCAGCCCGCAGTACAGCACGCCGACGAAGGGGGTGCCGCGGGCGGCCATCTCCTGCACGGTGGGGCGGGCCACCTTCTCCACCACCACGGAGGTGAAGTCGCGGACTGCGCCGTCGTCGTCGGTCTCGGTGTAGTTCTCCAGCCAGTCCAGGGGGGTGTAGGCACCCATCCCGCCGGTGTTGGGGCCCTGGTCCTGGTCGAAGATGCGCTTGAAGTCCTGGGCAGGGCTCAGCGGCACCAGGTTCTGTCCGTCGCAGAGCACGAAGAGGGAGACTTCGGGGCCGTCGAGGAACTCTTCGATCACCACTGTGCCGCCGGCGGCGAAGCAGGATTCGGCGTGGGCCAGTGCCGCGGAGCGGTCTTCGGTGACCACCACGCCCTTGCCGGCAGCCAGGCCGTCGTCCTTGACCACGTAGGGGGCGCCGAAGCGGTCCAGCGCATCGGCTGCGGCGGTGGGGTCCGCGGCGTGGACGGCCTGGGCGGTGGGCACACCGGCGGCGGCCATGACTTCCTTGGCGAAGGCCTTGGACGCCTCCAGCTGGGCCGCCTGCTGGGAGGGGCCGAAGACTGGGATGCCGGCCTCGCGCACGGCGTCGGCGACTCCGGCGGCCAAGGGGGCCTCGGGGCCGATGACCACCAGGTCGAATCTGCCGTCGACTGCCAGAGCGGCGATTGCAGATCCGTCGTCAGCGGCTGCGTCGTGGCAGGTGACCTGCCGGGCGATTCCGGCATTGCCGGGGGCCGCCTCCACGGCCTGGACTGCGGGGTCGCGCCGCAGTGCGCGGATGATTGCGTGCTCTCGCCCACCGGGGCCCACCACTAGAACCTTCACAGTGCCCCAGCCTACCGGGGCGGGCCTGCGGCATAGAGTGGCCGTATGGATGCGCCCCGGATCACTGCACCCCGCCTGGAGGGACTCGAGCAGATCGCTGCCGACGAGCTCGCCACAACCTTCTCCCTGGAGGGCAGACTGCTGCGCTCCGAGGAGATCACCGGCAACCACCTTCGCGAGGTGAGCGTGGTGGAGTCCCGCCTGGAGCACCTCACCCTCACTGACGCCGACTTGACCGGCATCAGCCTGGCTGAATCAGAGGTGCACCGCCTTTCGGCCGCCCACCTGAAGGCACCACGGTCCCGGTGGCGGGAGGTGGCCGTCACCGGCTCGCGCATCGGCGCAGCCGAGCTGTATGAGGCCGAGTTCTCTGGGGTCCGGGTGAGCGGCAGCAAGCTGGACCACCTCAATCTGCGCGCAGCGCAGCTGAGTGATGTGCTCTTCGAAGACTGCAGGATCGGGGAGCTGGATCTCGGCGGGGCACGAGTCCGCCGGATGCGGCTGATCCGCTGCACGGTGGACACGGTGGCGCTGGAGGGCGCCGAACTGGCAGATGTGGATCTGCGCGGGGCAGAGCTGAGAGCCGTGGTGGGCCTGGCCTACCTGCGGGGTGCGCTGATATCCGCCTCCCAGCTGCAGGAACTGGCTCCGCATCTGGCCGCCCAAGCCGGGATCCAGGTGGATTTCGATTAGCTGATCACCGCCTGCGTGCTACCGATATCCCTCGCTTTTCAGCGGGCGGCCTCTGCGGGCCACATGTGAAAAGCCAGCGACGGCACGGGCCAGTTTGGCCGTGGGTGCCGTGCGCGGGCGCTGCGGCGAGGCGCGCGGCGGGGTGCCGAGCGGGCGGGCGCGGCACCGCTTCACGCAGCGGTTCAGCGGTGGTTGCGCCGCACCCACTCTTGGAGGGCGTCGCGGACCAGCTGCGCACCCTCGGCGCCGCCGTAGTTGGCGGCAAAGCGTTCGTCGGCCACATACATCTCAGCCAGGCCGAGCAGATAGTCGGCGTCCAGCTGACCATCGGTCCGCGGTGCGCTCGGGACACCCTCCAGCCACGCGATGTGCTGCGAAGCCAGGTCCTGAGCGCGTGCAGAGTCCGGAACTGCGCCGTCGTCGGCGGCGGAGCGCCACGCGGCGTTGAGCGACTCGACCTCCGCAGTGAAGCGGCTCTTCTCCTCGGGGCTGAGTCCCTCCCACCAGTCGCTGCTGCGTGTCCAGGCATCGGCTCCCCAACGCTGGATGACCTCGTCCTTGTGCTGTGTGTGGTCGAACCCGTCGAACATGGTGTCCGCCATGAGCTCACCACCTCCTTCCAGAGTTGTGATCGTGTGTTGAACCGAGGCGATCTGCCGCCCCAGTCGCTCCTGCTGGGAGCGCAGGCTTCTCAGATGCTCGCGGAGCACCTGGGCCTGCGCGGCCCGATCAGCCCCGGCGCCTCGGTCGGCGGGGGCTGATCGGCCGGCCGGAGCGGGTCGGTCGCCCGGAGCGGGTCGGTCAGCCTCCAGTGCTCGGCTGATGTCCGGAAGGCTCAGGCCCATCTGCCGCAGCAGCAGGATGCGCTGCAGGCGGAGAAGCGCCTCGGCGTCATAGTGCCGATAACCATTGACGCCCACCCGTGAGGGCGGCAGCAGCCCGATGGCGTCATAGTGCCGCAGGGTCCTACTGGTCGTCCCGGTGAGGCGAGCGACCTCCTGAATGGACCACTCGGCCTCCCCGGCGGCGGCAGTTTCGGCCGTCATGCTGCACTCCTTTCAGCTGGTGCCTCCACGCTAGAGGTTGACGCAACGTCAAGGTCAAGAGAGGGCCCTCAGGGCTGCAGCTCTTTGAGATAGCACAGCATGCGGAAGTCCTCGCCCGGCTGGATATTGGTGAAGCCGTGGCGCTCGCAGAACCTCCGTGCATCGAGGTCAACTTCATCCACGTTGATGTGCATCTCGGAGCCGCCGCGCGCTTGCACCTCAGCGATCGCCTTCTGCAGCATCAGACTCCCTAGGCCGCGGTTCCGGCGCGAAGGCTGAACATAGAGTTCATCCAGGACCGCCAGCGGCCCGTCGTCGTAGATGGTCGGCCGCAGAGTCACCAAAGCGTGCCCAGCGGGGCCGGCACGCTCGCCTGCGAGGAGCACGAATCCATGATCGCCGGCGATGATGCAGTGGAAACGTTCTGCCAGCTTCTCCACCGGCGGGCACGGCGAATTGAACTCCGCATCGAATCACGCCTGCAGAGCAGCGGCGGCAGGAGCTTCCTCCGCAGAGGCCAGCCATACGGTGGGCGGGAGTCCCATCACCTGATCATTTCAAAACAGATAAAAGATATATGCGCGCACTTTTAAACTATGTCCGCTGGTAACTTGCGTCAAGACGCCGGGGAGACTCCCGGAATTTCCCCCGCGCAGTGAAAACCGCGCCTCGTAGACGAGTTCCCGGGCAGGGGGAGGCGGCGCCTCATGCAGGACTCCCTCGCGGTGAGAGGCCTCGTCTTTTATGCACGCGCCCCCGGGCACGCTCCGCGGCGGGGCGCAGCCGCACCGGGTGCCCGCCGATAGGCTAGGGACTATGAGTACTGTGCAGACCGCCTCCCCCGCCGCCTCCGCAGAACTGGCACTGGTGACCCGCGCCGGTGTGGTGGAGTCGCGCCATCTCGGCTCAGCCGTACTCCTCGGCCCCGACGGCAGCGTGGTGACCTCCCTGGGCTCGCCGGAGTCGATCATCTTCCCGCGCTCATCGCTCAAGCCGCTGCAGGCCATCGCCTCGCTGCGAGCCGGAGCCCTGATCAGCCCCGAGGCTGTCGCTCTGGCCTGCGGCTCGCACATCGGATCCCGCCGCCACCAAGAATTGGCGTCCCGCACCTTGGCCAAAGAGGGGCTGGACCAATCCGCACTGAAGTGCCCGGCGGCCCTGCCGTCCCGATCAGCGGACCTGCGCATCCACATTGAGGCAGGCAAGGCCGAAACACCTCTGGCCTTCAACTGCTCGGGCAAGCACACCGCCTTCCTGGCAGCCTGCCGCACCCAGGGGTACCGGCTGGCCACCTACACCGATCCGCAGCATCCTCTCCAGCAGCGCGTCACTGAGGTCTACCAGGAGTACACCGGCGAGGCTCCGACGCTGCACGGGGTGGACGGCTGCGGCGCCCCCGCTGCGGCGATGCCGTTGACCGCACTGGCCCGCGGCTTCGGAAAGGTCGCCTCAGCGCTGAGCCGACGCGATGCCGAAGTCCATGCCTTCACCGTGGCCCAGGCAATGTTGGACTACCCGTGGGCGGTGCACGGCCAGGGTCAAGCGGACACTGTGGTGATGGAGGAGCTGGGCCTGCTGGCCAAGTCCGGCGCCGAAGGCGTGCTGGCCGTGGCCGCACCCGACGGCACCGCCGCGGCGGTGAAGACCCTGGACGGCTCGGGCCGGGCCAATCACTTGGTGGCACTGAGCCTGCTCGGCGCCCACGGAGCCGTGGACCTGGACCGGCTGGAAGCTGTGCTGAAGAAGATCGTGCCGCCCATCACCGGCGGGGCGGAGAACACAGTGGCCGGCAGTCTGCGGCTCTCCGATGGGGTCACCGCCGCTCTCCGTCACCTCTGAGGAGCACCCGATGCCTGCACGCCGCCGCATCTCTGCGCAGCAGGGCGCCGCCGCCGTGACAGCGTGGGTCCAGGGCGATGCCTCCCGCGGCACCACCGCCACCGCAGTGCGCTACCTGCTGGAGGAGCTGACCGAACGCGCCCCCGGCAACTCGGTGGAAGTCCGGGTGCCGCCCTTCGGGGTCACCCAGTGCGTGGCCGGACCTACTCATACCCGCGGCACCCCGCCGAATGTGGTGGAGTGCGATGCCGCCACCTGGCTTCAGCTGGCCACCGGCTCGCTGACCTGGGAGCAGGCCTCCGCTGCCGGGCGCATCAGCGCCTCCGGCACCCGGGCAGACCTCTCCACGCTGCTGCCGCTGATCTGAGGCGCCCGAAGGTGGGTACGGCCGGCCCCTTTGCTCCGGCGACCTGCTGCCGGGAGTGTCGGCCTGCGCACGGGCAGCTCCCGCTGATCTGAGGGGCGCCAGGCAGCACGGCTGGGGCCTGTAGAATTGTCCCTATGCCCTCGACCACGCCGCACCGTACGGTGAGCGTCCGCACCGCCCCTAAGCTGCTGCCCTTCCTCATCGGCGCAGTGGCAGTGGCATTCACAGCCGCCGTCGTCGTCGTGTATTCCACCCCGCCGGCGGAGAACTACACCCGCGCCTCCTCCCTGGGACATATGACGCTGGTGTTCTGCATGCCGGCGCTGGCCCTGGCAGCCACCGCCTGGCTGACCGTGGAGAAGCTGCTGCGGCGCAAGAAGGAGACCTACAGCATTGCGCCTGCGGAGAGGACAGCCGATGGCCCGCGCTGACGGCCGCCTGAACTTCAACCTTCTGGACGAGGATCCGCTGCCGCAGGACGAATGCGGAGTCTTCGGAGTCTGGGCTCCCGGCGAGGAGGTCTCCAAACTCAGCTACTACGGGCTCTACGCGCTGCAGCACCGCGGCCAGGAATCGGCCGGCATCGCCACCAGCGACGGCAACCACATCCACGTCTACAAGGACGTCGGACTGGTCTCCCAGGTGTTCGACGAGACCACGCTGACCACCCTGCGCGGGCACATCTCGGTGGGCCACTGCCGCTACTCGACCACCGGCGGCAACCAGTGGTCCAATGCCCAGCCCACATTGGGCGACACACCCCACGGCACAGTAGCCCTGGGGCACAACGGCAATCTCACCAACTCCGGCGAGCTCTACGACCGCATTGTTCAGCGCCACGGCAGGCCCAACTTCGGCGAGCTGGCCCAGGGCAACACCACTGATACCGCGCTGGTGACCGCACTGCTGAAGGATCAGCCCGGCGAGTCCCTGGAGGAGCAGGCCCTGGCCCTGCTGCCGACCCTGAAGGGCGCGTTCTGCCTGGTGTTCATGGACGAGAACACGCTCTACGCCGCCCGCGATCCGCAGGGAGTGCGTCCGCTGGTGCTGGGCCGGCTGAGCCGCGGCTGGGTGGTGGCCTCGGAGCAGTCAGCCCTGGCCACTGTGGGAGCCAGCGTGATCCGGGAGATCGAGCCGGGTGAGTTCATCGCCATCGATGCCGACGGCGTCCGGTCCCACCGCTTCGCCGATGCCGCTCCGGCCCGCTGCGTCTTCGAATACGTCTACCTGGCCCGGCCGGATGCGAACATCAACGGCCGCAGCGTCTACGAATCCCGGGTGGAGATGGGGCGCCAGCTCGCCCGGGAGGACACCCACGACGCCGACATCGTCATTCCGGTGCCCGAATCAGGCACCCCGGCGGCGGTGGGCTACGCCGAAGCCTCCGGGCTCCCCTTCGCCCAGGGTTTCATCAAGAACTCGTATGTGGGCCGGACCTTCATCCAGCCGAGCCAAACCCTGCGCCAGTTGGGAATCCGGCTGAAGCTCAACGTGCAGGAACACGTGGTCAAGGACAAGCGGGTGGTCGTCGTCGACGACTCCATCGTCCGGGGGAACACGCAGCGTGCCATTGTGCGCATGCTCAAGGAGGCCGGCGCCGCCGAGGTGCACGTGAAGATCTCCTCCCCGCCGATCAAGTGGCCCTGCTTCTACGGCATCGACTTCGCCACCCGCGCCGAGCTGATCGCCAACGGCGCGACTATGGAGGAGATCACTCAGGCGGTGGGCGCAGATTCGCTGGCCTACATCAGCGAACAGGGAATGATTCAGGCCACCGGCCAGCCGCGCTCCACCCTGTGCACCGCCTGCTTCTCCGGGGAGTACCCGATCGAGCTGCCCCCGGAGGACCGCCGCGGCAAGATGCTGCTGGAGCAGCCGGTGCTGCCCGGGATGCCGCACCGCCGGGTGCAGGCCGGATGCGAACCGGGCCCCGACGCAGAGTTTGAGCTGGACGAGACGGAGGCGCCGCTGCGTGAAGAGGCCCTCAAGGACACCACGGCGAAAGCAGGCAGATGACAGCACACCGCAGCGGCGGCGCACCGATCACCTACGCCTCCTCAGGGGTGGACGTGGAGGCCGGCGACCGTGCCGTGGAGCTGATGAAGGCCCATATTGAGGCCACCCACACCCCGCAGGTGGTGGGCGGATTCGGCGGCTTCGCGGGCCTTTATGACGCCTCCGAGCTCAAGCGTCTGCCGCGGCCGCTGCTGGCCACCTCCACCGACGGGGTGGGCACCAAGGTGGCGATCGCCCAGGCGCTGGACAAGCACGACACCATCGGCTTCGACCTGGTGGGCATGGTGGTGGACGACATTGTGGTCTCCGGGGCGAAACCGCTGTTCATGACCGACTACATCGCCTGCGGGAAGGTGGAACCGGCCCGGATCGCCGACATCGTCTCCGGGATCGCCAAAGCCTCCGCAGAGGCCCGCACCGCCCTGGTCGGCGGGGAGACCGCCGAGCATCCGGGGCTGCTGGGTGAGGACGAGTACGACGTCGCAGGGGCCGCCACCGGCGTGGTGGACGCCTCCGCGGTGCTGGGACCTGAGCGGGTACGGGCCGGGGATCTGGTGATCGGCATGGCCTCCTCCGGGATCCATTCCAACGGCTACTCACTGGTCCGCCGAATTGTGAAGGAGGCGGGTTGGGCCTTCAGCCGGCATGTCCCCGAATTCGGACGCACCTTGGGCGAGGAGCTGCTGGAACCCACCCGGCTCTACACCCAGCCCTGCCTGGATCTCGTCACCGCGCTCAACGGTGATCCCGCTGAGGGCGAGATTTCTCCCGAGGCGCCCGTGCGCGGCTTCAGCCACGTCACCGGAGGCGGTCTGGCCGCAAACCTGGCGCGAGTTCTTCCAACCGGCCTGCTGGCCACTGTGGACCGCTCCACGTGGGGGTGGCAGCCGGTGTTCCGCGTGCTCAGCAAGCTCGGCGGCGTGCCGCAGGCCGATGCTGAGCGGACCTGGAATCTTGGCGTGGGCATGGTGGCCGTGGTGGCCGCAGAGCAGGCTGATGCGGCTATCGCCCAGCTCAACGCCGCGGGTCAGCGCGCCTGGGTGATGGGTGAGATCAGCCGCTACGACGCTGCTGACTCCCGTATCACTGCAGCTGGTGAGGACTTTGTGCAGGGCGCCAAGGGTGTCGACGGCGGCGGCGTGCTGCTGACCGGCTCCTACGCCGACTGAGGCTCCGGCTTTCTGTTCCGCCCCGATGCGAGAACTGCGGCTCTCGGTGGATCGTTATTAATTTGCAATAGCAACATGTTGTTTGCCGCTGCAATGTAGGTCATGCTGGTGGCACACCGTCTGTCGCCCAGAAGGAAGCCGCTCATGACTGCCCCACTCCGCACTTCGATACTCTCAGCGCTGGCCGCCTTCGGGCTGTTCTTGGCCGGTTCAACGGCTGCCTCGGCGGCCGGTGAAGAGATCCCCTTTGACCTCCACGGCACCGTTGAAGGTCCAGAGATCACCTTCGAATGGGAGGAGATCCCCCAAGCCGAGGCCTACCAATGGACCATTAATGTGGCGGGCACTGACGGCGTCTTCGACTCTGACGAAATTACCGAGACCAGCGCAGTCATCGACGTCGAGGAGATGGGTCTGGCCGGAAACGAACCAGAAGACTATCTGGAGATGGACCTGACGCTGGGCTTCGGTGTTGCCGGTGTCTTTGCTGACCCTCAGCAGTACTACGCCTTCGAGCAGCTGCGTTTCCAGCTGGTCCAGCTCGACGACGGTTCCTTCACCGTTGGCCCTCCTTATTCGGATCCGATGCTCAGCGAGGAGGAGGCTGAGGCGCACTTCGCCGAGCACTTCACCGTGGTTGAGGATTCCGCAGAGACAGAATCTCCCACTACCGAGCCCTCCCCCACTACTGAGAGCCCCGAGCCCACCGAGGAGACCACCAGCGCTGAACCGGAGGAGACCAGCGCATCGCCCACACCACAGGAGACTGACTCTCCGGAGACAGCGCCGGCCAGCCAGGAGGACCCGCTGGGCGGCTGGGGCACTCCGCTGATGATCGGCCTGGGAGTGCTGGGACTGGTGCTCATCGGCGTCGGCATTGTCATGGCTGTCCGACGCGGGCGCGCCTAACGCGGTTGAGCGTACAACTCACGGTCCACTTGCTTGAGGAAGATCCACAGCCGGGCTGCCGCCCAGGCGAACAGCATGCCGACTGGCAGCAGAGCCGTGCCCAGAATCGAGACGATCAGCTGCGCGGCTGTCTGTTCACCTAACAGGGGCGTCAACCGAGCGACAGAGATCAGCCCGTTGAATATCAGCGCGAACGCAGCGATGCCCATCAGTAGCCAGCTTCCGCGGCCGGGGTCGCCGAAGAGCCGATTCGCCCGCTGGGGCCAGGGGCGGCCGGTCTGACGCTGGCGCTGCCGCAGCAGTTCTTCGCGCTGAGCCACAGTGATGTTGCCGGGCGTGACCGTGCGCTGTGTTGACTTGGGCTCATCTGCACGAGGCATGAAGGACCTCCTGCCTGCCACGCTAGGTGAGGCGCTGCCGCGTCACAAGGGGGTTATCCAGCAGGCATGGCTGAATGACGACGGCGGGGAGAAGGCACCCGCCCGCGGCGGCGAGGCACTTCATCGGCGACCCGCCGCCGGCCCCTCGCCACAACGGATGGGAACCAGTAGCAACCGCCCGCGAATCTCCCACCCGTTATGGCGGTTTTGACCGAAAATCCGGCCCGCTGTGCCACAACGGATGGGACACAGTCATCTTCCGCGGCAGAATGGACTAAGTGATTCGGCTTTTTATTGACTGCGACCCGGGCATCGACGACGCCATCGCCCTGGGCTACGCCCTCTGCCAGTCGGACGTGGAGATCACCGGTATCGCGGCCAGCGCCGGTAACGTCCCGGTGGATGCAGTCACCCGAAATGCGCTGGCCTGGCTGGAACTCACCGGCCGCACCGACATTCCCGTCCACCGCGGGGCCGAGAACCCAGTAGCGCACCGCGCGGGCGACCCGGCTCCGATCTTCGCCGACGACACCCACGGTCCGCTGGGTGCAGGTCACGCAGTGCTGGATGAACCGACGACGACGGCGCATCAACTCTCCGCCGCCGAAGCCTGGGTGCAGACCGCCCGAACACATCCGGGTGAGGTGATCGGCGTCGTTCTGGGTCCGCACACCAATCTGGCACTGGCGCTACGCCTGGAACCGGAACTCCCCACCCTGCTGAAGCGGCTGTTCATCATGGGCGGGGCCTTCAACTACCGCGGCAACACCCATCCGACCACCGAATGGAACATCACCTGGGATCCGGAGGCTGCCGCTGAGGTGTTCGCGGCCTTCGGAGCTCCGGGGACCCCGCTGCCGGTCATCGGCCCCATCGAGGCCACCGAGGCAGTGGTGATGACCCCGCAACTGTTGGGACAGATCACGTCCTCATCCTCAGCAGCACCCCGCTGGCGGCAATATCTGGGGCAGCTGGCTGAGGCACTGCGCTTCTACTTCGAGTTCCATGAATGGGACGGCCACGGCTACCTGGCGCAGATCCATGACCCCTATGTGACCGCCGCGGCCATCGGCTGGGCACGAGCACAGACAGCAGATTCGCTCCCGGCCGCTGAACAGGAGATAATCCCGTGGGCGCATACCGCAGATGCCGCCGTCGATGTTGAACTGATCGGCACCCTGACCCGCGGTGAAACGGTGGCCGATTGGCTCGGCCGCTGGAACCGGCAGCCCAATGCCACCCTGATTCGCAGCCTGGATGCCTCGCAATTCTTGACGCACCTGGCCGAGACTCTGATGAGAGGACCTGACCAATGAGTACCGACCCGACCTCTGGGCAGGGGTCCGCTGCAGCCGCGGCGGATCCCGGAGAAACCCAGCACACTGAATCCCTGTACCGACCGCTTCCTGCTCCCGCATGGACTCTGGCGGCCATCGCCGCCGGCTCCCTGGTCATCCTCGGCACCTATCTGTGGGTGCTGACCAGCCAGCCAGCCACGCTCGGCCAGGATCTGGGCCACACCACTCTGGGTGTGATGCTCGGCTATTTGACCGGCGCCGCTCTCATCGCCGCCGGCACACTCCCCCGCATTCCGCGCAGCGTCTACGCGCTCATGCCCGTCGCGATCGCTCTGAACATCGTGGTGGGTCAGGTGGTGGGAACCCTCACGCCCATCCCGCTCTATCTGGACTCTCTGGGCACGGTAGTTATCGGCGTCATCGCCGGTCCCGCCGCCGGAGCCCTGACCGGCATCCTCAGCAACGTCATCTGGGGTGTGACCATCAACCCCACCGTCATCGCCTTCACCGCCGGCGCGGCGTTCATCGGTGCCGCCGCCGGCTGGGCCGCCCGCTCCGGCGCCTTCCGCGCGCTGTGGTGGGCCGTACTGGCCGGGGCCGTGGCCGGAGTTCCCGCCGGCGCACTGGGTGCACCCGTGGCGGCGTACCTGTTCGGCGGCGGACTTGGCGTGGGCACCGGCGGCGCCGTGGCCACTCTGCAGGCCGCCGGCCTGGAAATGCTGCACGCGACCTTCGCCCAGTCGGTAGTCAGCGACATCGCCGATAAGGCCATCATCTTTGCGCTGGCCTTTGCCGTGCTGTGGGCCCTGCCGCGCCGTATGCGCGGACGGTTCCCCTTCACAGCGCATTCCTTCCGGCGCACCTCACCGCGCACCCGGTGACCACTCCCGACGGCGCCGGCAGCCCACGTTCTCTTAGGACGCCGGCGCCGACCGTGATGCACCCCTCCACCGAGCTGGTGCTGCTGGGCTGCGCCCTCCTGCTGGTCTACGGGGTGGCCTCACCGGTGGTGCCGGCGTCGGTCCTGGTGCTCTCCTGCCTGGGAGCGGTGCTCTCCACGCGGGTGCGCTTTGCGCGCTGGCTGGCGGCGCTGGTCGTACTGGCCGGTCCCATGCTGATCATGGTCGGCATCATCCAGGGGCTCTTCTATCCGGGAGAGGCCGTCACGGTGCTCTGGCAGGCTGGACCCGCCGCCCTCACGGTGGAGGGACTGGCGGTGGCGGCTCAGCTGTGGCTACGCGTGGCGGCCATGATTGCCCTGTGCGCCCTGCTGGCCTTCGCCTCTAACGCCTCGCGCGTGTTCGACGGCCTGGTGGGGCTGCGTCTGCCCCTGAGCGTGGCCTATATCTGCGCCACCGCCATGACCCTGGTGCCGCTGATCCGTCGTCGCACGTCCCAGGCTCTGGATTCCCGCGCGGCCCGTGGCTGGGCGACGGACCGGTGGACTATTCGGGTGCGCCTGCTGCCCGGGATCCTCGCCGGGCTGCTGACCACCTCGCTGGTCCAGCTGGATCAACGCCACGATGCGCTGGTGCAGCGCGGATTCGGCCGGCACCGTCATCCCACGCCGGCGCGGACCTACCGTAAGGCTACCGGCGAGCGCGCACTGCGGTGGGCGGCACCGGTGCTGAGCGTGGCTCTGGTCACCGCCTCCCTGACCGATGTTCTTGCGCTGCCCTCAGCAAGTGACCTCCTGGAGGTGCTCCGTGGCTGATCTTCCCTCTGCTCGCTCCGCCGGGTCCACCCCCCTGCTGCAGCTGCGCGGTGTGAGCTTCTGGTACCCGGAGGTGACATCCGACCACGCAACCGCGCCGGCTGCGCTGCAGGACGTCGCCCTGAGCCTGGCCGCCGGTGACGCCGTGGCCGTGCTGGGCCCCCAGGGGTCGGGGACCTCAACTCTGTGCCGTGCCGCCGCCGGGTTGCTGGCCGAACACGGGCGGCTCACCGGCAGCGTCACCGTCTGCGACGCTGCGCTCCCCGGTCAGGAGTCCGCTCAACCTGCCGGCGTCGCACCTGTGGCCCTGCTGGGCGATGATCCAGAGGCCCAGCTGACCGGCATGGCCTCGGTGATCCTGGATGAGATCCAGCTCCCGGGGCGACTGACCGGGCACCCGCTGTCCGAATGCGCGGCCCGGGCCCAGCAGGTGATGGAACTGCTGGGCATCGCTGAGCTTGCCGGCCGCCGGGTGGAGGAGCTCTCCGGAGGCGAGCGCCAGCTGACGGCCTTGGCCTCCCTGCTCACGCTGGACCCGGCGGTCCTCATCCTGGATCAGCCCAGTCTCTCGCTCGACGCCGCGGCCCGGGCTCGCCTGCTCAACGCACTGCGGCAGCACTGCACGGCGGGTGGGGCCGTGCTGATCGCCGCCCACCAGTGGGACGAGGTGACGGCGTTCTGTCCGCGCACCCTGTTCCTAGAGGCCGGGTCGCTGCAGAACGCGTCACTGACGAACACCGCGAAACGGGACGACGACGTCGCCCGCCTCCTCAGTCCGGCAGCTGTCGACGATGCCAGCACTGCAGCAAACCGCTCCTCACACAACGCCGGAAGCCCGACTTGTGCCGCCCGCGGGGTGTGGGATACCACCGGGGCCGCAGCGTCCCCCACCATCGCAGAGGTTCCGGTCTCCGGGCCGTCCTCCGCACCGGGGTGGTCGCCCCTCCTGCAGACCCGGGGCCTGACCGTTGTCCGGGGCGGGAGCACTGTTCTGAATGGCGTAGACCTGTCCCTGATCCCGGGCACCATCACGGGCGTGCTTGGTCCCAACGGAGCGGGGAAATCGACGCTGCTGCGTGCCGTGGCCGGGCTTCTGCCGAACAGAGCCACCGGCGCGGGGGCCACCACGGTGTCTGGGACTGTCCTGGGCCCCGCCGGTGTGGACCTCACGAATCTGCCGGCCTATCAGCGCGCCGGCCACCTCGCCTGGGTGGGGCAGGATCCCGGGGTACAGCTCTCTGCCTTCACGGTGGAGAAGGAACTCTGGCAGACCCGCAGAGGTGAGGGGCGACGTCGTCGTGCACCCTCGGCGGACGAAGTGGCCGAGGTGCTCGAGCGCACCGGACTGTCCGAGCACGCCCAGACCCACCCCTATGACCTGACGCCTGCCCAGCGCAAGGATGTGGTGATTGCAGCGGCGCTGCTGCTGCAACCGCGCGTACTGCTGCTGGATGAACCCACCCTGGGCCGCGACGGGCCCTCGATGGAGCGGCTGACCCGTCTGCTGCGCGGCCTGGCGCATGCCGGCTGCGCGGTACTGCTGACCACCCATGACCATCGCTGGGCGCAGACGCTCTGCGACACCCTGATCACGCTGACCAAGACCCCGAGGACATCATGAGCACTCCTGTGACCCCCTTCGCCCAGGTCGGCAGCCGGTTCTACCCGACCCTGCTGGCGCTGCTGGCCGCGTTCTATCTGATCTCCAACATCGCCGCGACCAAGACCATGGCCTTTGACCTCGGCTTCGCTGAATGGGTGGTGGACGGCGGGGTGTTCCTGTTCCCGCTGACCTATCTGATCGGCGGGCTGATCGCGGAAGTCTACGGTTTCCGGGCCGCGTTCCGGGCCGTGCTGGTGGGTTTCAGTGTGATGGTCATCGGCGCGGTGGTCTTCGGTCTGGTCACCGCCTCTCCGGCCACAGAGGGCGCGTGGAATCAGGAAGCCTTCGAGATCCTCTTCGGCTGGGACGGGGTCTACCTGCGGATCCTGGTGGCCTCACTGCTGGCATTCCTGGCCGGACAGCTGGTCAATGCGGTGGTGATCGTCCGGATCAAGGCGCGCTTCGGCGAACGGAACCTCTGGGCACGGCTGATGTCGTCCACCGTCTTCGGGCAGATCGTGGACACGTTCCTGTTCGGTCTGGTGGCCTTCAGCGCGTTCACCGCGTTCCTCGGGCTGGAGCCCATGATGAGCTGGGGCGAGTTCGGCAACTACCTGGTGCTGGGCGTGATCTACAAGTGCCTCATCGAATGGGTGCTGCTGCCGGTGACCTATGCGGTGGTGGGCGCGCTCAAGCGCCGCGAGCCCAGCTACCTGGGTGGGAGACCTAGCCGTTAAAGACCGGCCCGCACGCTTGTATCACAGGCGTACGGGCCGGACTACAGGCGACCCTGGCTTCCAGAAGCTCAGTCCTGGCGGCACTGCTGCGCGGTTGCTTCGGAAATGCGTCCATCGGCGCGGTCCGCTGCGAGCTGCGCTTCCGCACGCTCCTCCGGAGGACCATAGCCGCCGCCGCCCGCTGTCTCGATCGAGGCGGTCTGTCCCGGCTGCAGGACGGTGTAACCGTGGTCGACGGGCTGTGCGTCCTCGCTAAGAACACATCGGGCAGATTGCCCCGGGCCGCCTCCAAAGAGCCCCCAGGGCTGCGATTTCTGTCGGCTCGTATCTAACCAGAAGTGGACGTCGGGGGCCTCCACCCGAATCTTGCGCCGGATACCCATGCCACCACGGTGGCGTCCTACGCCGCCGGAGTCCTCTATCAGCTCATAGGACTCCACTACCAGTGGGTACTCGGCCTCTAGACTTTCCACCGGCAGGTTGGAGGTGTTAGTCATGTGCACCTGCACTCCATCGAGGCCGTCTTTGTCATGACAGGCTCCACTGCCGCCCCCGATCGTTTCCAAGTACACGAAGTCTCGACCGCGGGAAGCGTCATGTCCCGAGAAGTGCACCCCCGTAACGGCTCCGTTTGAGGCTGCAGTCACTCTTTCGGGCAGAGCATCCACGAGAGCACCATGAATGAGGTCGACGACTCGTTGGCACGTCTCGATACGGCCATTGACTGCCGCTGGCGCCGTGCAGTTGAGGATGGATCCCTCGTCCGCGACGATCGTAACCGGCCGGTACAGTCCCGCGTTCGGCACGATGTCGGGGTCAATCAGTGTCTTTAAGGTGTAGTAAACCGTCGCATAGAGCCCTGTCCAAACGACATTGACGCTGGCCCGCACCTGCGGGGGGTTACCTGAGAAGTCGAAGAGCATCTCGTCCCCGCTGATCCGGATCCGGACGCGCAGAGTCAGCTCTTCGTCCAGCTCGGGAGCGTCGAATAGATCCTCGAAAGTGTACTCACCATCAGGAAACTCAGTGATAGCAGCACGAGTCCTACGCTCGGTGTAGTCAAGAAGGTTCGACGAAACCCCTTCAATGACATCTACTCCGTAGCGTGAACAGAGCTCCTGATACCGAGTGATGGCCACGCCCAATGCAGCTTCCTGTGCGCGCAGGTCCGCAGTCCGTTCCTCGGGGATTTGGCAGTTCAGCAGGATAAGACTGAGTAATTCCTCCTGCTGGACCCCTTCGCGAACCAAATGCACCGGGGGGATGCGGATCGCCTCTTGGAAGATGTGCGCGTGCCCACGGTCACCAAAATCCGCATGGTGGGCCAGGGTAGCCGCCCACGCAGAAATTCGACCACCCACGAAGATGGGGGATGCCAGGACGATGTCGGGCAGGTGCGAGCCGCCTCCGGTGTAGGGATCGTTGCCGATAAAGACATCTCCCTCACGGATATCCGCCTCACTGAAGCGGCCCCTGATGGCACCAACGATGCCCATTAGAGAGCCGAGATGCATAGGGGAACCGCCCTCGTCCTGAGCCAGCGCTAGGCCCTCAGCGTCGAAGAGGCCAGCGGTACAGTCCCGTCGTTCTTTGATATTGGGGGAGAAAGCTGCTTTCACCAATGTCTCGCCCATTTCCTCGACGATGGTAGAGAGAGCTGAGCCCACTACCTCGACGATGACCGGGTCTAGCTGGCCAGTGGCACGTGCTGAAGTTGTCATGCTTCTTCTCCGATCGTAATCACGAGGTTTCGCAGGGAGTCGACGACGCAACGGTCCCCGGGCAACAGAATTGTGGTGGTGTCCATCTGCTCGACAACGGCAGGACCTTGAACCACGTTGCCGGGCATCAACTTGCTGCGGTCGTAGACCGTGATGCTGCGGAATCCCTCCTTGGGGTCGAAACAGGTCTCACGCGTCCCGATTGCGGCGCCCGAAGGATCTTCCCCGCCCAGTTCGCTATGACGCAGTTCCACGCGAGGGGCGCTGCCCTGGGCCTCTACTCGGAACGTCACCGCCTCAAGACGGGCTTCCGGTGAGGAGTAGCCATAGACCCGCTCATGCTCTGCGTGGAATGCCTGCGCAATGACCTCCATCCCGTCCTCACCTAGTTCTTCTGGCATTTCCACCGGCAACTCGAAGTTCTGACCCGCGTACCGCAAGTCCAACCGGCGTACAAGGCGACGACCCTCTTCAGCGACATCCTCCTCGGCGAACCACGCCGCGGCTTCAGCGGAGAGTTCAGCGAAGACGTTAGCTACCTGTGAAGCGGTCTCGTGGGTGAGGCTCGTGATACGAGTGCGCATGAAGTCTGCCTTCACGTCAGTCATCAGCAACCCCATGGCTGACTGAGCGCCAGGTATCTCGGGAACAACTACGCGGGACATCCCCAGTTCCCGGGCGAGTCGGGAAGCGTGCAGCGGTCCAGCTCCTCCAAAAGGCACCAGAGCATAGTCCCGAGGGTCGTAGCCCTTCTGCACCGAGACCACCCGCAAGGCACGCGCCATATTGGCTGTGACGACGCGGAGTATCCCCAAGGCGGTTTCCTCCACGGAGAGGCCGAGGGGATCTGCGAGGCGACGCACGGCATCAACAGACTTCTCGCGGTCAATCTTCATCTGCCCGTTGAGCAGATATTCAGGGTTGAGCATCTGCAGGACCACATTGGCGTCGGTAACTGCTGCGCGCTCACCATTGCCATAGCAAGCCGGCCCCGGGAACGCGCCCGCGCTCTCCGGGCCCACGCGCAGGTGACCACCCGTGTCGATCCATCCCAGAGAGCCTCCCCCAGCCCCGACGGTATGGATGTCCAACATCGGCGACCGAATAGGCCGGCCGTCCAGCTCCATGCCAGAAGTGACCTTGGGACGCCCCCCTTGGACCAGCGAGATGTCCGAAGACGTACCACCCATGTCGAAGGTGATGATGTCATCAAAGCCCGCGGCAGAGCAGATCTGCGCCGCCCCGACTACACCCGTGCTCGGGCCTGAGAGGACCAAGCGCACCGGCATGGCCTCGGCAGTCGCGAAGGGAATGACTCCGCCGTTGCTCTGAGTGATGTGTGGAACGGCGGTGAGGCCTTCGGCGGCAAGCTTCTCTCGCAGAGCCGCAAGGTAGCGGTAAACGACAGGTCCAACATATGCATTGGTGACCACGGTAGAAAGCCGCTCATACTCACGGAACTCCGGCAGCACCTCACTAGACAGGGAGACGTAAGCCTCGGGATGCTCTTCCCGGATGATGTCAGCGATGCGCCGTTCATGCTTCGGGTCCACATAGCTGTAAAGCAGGCAAACGGCCACCGCTTCAACACCGGCAGACTTCAGCTGCCGTGCCGCTTCGCGAACCTCGCCCTCGTCAAGCTCCCTCTCCACCTCGCCTGTGCTGCGCAGGCGTTCTGCCACCTCGAAACGGTGCCTCCGAGCCACGAATGGGGCGGGCTTATCAGCACGGGCGTCGTACATATCGGGGCGTCTGCCACGTCCCAACTCAAGAAGGTCCCGGAACCCTTCGGTAGTGATCAGCCCGGTGAGCACGCCGTTGCCGGTGAGCAGCGTGTTGGTACCGACTGTGGTGCCATGGGCGAAGTAGTTGACCTCGCTAATATTTCGGCCCCCGATCTGATCAAGGATCTCGGAAACGCCACGTAGGATCGCCCGGCCCGGATCGTCGGGGGTGCTGGATACCTTACGCACATGCACATGCTGGGTAACGTCGTCGAAGGCGACGACGTCGGTAAACGTCCCACCTGTGTCGACACCGATACGAAGACTCATGAGTTGACTACCTTCGGGTCTGTTTCGGATACGGGATGATAGGAGATCGGATGTCCGAATGCTCCGTGGATGAGGCATACCTGGGCCGCATGGGCACTCGCCGAGGCAGCTACCGTTTTGGCATCACGGCCACTGAGCAGACCTACCAGCACCGAGGCTATGAAGGCGTCCCCCGCCCCCAGGGTGTCAATCACAGCCACCCGCTCAGCTTTCTGGAACAGCACACCTTCCGGAGTGCCCAGGTAGGCCCCCTCACCCCCACGCGTGGCGATGACGTTCTTGGTACCCCGTTCCAGCATTGCCTCTACCAGCTCGAGGGATTCCTCCCGTGAAAGATGGTTTGTCGAGAAGCTAGCCAAAAAGAGGTGCTGGGCCAGCTCTACCGACTCTTTGAGAGTGAAGCGGCTGCCGAAGTCAAAGGACACTTTCGATTGTCCTGCCATTTCGGGAATGTTCGACCGCAGCGACCCGGTGTACGCCGTATGGACCGTGTCAAAGTTCGCCATAGCCTTCAGTTGGCTTTGGTTCAGGTCGAAGGGCTGGACGGATCGATCGGAGCCAACAAACACCCGGTCCGTATCCACGATCTCGACCTCGGCATAAGCGTTGTGACCGTGAGCCACCTCTGTCAGGTCAGTGGAGACGCCCTCCACCTCCAGCGCCCGCTTCAGATGCCTGCCGCCCTCGTCATCTCCCAACACGCCCATGTATGCCGCACGGGCTCCGAGCCGGGAGGCGAAGACGGCGACGTTGACCGCGTTGCCACCGGGGTAGCCGACGCCTAGGCGCCTGTAACGGTCGATGACGTTGTCGCCGGCTCCGAGGATCTTCATTAGTACTGCACCTTGTACATGTATCGACGGACAGAGGTGTCATGCCCACGACGGGCAGCAACGTGGTCGAGCACCCGACGTTCGGCACTCATGAGGGCGATGACGCTCAGGTCTTCACGAGCCTGCCCTTCGATGCCTGGGAGGCTGAACTCCTTGGTATCGACCACACCCAGCTTAGACGTGTACTTCTGGCCGAACGTGACGACGCGCTCCCCCAAAGGACGGCTGCTGTCCTCTGCCAAGAGGGCGATAAGGGGAGTCTCCTCAAGGATCATCTCGAAAGGCCCGTGGAAGAAGTCCCCTCCGTTGATCGCTGCGGAGTTCATCCACTGCATCTCCTGGAAATAACACCAGGCCATCATCTTGGCCATACCGTAGGCCGGCCCCGCGCCGACGACATAGGAAAGCGGCGAGTCCTCCAGAACGTCGGCGATGCGCTCTCCAGCGATAGCCACCTCATCCTTGACGAGACGCAGAGCTTTAGGAAGGGCCGGCAGTGCAGCGCGCAGCGTAGCCGCCCGGTCCTCTGCGCCGAACGCCTCGAGCAGCGCCAGTGCGATCTGCTCGTTATGCACCAGCTTGGGCTCGGTAATGGAGATGGTGTCCGGATAATCCAGGTGAACGTCCCCCACGCGAGACAACCCGCTGTCGCCTTCGCGGGCGATCACCGCGACAGTAGCACCTCGTTCCTTGGCGAACTCTGCCGCGGCAACGGTTTCCGGAGTGTTGCCGGAGTGGGAAGCAGGCACGACCAGGGCTGTCTCGTCAATTCCCTGGGGATCTCGGGAGGTAAATTCGGCGCTGGTCAGGCGTTGTACTGACAACCCACGCGCATAACGGTCAAGGAGATCAAAAGCCGGGTAGGTTCCAAAGTGCGAGCCGCCGCATCCGACGAGGAACACCTTGTCCACACCCTTCTCCACCGCCTGAGCCACAATGGCCCGGGCCTTGTCGTTTTGGTCCAGGGCGTGCTGAACACACGCCTCAAAGTCGTCAGGGACGGGAATGATTTCGCTCATGAGCGCTATGAATCCTTTGAAACAGGGAAAGATGAACAGTTGGGAGCGTTCCCAACGCATATAGCCTTACCTACTTTGGGAACGGTGTCAACTGTTGGAACGAGCTGATTGAGCAAGTTCTTGCACCCCCTTGGGACAACCGAAGATTCGCCTTACGAACGTCAAGAAGGCACTTCTCCAGCGGACTGGACCGCGGGGTGAGCGACTCGCGACCGCACGGCGCGCAGGGAAAGACCCCATGGTCCACATCAAAGGCATGGACAATAAAGGGCGAGAATTGAGACCGTTACCAGGGTGAAGCCTGCCCGGACACAGTCAAGATAGTGCCCCAAATGTAATGGCGCCACATCATAGTGCGGGACCCCTCCGCCTGCGCGATTCCTTATGCAACCGCAGCGGAACGCCGTGCACGCTGCACCACCGGGTCGGGAACCGGCGCCGCATCGATCAGCTTCTGGGTATAAGTCTCCGTGGGAGTACGGAGAACATCTGCAGTCCTGCCACTCTCCACCAGCTGCCCCTTCTGGAGCACCCCCACATGGTCCGCCAGGAGTTCAACTACAGCGAGATCGTGGCTGATGAATAAGCAGGAAAATCCGAGCCTTTCCTGCAGTTCCTGGAAGATCTCCAAAACTGCTGCTTGGACTGATACGTCAAGCGCTGATGTCGGCTCGTCAGCGATGAGCACGGAAGGTTCCAGCGCCAGAGCACGGGCGATACCGATTCGCTGGCGTTGTCCCCCTGAAAGCTCGTGAGGGAAGCGCGACGCCCATTCCGCTGGAAGCTTGACCATCCGCAGCAGCTCGGCCACTCGGTCCCGGCGTTCCCCAGCGCTCATGCCTTTCCTCTGGACCACCATGGGCTCGGCGATCGATTCCCCGATACTCACCCGTGGATTGAGAGAGGAAGCTGGGTCCTGGAACACCATGCCGTATTGGCTTCGCAACTCCTGAGCTTTGCCCCTGGCCCCGACGGCGATGCCGTTGATCCTAATCGAGCCGGACTCCACGGGAGCCAATCCCACCACTGCTTTGCCAATAGTGCTCTTGCCCGACCCAGACTCACCTACCAACCCTAGGATCTGGCCTTGCGGGATGGTCAGGCTAACGTCCTTGACCGCCTGGAACCCGGGACGACCCCAGCGTCCGGGATAGCGCACATGCAGGGCTTGGATGTCGAGGGCCGCGGTGGTCCCGGCATCCTCCTGGTGAGGCACGGGAGTCGGTTCGGGGTCGATGATGGACTCAATGCGCGGGACCGCTGCAAGCAGGGCACGGGTGTATTCATGCTCCGGCGAAGCGAAGAGACTACGCACCTCGGCGCGCTCGACGATTTCGCCATGTCGCATGACTATGACGTCATCGGCCATATCGGCGACGACTCCCATGTCATGCGTGATCAGCACGATGGCCATATCCATCTCAGTCTGGAGACGACGAAGCAGAGCAAGAATCTCTGCCTGCACTGTGACATCGAGCGCCGTAGTAGGTTCATCTGCAATGAGCACCGACGGGTTCTTGGAGATCGCTATGGCAATCATTGCCCTCTGCCGCTGCCCACCGGAAAGCTGATGGGGGAAGCTCTTGATCCGACGCTCCGGTTCCGGGATTCCTACCAGTTTCAAGAGCTCCACGGCCCGCGCTCTCGCCTGCGCGGAGGGGACTTTCTCGTGAGCCTGCAGTGCATCGACGATCTGCCGCCCAATGGTGAAGACCGGATTCAGCGCCGTCATCGGTTCCTGAAAAATCATCGCAACGTCGTTGCCCCGGACTGCTCGCAGGCGCTCCTTGGAGGCACTGACGAGGTCCTCCCCACGCAACAACGCTTCGCCTTCGCGCACCGCGTTGGAGGGCAGCAGGTCTAACACCGCCATAGAGGTGACTGACTTGCCAGAGCCAGACTCTCCCACAATCGCCAAGGTCTTCCCGGGCTCGACAGCAAAGGACACTTCACGAGTAACCCAGGTGGTGTCGTCATCCTTGTTGAATCCGACACTAAGGTTGCGCACTTCGAGAACCGGTGGAACTGTCTGGGTCTGCATTTTCACTTATCCTCCTCAAGAAATCCCGCCTCGCGGGCCGCTCGGCGCAAGTTCTCGGTGCCATAGACACAGACATCTTGACTGCTAGCGAGGGAGCGCCATGTGTGTGTTCTGGTTGCCATAGTTGGCAAGGTCACAGGGAAGTGTTCGTATACCAGCAATCCTGAGTAATCGATGTCCCGAAGAGCGGCGAAGACTGAACGCCAGGGCACCTGGCCGGTTCCAGGGACCCCTCGATTACTCTCCACCACGTGTACGTGCTTAAGTCGCTCTCCCACCAGGCGAATAGCCTCGGCGGGGTCTGTCTCTTCGATGTTCATATGAAAGGTGTCCAACTGGACTGCAATATGGGTCGAGCCCACCGCATCAGACAGCTGGACGGCGTCCTCGGCAGAGTTGAGGAAATACCCTGAGTAGCGGCTCACCGGCTCGAGGGTAAGGGTGATGCCGTACTCCTCAGCCAAGGGGGCCACCTGCTGGAGTGCCTGCACAGATCTCTCCCACTCTTCGGTGGTTCGCCCCCGACCGGCAAAGACTCCGTTAGCGGAGTGGATTCCTCCGGCGATAGTCGAAGCCCCGAGTCTCGATGCAAGACGAATGCACCTTTCGAGATGCGCTATCCCGCGACTTCTGATTTCAGGGTCGTCGCTGATGGTCGAAGCGTCAGCCGCCAGGGCAGTGCCAAGGACCACCTGCAGGCCAGTCCGATCTGCGGCCTCAAGCACCTCTTGCTCCGGAAAGTTTCCGGGGTCGGCCACATGAACTTCCACAGCATGGAGACCGCACCGGGCCACCTCATCGAACACCAACCCAGGATCCTCTGCGATGTCATGGACGAACATCTGGCTGTGCGCTCCGAGCCTTATCCCGTTCATTCCTGTCATCCCTAGGCCACCGTAGCCTTGGGAGCCTGTCGGACAGCCCCTCGCTTGCGTGAACGCCGTGGGTCCAAAGACTTCTCCAGTGCATCGGCCAGGACAGAGAAACACAGGACGGTGGCAACGACGGCCGCACTGCTGAAGAAGAGCAGACCAGGGGATGTCATCATGATGGCCTGGCCCTCGGCGATCATTCCGCCCCATGACGGGGTAGGGGGCACCACGCCCAGTCCTAGGTAACTCAGTCCCGAGGACAGGAGCATGGAGGTTGCCACCGTCATGGAAAGTTGGACCAGGACAGGCGGCAAGGCTCCAGGCAGGATGACCAGGAAGAGCACACGCAGTGAGGAACTGCCCATCACCCGGCTGGCCTGCACGTACTCCAAGTTGCTGATGGTCAGCACCTCGCCGTAAACGACGCGGGCGAACTGCGGCGCGAACAGAATGCCCATTGTCAGGATGAGAGTCAGCGATCCCGGCCCGAACAGCGTGACCACCAGTAGAGCAAAGACGATCGGAGGGAAGGCCAGGATCACTTCGATACCACGCATTGCGAGCATTCGGGGAAACCCCTTGGTCGTCCCGCCGATGAGCCCGATGACGACACCGAGCACGGCCGCCAGAGCAGCAGCGCCGAAGGATACGAGCAGGTCCACCCGAGCTCCAGTGATCAGACGGGAGAATATGTCCCGTCCAAACTGATCGGTACCGAGCAGATGGTCTGCTTCAGGAGAGATGAGACGCTCATTGCCGTGTGCAACGGGGCTGTGCGGAGCCAACCACGGGGCCAGCAAGGCACCAGCGACGAGAAGCGCTAAGAAGAGCGCTGCAAGGAAATTACCGGGAGACTTCAGCTCGCGGAGGAAAGCGGCCAGTCGGTTCATCAGTCCCTCCCCCTCGGGTCTATGAAGCCGTAGAGAATGTCTACGACAATGTTGAGAAGCACAAACAACGCGGCAATCACTAGAACGGTGCCCTGGACCACTGGATAGTCCCGGGTAGTCACACCATTGATCAGGAGCTCAGAGAGACCCGGCCAGCTGAACACGCGTTCGACGATCACGGTTCCTCCCAGGAGTGCGCCCATCTGCAGACCGGAGACGGTGACTACCGAGGTAAGGGAGTTCCGCAGGACATGCCGGGAGAAGACCCGCGACTCCTTCAGGCCCACGGAACGCCCGGTGCGCACCCAGTCTTGTTCACCGACTGAAAGAACCGCGGTACGCGTCATACGGGCCACGACAGCGGTGAAGGCCAAAGAGAGCGAGATGGTGGGCATGATGAGGGTCTGGATATGGCCCACCGGATCGTCGCTGAAAGGAACGTAACCGCCGGAGGGCAACCACTGCATTTGAACACCGACGAAGTACACCAGCACCACGGCTGCCACATAAGCAGGGATCGCCACGCTAAAGGAGGTCACGACCATCAGCACCCGGTCGATCCAACCGCCCCGCCGTCCCGCTAGGGCTCCAAAGAGCACTCCAAAAAGCACCGAGACTAGAGTGGTAGCGAATACCAACTGCAACGTGCGAGGTAGCCGTTGACCGACTAGTTCTGTAACCGGCGTCCCGCTGCGCAGCGACTCCCCCAAAGAACCGGTGAGAAGTTGTCCCAAGAAACGGGTGTACTGCTCCCAGAGAGGCAGGTGGAGGCCCAACTGCTCGCGCAAGTTTTGGATGGCTTCCTCGGTAGGCGTGGCACCGGTCCCAGTGAGGATGATCCGGGCGGGGTCGCCGGGCACCATGTGCAGCGCCAAAAACACCACTGTGGCGACGACCCAGAGCAGGACCAACCCCACTGCGAGACGCTTGCCGATCATGGCGAGCATGTGAGCTCCTTACTCGTCAGTACGTGTCTGTGGGGCCAGCACACTGTGCCGGCCCCACAGGAATGGACTCTCTGGCTGCTCACTCCTCGGTGAAGTGAGCCTGATCCAGGGTGTACCCAGAGGTGAAGGTCAGGAAGCCGGGGATGTGGGCGAAGCCTTCAAGCTCGGTCGAGTAACCGTAAGCCTGGGAACGCCAGGCCAGGCCGATCACCGGCGCCTCTTCTAGGATGTACTCGCCCAGCTCGTTATAGACCTCTTGCCTCTCCGCAAGGTCACTAGCCCGGCGACCCTTGTCGAGCAGATCGTTGACGGTCTCGTCGTCATAACCATAGGGCGCGTTCTGAGCTCCTGCCGGCGTCAGCATCTGATCCATCCATGCCGGGTCGTTGGTGGTACCCACGGTGCCGTACACGGCGATGTCATATTCACCTTCCGCGCCCAGGTCAAGCCGAGTGGGCCAGTCGGGCAAGTTCATCTCGAGCTCGATCCCGATCTGCTCAAGGTCGTTCTGCACGGAAAGCGCAGTGTTCTGGTGGAAGTCATACTGGGATGAGGAGAGCATTCGGGCCGTGAAGCCATCCGGGTAGCCGGCTTCCGCTAGAAGCTCGCGAGCTCGGTCCAAATCCTGCTCGTACCACTTGTCCAGGTCCGGGTTGTAGAACTCGCTGTCCTCTGGCACGGGCATCCCGTACATTGGTGCACCTTCACCACCTAACGCCGATTCAACTACAGCCTCACGGTCCACCGCGTAAGCCACGGCCTGACGAACCCGAGGGTCGCTGAAGGGACTGTCCGACTCGACGTTGAACTGCAGGTACATGAAGGGACCCATAGTCTCGTCGAGGACCAGCCCATCGTTGGCTTCCACCTGGGCGTAGTTCGTCCAGCCAACGAACGAGATCATGTCGGCGCTGCCCGTCAATAGGGCATTGTCACGGGCAGCCTGGTCTGGGAGCACCTGAAACTCGATCTCATCGAAGTGAGGTTGTTCGTCCTCGTAGTAGTCCTCGAACCGCTGGACAACGAACGCGGATCCCTCCTCATAGCTGACGTATTGGAAGGGCCCCGCCCCCACGTAAGTGGGCCCGTCGTTCCCGATGGTTTCGCTGGGCAGAATCGCCCCTGAAACGTCAGCCAGGTAGGAGAGGAACGCCGCGTCGGGTTCCTCCAGGTGAACAATGACTGTGCGCTCGTCGGGAGTTTCGATAGATTCGATGCCTTGGGCGACCGGATAGAGCTTGGCCACTGTGTCCGGGTCCGCAAGGTGCTCCAAGGTGGCCTTGACGTCCTCACTGGTGAGGTCGGTGCCGTCGTGGAAAGTCAGGCCTTCTCGAAGGTGGAAAGTGTAGGTCTGAAAGTCCTCGTCCTCAAACTCTTCAGCCAGGGCAGGGACAATTTCGCCACTCTCGTCATACATGACGAGCCCCCGGTGGAGGACGCTGTTGAGCATCATCGAGGCGCTGCCCTGGTTCTGAGGGGTAACGAGACTAGGCACGTCGCTATCAAGACCGAAGGTCAAGGTACCGCCACCCTGACCGTCCCCGTCACCACCCTCTGCATTACTACCGCACGCGCTGAGCACGAGTGTCGCTGACAGAGCCAGCACCCCGTAACGCAGGCTGGCCCCATTGCCAGTGGTGGAGTGATTCTGCATAATTCGTCTCCTCATCAACGGTGCAGCATCCAGACATCGCCTCTACGGTTCGTCGACTGGATGCCACGGGATGCCCAGACTTTCTGGGAACGCTCCCAAACCTCGGGTACGAACAGTGTTGCGCATTGTTGGGAACGGTGTCAACAGATTTTTGTGTCGCAACACACATGTAACCCTTTCGTAACGCTGGCATAACACAACCCATCCGCCCCGCTCGCCTCCATGAGGGGCGCGTCTACAATGAGCTATGCCGAAGGGCATGACATCCACAGGAGGGGCTTACACGTGGCGCCACGCAGTCAGTCAGTCACCATAAACGACGTCGCGCGTGAAGCCGGAGTCTCCAAGTCCAGTGCGGCCAGGGTGCTTGCCGGACGTGGGTCCAGCAGCCCCAAGACACAAAAGGCTGTCCATGAAGCGGCTAAACGCCTCGGGTATCGGCCGAATGCGCTTGCCAAAGCAATGGTCTCAGGCTCCAGCAAAACCATCGCCGCAGTCCTCCCAGATGTCGCCAATCCATTCTTCTCGGCTGCGCTCCGGGGACTTACGGACGCGGCCCGTTCCGCTGGCTTCGAGGTGCTGGTCGCTAACACAGACAACGACCCAGACGTCGAGACCCGAAGCATCGAACTGCTCACCGAGAAACGGGTGGATGGGTTTGTCATCGCTCCGGTCTTCCAAGACGAGCCCGACGCAATCTCCCGACTCGTGAACGATGAAATCCCCGTAGTCCTCTTGGACCGCCGCATGCCCACTCTGGCGGACGTCCCGCTGGTCTCACTGGATCACGTAGGCGCCTCCGAACTGGCCACCGAATCGCTCATCGAGCTGGGGCACAAACGTATCGCCATCGTCACCGAAGCAGTCTACGACTCTCAAGGCGTCAGCGGGTTTCCACCAGGGATTGACACCGGGGCACTCCGGCCATCTGCACAACGCCTCCTGGGCTACCGCAACGCGCTGGGCAAACACGGTCTCCCTCTAGAACATGACCTTGTGGTTCACGCCGAATACACGTGGCGATCCGCGCAAAAGGCCGTTCGTCGACTCATTGAGTCCGGCCAAGACTTCTCCGCCCTGTTCTGCACCGATGCGGTATTGACCGCCGGCGCTTACAAGGCCATCGTTGAGGCGGGGGTTCCCATTCCGGAGACCTTTTCCTTCATCGGCTTCGACGACCAAGAGTGGACCACCCTGGTCAGCCCTGCAATCAGTGTGCTGGACCAGCCTCGCCATGCGCTGGGGGCCACCACCGCTACTCGCCTCCTGGCCCAAATTCGCCACATTACAGCGAACCAGCAGGACGTCCGCCTGCCGGCGAACCTCATCCCGCGTGGCACGACGGCACCCCCACGCTAGGACGTATTCCGTGAGGTGGCACGTATTTGGAGTCTGCCAGCCGGCCTCCTACGCGGGCTGAAACTGGCGCTGCCGCACTGCAGGACAACCCCTATGTAAGCGGGAGCCTGACCATCCGGCCACCGCGCCGCCCCAAGCGGCTCAGCCGGCTTCGATAGGCTGGACGCACTATGAGGCCTTCCAAACGCGATGAGATCCTCGCCGCGGCCAAACGTGTGGTCCAGCGCGAGGGCGTCACCACGCTGACCTATGAATCCGTGGCGGCCGAGGCTGGGCTCACCAAGGGCGGGCTGCTCTATCACTTCCCCTCCCGCGAGGACCTGCTACTGGCCCTGCACACCCATGTGGCCGCCGAATGGGAGCAGGCCATGGAAGCCGAGGCCGGGGCCCCTGCGGAGGAGATCACCGAGGACCAGCGCTTTGCCGCCTACACCCGGCTCTCGCAGAACCCCGAGCGGGCCGAGCTGATCCTGCAGCTGGAGGCCAGTGAGAACCCAGAAGCCAATGAGGTCTGGGAGCGGGTCTACCGCGCATGGGCGCCGGAACCGCCTTCGGCTGAGGACCTCTCCGACGGCGCGCAGCTCCAGGCCTTCATCGCGCGTCTGGCTGCCGACGGCCTGTGGTTTTACGAGGCACTGAGTTCCCAGCCGCTGGACCCCGCGGTGCGCGAGCAGACCATCGAAGCCATCATTCGCCTCGCCTCCCCTGCTGAAGGCGCTCCCGAGACGCCCGACGACGGCGCCTGAACTGCCCGCTTCACGTTCGGCCTCACGCGGCGCTGCCCGCGGGAGCTACTTGATCCGTGACCGAATGAAGGCGTTGACCACGTAGCGCTGTAGGAAGATGTAGATGGCTAAGACCGGCAAACAGGCCAGTCCGGCGGCCGCCATCACGGCTCCCCAGTCGTTGCCCTCCGCCGAGAGGAAGCCGCGGATGCCGACCTGAATGAGCGCATCCGACTGGCGCAGAACCAGCATGGGCCAGAGGGAGTCGTTCCAGGCGGAGATGAACATCATGCTGGCCAGTGCAGCCAGTGCCGGCTTCATATTGGGCAGCACCACCTGCCACAGGGTCAGGAAGCTGTTCCGCCCGTCCACTTTCGCGGCGTCGATGAGTTCTCGGGGAAAGGCGCGCATATGCTGCAGAAGCATCAGCACCCCGAACGCCGAGGCGAGGTTCGGGATGACCACTCCCGCAATGGTGTTCAGCAGTCCGAGGTTGGCAATGAGAACGTAGTTCGGGATCATCGTCACCTGGAAGGGCACCAACCAGGATCCGATGAAAAGGAACATCGCGAGACGTTTGCCCGGAAAGTCCCAGATCGCAAACCCGTATGCCGCAAGAACGGCGATCAGCAGCTGGAAGAAGGTCATCACCGAAGCCATGAGGAAGGTGTTGACCAGCATGGCAACGATCGGGATTGCTTCCAGGACATAGGTGTAGTTCTCTAGGCTCAGCGGCCAGGGAATGAGGTTCTGGCTCAACGCGTCCTCGGGGCGCCTCAGCGAGGTGGCGAAGAGCCAGTACACCGGGAAGACGCAGAAGAGTGCGACGACGGCCAGTACGCTGTGGCCTGCCAGGCCTCGCCAGCGGGAGCGGCTCCCCACAGGCAGCTGACTCTCCGGAGCGCCTTTCGCCACAGTGATCTGCGGTACCGGAGCGGGCGTGGTGTTGTCCGTGCCGGGCGTCCACTCAGCACGGGACTGTTCGGCGTGGGTCTCAGACGCTGGAGCTTCGAGGATGAACGGCATGATGGTCCTTTAGTTGTCGTAGAAGGCGAATCTGTCGGTGAGCTCTACGAACAGCACCCCGATCACGCCGAAGACGATGAAGAAGAGCACGCCGGCTGCTGCTGACAACCCCGCGTCAAAGTTCTGGAAGCCTAACTGGTACAGCACGTAGTAGACGTTCGTGGTGGAGTTCGACGGTCCGCCTCGGGTGAGGATGTCGATGATCGGGAAGGTCCACCGCCGGAGCCGCGTGTGATCTCTGGAACAGTCATGCACCGGTTTCTACCACAGGCGGGCAAACGGGATGCTACGCCGCCGCCTCAGCGGTTGCCGGGATACGCCTGGGACTCTGTGCCCGGGGTGTAGCGCCGCAGGAAGGTCACCACCGCCACCGTGGCCAGCACCATCGCTGCCGCTACGGCGATGAGCATCGCCAGATAAGCGGACTCGAACGCCTGCGCGGCTGCCTCCGCGACGACGTCGTCGCCGCTGGAGAGCACCGCTGCCGGCGCCTGCCCCAGATACTGCTCGGCTGAAGCCGGTAGGGCCAGCGTGCGGGTATACACCAAGGTCAGCAGGGAGCCGCACACCGCGACGCCCACCAGACCGCCGAACTCGTAGGCGGCCTCCTCGAGCGAGGCCGCCATCCCGGCTCGCCGCGGCGGCACATTGCCCATGATCGCCGAGGAGGCCACGGACATTGAGGCCCCGAGGCCGGCACCCAGCACCAGCAGGCCCACCACCAGCATCATCAGCGAGTCCTGCATGGCCCCAGCCAGAACCACCAGCGAACCCACGGCCGCGGCACCGATACCCCCACCGATGAGCACCAGCAGCCCGGTGCGGTGCAGAATGGCCCCGCCAAAGACCGCGAACGGCAGGGAGCTCCCGGCCAGGGCGGTGACCAGAAGGCCGGCCTGCAGCGGCGTGAACCCCTCCAGCAGCTGGAACCGCTGGGTCACCGCGAGCTGCACTCCGGCGATCGCGAAGACCGAGGCGCCAGCGGCGATCACTCCGCCGCTGAAACCTCGGTTGCGGAAGATGGCGAAGTCCACCAGCGGCTCACCCTCCCGCATCAGCCGCAGCTGGCGGCGGGTAAAAAGCGTAAGGACGACGACGGCGACCACGGTCGCTGCCATCGCAAGTGACCAGTTCACCGGCGCCTCGGCATAGGTCTTGATGGCCAGCACAGCGGCGGAGAGCCCCACCAGGGCCTGCAGCGAGGACAGCCCGTCCCAGCGCCGGCCCGGATTGGTGCGGTTGGCCGGACCGACCAGCAGGATCAGGACCGAGGCGATCACCACGATGGGGACATTGATGAGGAAGACGGATCCCCACCAGAACCACTCCAGCAGCGTGCCGGAGACCACCGGTCCCAAGGCCATACCGACGGTGGCGGTCGCGGCCCATACCGCGATGGCCAGATTGCGCTCCCGCTCGGAGGCGAAGCTGATGCGGATCAGCGCCAGGGTCGCCGGCATCATGGCGGCCGCACCCACACCCTTGAGCAGCCGGGCGAGGATCAGCACCCCGGGATCAGGGGCGAACGCCGCAATCAGCGAGGCCGTGCCGAAGACCACCAGACCGATTTGGAAGATCCGCTTATGCCCGAACCGGTCCCCCAGCGCGCCGGATCCCAGCAGAAGCCCGGCCATGGTCAGCGGATACCCGTTGATGATCCACAGCTGCTGCGAGGAGGATGCCCCCAGCTCGCTGCTGAGCACCGGCAGCGCGGTGTAGAGGATGGTGTTGTCCAGGGCGATCAGCAGCAGCGCGGAGGAGACGATGCCCAGCACCGTCCAACGCTGCCAGCGCCGCAGGGCAGGGTCCGGCACCGTGGTGGCGGAGAGCTGTCCCAGCCGTAGCGAGGCGGTGTCCACGCTCTCGCCCTCGGCATGCAGGCGTCGGTTGATGATCACCCAGAAACTGTACCAAGTGTATGGTAACTGTGTCCTGCGGTACTACAGCAGGGCGTCCAGCTCTTCCAGGGCGGGGGTGATCCGGGCGCGCCATCGCCATTGGGCCTTGGCGTCGGCCCGGGAGGGTCCGCCGTTGATCACTGCGATGGGCTTGCCGGCCCGGTGCATGCGCAGCGCGATCGAGTATCCGCTCATCACCGCCATGGAGGAGCCCACCACCAACAGTGCGGATGCTTCGGCCTCCAGGGCCTCCACGGCGGCTTTCCGCTCGGCAGGCACATTCTCACCGAAGTAGACGACGTCGGGCTTGAGCTCCTCGGATCCGCAGCTGAGACAGCTGACCATGCGGAATCGCTGCACCCAGGACTCGTCCAGCGTCACATCGCCGTCGGGGTTGACGTTCTCGGCTGCGGCGGCCGCCGCTTCGGCATAGCCGGGGTTGGCCTCCTCCAGCCGCACGTCCATGTGGCTGCGATCCTCTCGGCCGCCGCACTGCAGGCAGATCACCGTGGAGAGGTTGCCGTGGAGCTCCACAGTGCTGGTCCCGGCGGCGGGGAAACCCCGCTCGCCTCTCGGCCGGTTCTCACCGGCCATCACACCTGAAGAGCTGGTCCCGGCGGCGGGGAGGCTCCGCTCGCCGGCAGTCTGCAGCGCCTCTCGGTGCAGGCCGTCCACGTTCTGCGTGACCAGGCCGCCCAATGTCCCGCGGAGGTGCCAGTGCGCCAGCAGCTCGTGCGCTCGATTCGGCGCGGCCTCCCCCAGCCTGCGCCATCCTACGAAGCTGCGCGCCCAGTACCGGCGCCGGGCTGCGGGATCGTAGCGGAACTCCTGGTACGTCATCGGACGATGGCGGCGCAGGGAACCCTGGGGCCCCCGATAGTCAGGGATCCCCGAGTCGGTGGAGACGCCGGCACCCGTGACGCAGAGCACCGATCCGGCGCGCAACAGAGCAGCAATGCCGTCGCGGGCAACGGCTGCAGCTTGAGGAGCAGCGGAGTCCTCTACGCTTCGGGCGATGGACCGCAGGGCGGCTTGGTGGGCGCGTTCAGCCTGGTGCGAGAAAAGTGAGGAGCTCACACGAGCAGATCAGCGGTAGTCGTCGTCCCCGGCGCGCGCATCGTCATCGTCCCAGTCACCGTCGTCCCCGGCGTCCGGGTTCTCGCCGCGTGCGGCAGCAAGCTCACGCTCCAGGGCGGACAGATCAGTGTTCGGCGTGTAGTACTTGATCTCCCGCGCCTGCTTCGTCGCTTTCGCCTTCTGACGGCCACGCCCCATGAGCGGGACCCCCTTAACGTCGTCTCGAAACAGCCCGCCGACTGCTTTGAGGGCGAGCTTGACTGTTGGATGAAGTGGTTCGTGCTCACTAGGTTAACATGAGTGCCACTATCGCGTCGCACCGACAGGGGAGGATCTCCGCACTATGACCGGGTCTGAGCAGGCGCCGCGCACGGAAGAAACTCACCTGTCACGCCGGGCCCGCCGGGCCGCACGCGGCGATGATTCCCGCCGGCTGAACGCCTGGCCGTACCTGATTGCCTCCGTGCTGGTGGTGCTGATCACCCTGGGGGCGCTCTGGTGGTTTCTGTGGCGGCCCGTCGAGGAAGAGGTGGCCTGGGAATGGGTGGACGATCCCGTCGACGGCGTCCACGCCCGGGACGTTCCGCCCGAGGACTGGGAGGCCGGTTGGTGCCTGACCCGCTTTGAGGACGACCAGACACCGGCCGACGTCGTCGACTGCGAGCAGAGCTACCAGGCACAGGTGATGCTGCGCCGCAATATCAGCGACGGCCCCTACCCCGGCGACCAGGTGGTCATCGACACCGCCCACCGGTGGTGCCACGAGGAGCTTCCGCTGGACACTGAAGCGGTGGCCCAGGCCGACTACGGGCTGGAGGTCCGGCTCTGGCATCCCACCGAGTCCACCTGGCGCGACGACTATGACCGGATGGTCTCCTGCTTCCTGACCCGCGCCGATGGCGAGGAGATGAGCGGCAGCTTCCTGGCGGCCGAGGACGACGCCGAATCCTCCGCGGAGGAGGAAGACATCGGCGTCGTCGACGGCGAGAGCCCCGAGGCGGAGGACCCGCAGGATGAGGGCACTGCGGAGGAGGGCCCGGACGAGGAGGATCCCCAGCAGGAGGACCCGGAGGAGACTGACTCAGAGGAGCAGTAGCCCTCCGCTGAGCAGCTCAGCGCTCAGCATCCAGGTGCCCTCCACCACATGGGAGACCATTGCGGTCATCCAGTCCACCAGTCGCAGCAGCACCACAGCGGCGGCGATCCCGACCACCGCCAGGAACCCTACGAGCACCAGGGCGATTATCAGCGCCCGCCACCCGTCCCACACGGGCGGCATCGACGCGTGGTAGGTCATCTCAGCTATCCACCTCCTGTTCGGCAGTGATGTTCTTCTTGGACACGGTGAGTCCGTGGACTGTGTCGTCGCTGATGGCGATCTCGTCGCGGTCGACCAGCACGGTGTCGCCGTCGTCGATCTCGCCTGCCAGCAGCGCCTTGGCCAACTGATCCCCGATCTCCCGCTGGACCAGGCGGCGCAGCGGCCGGGCGCCATAGGCCGGGTCATAGCCGGTGAAGCCCAGCCACTCCTTGGCGGCATCGGTGACCTCCAGCACCAGGCGGCGGGAAGCCAGTCGGTCGGAGAGCGCAGCTATCTGCAGGTCCACGATCGAGGTCAGCTGCTCCATGGACAGCGGGTCGAAGATGACGATGTCGTCCAGCCGGTTGAGGAACTCGGGCTTGAAGCTGACGTTGACGGTGTCCATGACCTGCTTGCGCTTGGCCTCCTCCTCCAGGGACTGGTCCACCAGGAACTGGCTTCCCAGATTGGAGGTGAGGATCAGCACCACATTGCGGAAGTCCACGGTGCGGCCCTGGCCGTCGGTGAGGCGGCCGTCGTCGAGGACCTGCAGCAGGATGTCGAAGACCTCCGGGTGGGCCTTCTCCACCTCGTCGAGCAGCACCACCGAGTAGGGACGGCGGCGGACCGCTTCGGTGAGCTGGCCGCCCTCGTCGTAGCCGACGTATCCCGGGGGCGCTCCGACCAGGCGGGCCACCGAGTGCTTCTCCGAGTATTCGGACATATCGATGCGCACCATGGAGCGCTCGTCGTCGAAGAGGAACTCGGCCAGCGCCTTCGCCAGCTCGGTTTTGCCCACGCCGGTCGGGCCCAGGAACAGGAAGCTTCCGGTGGGCCGGTCCGGGTCGGCCACCCCGGTGCGGGCGCGCCGGATGGCGTCGGAGACCGAGGCGACGGCGCGGTGCTGGCCGATCAGCCGCGAGCCGATGAGCTCCTCCATGCGCAGCAGCTTCTCGGTTTCGCCCGCCAGCAGGCGTCCGGTGGGGATGCCGGTCCAGGCGGAGATCACCTCGGCGATGGCGTCTGAGTCCACGCGCTCAGGAACCATCCGGTCCCCGGCGTCGGCGGACCGCTCGGCCTCCTCGGCGGCGACGAGCTTCTTCTCCAGCTCGGGCAGCTCGCCGTAGCGCAGCCGGGCGGCCTCGCCGAAGTCACCTTCGCGCTCGGCACGTTCGGCGGCGGACTTCAGCTCGTCGCGGCGGGCACGCAGCTCACCGGCGCGGACGTGGGCGCCGCGCTCGGCCTCCCACCGGGCCTGCAGCTCGCGGAGCTTCTCCTCCTTATTGGCCAGCTCCTCGCGCAGGGCTTCCAGGCGCTCCCGGGAGGCGGCGTCGGTCTCCTCGTTCAGCCACTGCTCCTCGACCTTGAGGCGTTCTACCTCGCGGCGCAGCTCGTCGATCTCCACGGGGTCGGAGTCCAGCTCCATCTTCAGCCGGGAGGCGGCCTCGTCGACGAGGTCGATGGCCTTGTCCGGCAGCTGGCGTCCGGTGATGTAGCGGTGGGAGAGGCTGGCGGCGGAGACCAGTGCGGCGTCGGAGATCTCCACACCGTGGTGGGCCTCGTACTTCTCCTTGATGCCGCGCAGGATCGCCACTGTGTCCTCCACCGAGGGCTCGCCGACGTAGACCTGCTGGAAGCGGCGCTCCAGGGCGGCGTCGGACTCGATGTTCTCCCGGTACTCGTCCAAGGTGGTGGCGCCGATCAGCCGCAGCTCGCCGCGGGCCAGCATGGGCTTGAGCATGTTTCCGGCATCCATGGAGCCGTCTGAGCTGCCTCCGGCGCCGACGACGGTGTGGATCTCATCGATGAAGCTGATGATCTGCCCGTCGGCGCTCTTGATCTCATCCAGCACGGCCTTCAGCCGCTCTTCGAACTCACCGCGATACTTGGATCCGGCGACCATGGCGCCGAGGTCCAAAGCGATCAGCCGCTTGTTCTTCAGCGCCTCGGGCACGTCCCCGGCTTCGATGCGCTGGGCCAGACCTTCGACGACGGCGGTCTTGCCGACTCCGGGCTCACCGATGAGCACGGGGTTGTTCTTGGTGCGGCGGGAGAGGACCTGGACGACTCTGCGGATCTCTGCATCACGGCCGATGACGGGGTCCAGCTTGCCCTCTTTGGCCAGGGCGGTGAGGTCGGTGCCGAACTTCTCCAGGGCATCGAAGGTGCCTTCCGGATCCGGGGTGGTGACCTTTCGGTCCCCGCGCAGGCTGGGCAGTTCGGCCTTCAGCGCCTCCGTGGTGGCCCCGGCCTCGGTCAGCGCCCGGCCGGCGGGGCCGCCGTCGGCGGCTATACCCAGCAGCAGGTGCTCGGTGGAGACGTAGTCGTCGCCCATCTCCTCGGCGGCCGCCTGGGCGGTCTTGATCACGTTCAGCCCGGCTTGGGAGAACTGCGGGGCAGAGACGGAGTCCCCGCTGGTGGCCGGCAGCGATTTGATGGCGGCAGAAGCGCGCGTGGAGACGGCGTCGGGGTCAGCGCCGGTGGACTTCAGCAGGGCGACGGCGATGGATTCGCGCTGGTCCATGAGCGCCTTGAGCAGGTGGGCAGGCTCCACCTGCGGATTGCCCGCCGTGTTGGCATTCATGGCCGCCGCAGAGACGGCCTCCTGTGACTTGGTGGTGAGCTTGACGTCCATGGGCTGTGCGCCCCCTTTCTTGGTGGTGCGGAACGCCTCGATAAAGTTGAGTCCGCTCTACTCAACTTTATCGCCATCGCCGTTATTCCGGGTAATCGCGCTCGCCCACTCGGCGACGGTAGCTCTTCAGCACCATCGCGCAGGGCAGCGCCGCTAGGCTTGGAGGTGCTGGTCGATGCGCAGATGGAGGACCCCGATGAGCCCTCACACCTCAGATGCCGAGCCTGCGCGCAGCTATGCGGAAGCGGTGCGCCGCGGGGTGCCGCTTCGGAACAGCGACGGGCTGCTCGAATACCCCACCGTGCGCAGCCGGCCGGCGCCGGACTTCAGACTGGGCCTGTTCCACCGGACTCTGCTCATTGGAAGCGTGGTGGTTTCTTTGGGCCACACGCTCTGGATGGTGACGCGAATACCCTCGATGCCGCAGCAGGTGCCGATGCACTTCGCCGCCGACGGGTCGGTCAATCGATACGGCTCTCCCTGGGAGATCGCCGCACTGGGAGCTTTTATGGCGGCGGTGATCATCGGGTGTGCCGTGCTGACCCGATACCCCCGGATCTACAATCTGGGACGCCATGTCACCGAGCTGAATATCCAGGCGCACTACAAGAACAATGTCCAGCTCATGGTCTGGGTGGTAGTCAGTCTGGCCGTCCTGCACATCCACATCCAGGGCACAGTTGCCGGGGACTGGCCCCTCAGCCCGGGCCTGTGGATCGGCATGGCCTTGCTGCTCGGCTCGGTCACGTTCTTTACGCTGCGATCATTCCGGCTCTCAGCGCACCCGCCGGGTGAGCGGAGCGGGACGTGATGAATCGGCTCCCCGCCATAGAGGGCGCCGAACCGCTCCTGCTCGATGTGGCCGATGTGCAGCTGGGCGGCTATGCCTGGTGGAGTCAGCGCAGCGCTCCGGCGGTGCTGCTTCTGCACGGGTGGGGCGAGGATGCCTCCACCATGGCGCCGGTGGCTGGCCAGGTTCGTTCCCGCCTGTGGCACGCAGTGAGCATCTCCCTGCGCGGATGGCCCGGTTCCACCGGAGTCGACGACTATGGGCTGAGCGCGGCGCAGGACATCGCAGGTGCGCTTGATTGGATCCGGGCTCAGCCGCGCGTCTCATCGGCCGCACTGCTGGGGTTCTCCATGGGCGGACTCATGGCGAGCTTGGCCGCCGCAGAGCAGGCGCCGGGGGCCCTTGCGGGAGTGACAGTGGTCAGCGCACCCAGTGACCTCACAGCGTTCTACCGCGACACCGCCTACGACGGCGTCCGGCGATATCTGGATGCCACGCTGCAGCCTCAGCAGTGGCGGGACTCCTCTCCGCTGACCCATGCCAGTCGTCTTGTCCACCCGATGCTGGTGGTCACTGGCACCCGGGATTCGATGACCCCACCTGCGCAGGGTGGACAGCTGGCAGAAGCGGCCCCGAATGCCCAGCACATGGAAGTCGACGGGATGGACCACCGTCCCTCCGAGGCGCAATGGGAGCGGATTCTGAGCGTGTCGGCACAGCTCTTCGGTCTGTGAAGCGACTCGAGGGACTCTCCGGGAACGGGCACTCGCGCTGATTCAGGATCTATCCAAGCCAAGGGCCTGTCCTGCAGGACAGTCAGCAGAGGCTCTACGCTGCATCTAGCAGGACCTCTACGCTACAAATAGCAGTCCTTCTGCACTACAACCAGCAGGAAGGCTGCGGCGTCTCTTCCCCTTCACCACCCACGCAGCGGCCACCGATCGGAGCGGCAAGGCCGGGCATAGATCTCAGGGCAGGTCGCTGCCCGGTCTGTGTGGAGGATCCGCATAGGCTGTGTCATTGTGCGACGTCTTCCCCCGTTCGGTCGCACGGTCTGTGCAGCCGTCCTCACCGGCGCGCTGCTGCTGGGACCGGCCACCGTCACCTCCCCCAGTGCCGCCCTGCCTGCTGCCCCGCAGATCTGGGCCCCCGCAGTCAATGAACCCGCCGAAGCCGTGCGCCGGGCGATCGCCGAGTATCCTTGGCCGCAGCAGGAGGACCGGCCACAGCGGCGAAACGCAGCGAGTCCCCGCAGCGACGGCGACTCAGCAGGCCGCCTCGCCCAGAACCAGGCAGACCAGCGAACCCAGGAGAACGCCGCGGAGGGAAGGAGCCGGATGCCGCACGATGGCCGCGCCGGACGGGACCGGATGCACCTCAACCCTGCGGGCCCGGTGGACTGCTCTGCTCAGCCCTGCGTGGCCCTGACCTTCGACGACGGCCCAGTGCAGCAGACCCGCCAGATCCTCGAAGCACTGGACAGTGTCAGCGCACGCGCCAGCTTCTTCATGCTCGGCTCCATGGTCGCCCAGAACCCGGACATCACCGTCGAGGTGGCCGCCGCCGGGCACCAGATCGGCAGTCACGGATGGTCCCACACCGCGTTCGACGAGCTCACCCCCGCCGAGCTTGCCGAGGAGTTGGACCGCACTGCTGAAGCCATCCAGGGCGCCACCGGCACGGCCCCGACTCTGGTGCGCCCGCCGTTCGGGACCACCAATCCGCAGATCAATGCCGCCCTCGGGGCACCGGTGATCCTCTGGGACACCGACAGCGGGGACTGGCGCCACCAGGACGCCGAACAGACCCTGACCACGGTGGCCGAACGCGTCGCCCCCGGCTCGATCGTCCTGCTGCACGACCTGCAGCCCTCCACCGCGGAGGCCGTCCCGCAGCTGCTGGACCGCCTGCTGGCTGACGGCTACGCCCTGGTGACCGTCGCAGAGATTCTCGGCCATTCCGGCCAGCCCGGCCAGGTATACCAGTCCGGCCTTGCCCCGCGGGGTGAAGATCGGCCTCAAGGCTGACGACGCCGACGGGCTCCTCCGGAAGAATAACTCCCATGATTGAGACACTTCCGCTGCTGGCCGACTCCGCTCCCCTGCTCAGCGCCGGGCAGGAAGGACTGACAGACCCGGCCGAGCTCCTGTACCCCGAAGACACCTGGATCGGTCGGCTCCGGCTCTGGGTGGACGGCCTGCCGGCCGCTGTGCAGTGGCTGGGCCTGATGGCGATCTCCGCCATCCCGTTCATCGAGTCCTACGGCGGAGGATTCGTCGGCGTCGTCGTCGGCATGCCGCTGTGGGCCGCCGTGATCTCTGCGGCCATCGGCAACGCGGTCTCCGTGGCAGTAGTGGTCTACGGGGCCCATTGGATCCGCGAGCAGGTGCTGAAGCGCCGCGAGCCGAAGGAGCTCAGCGACCGGCAGCGAAGCCGGAGGGAGAAAGCTCAAAGGCTGTTCGACAAGTTCGGAGTCCCGGGGGTCTCCCTGCTGGGACCGGTGGCGCTGCCGAGCCAGTTCACCGCACCGCTGATGGTCTCCTTCGGCGCCAGCCGGCACCGAGTGATGGTGTGGATGGCGGTCTCCATCGTGCTGTGGGGGCTGGGTATGGCGCTGCTGGCAGTCGGCTTCCTGCACCTCATTGCCGGGTCGATGTAGACGAAAGCCCCTGCTCCGGTTCAGCGCTGATGCTCATCCCGCGGGTAGCGCTGCAGCTCGCGGCTTCCCTGGGTGAGGTTCTTCAGTTCGGCGTCGTTGTCGAAGTTCGAGCCGATAGCACCAGCCACCGTGCCCATCGACGCTGAGAGCCACGCTATGGAGGCATAGTTGCTGAAGTCGGCTTCCTCGCCGATGGTGTCGGTCATGAACTGCGGGTCGATGAGCATCAGGCCGATGACCAGGATGGCCAGAAAAAGCGCGCCGTAGATCGCTGTGACGCTGAGCAGCAGCGTCGCGACTGTGGAGGTGTTGTAGATGAACGCCTCCCGCTTGCCGCCGACCGCCCTGGGGCGGTCCCAGAGTCCGTTGGACACCAGCAGCCAGAGAACGACGACGGCGACGGCGGCGACTGAGACAGCTGCCAGGCGCCAGGGCGGTAAGAACGTGGCCATCTCCCAGATGGTGGAGAAGAAGACCCCGAAAGCCGCACTCCCGGTTGCCGCGGCGAACAGACCGGAGAGCTTGGGCAGGGTCCGCAGCGGCTCATTGGCCGCCACCATTCCCAGCGTGGTCCACACCCGGCCGGGGAAGTAGCGGCTGGGCGTGGTGTAGACGGTTTCGTGGCCCTCCTGATCCTGCACCCGGGAGGTGAGTCCCCCTTTGGTGCGGGCCTCGCCCACCGAGTGGTAGACCAGTGCGTCCACGCAGCGGCGCAGCTCCCGGCGCAGGCAGTGCCGCACCCGGAACGGCCCCAGGGTGGGAAGGGAGATGATCGCCAGCTTGTCGACGAAGTGCAGCTCCGCCTGCTTCGGCCTCCGTCCGGCCATCCGCGGGATTTCGGTGATCACGATGGTGATATCGGCCTCATCCTCGCGGGCCCAGCTCTGAACCTCCTCCAGGTCCAGGGTTGCGTCCTCGCGCAGCGGGATCAGCGCCTGCTTGTGGATCACCTCGGCGCTGCGACCCCACCATTCCCCCTCGCCCCTGACCAATCTGCGGACCCACATGGAGGTCCGGCCCGGGTCTGAGTAGATGGCGATGGTCCAGTCGACGGCGTCGTCGCTGTCCTTGCTGTCCTGGGCCCGCACCGAGTCAGTGGGCAGGGACTCTCTCCGGTCGGACATGCCGGCGAGCGTACGCGCGCACACTCACCGGAGCCTCCAGATTTGCTGGATGCGAACCTATCATCAGCCTTAAGCGTGGCTGGACAGCTGATCCAGCACCAGCGGCTTCACCCGGGTGCCGTAGAGCTCGATGGCCTCCATCATGTGCTCGTGAGCCAGGGATCCATTGCCGTACTTCAATCCGAAGCGCGAGATGCCCAGGGCCTTCTGGGTGCGCACGATCTTCTCCGCCAAGGTCTCCGGAGATCCGACGTAGAGCGCACCATGGGCGATCTCCTGGTCGAACTGGTCCCGGCTGGGATAACTGGTGCCCCAGCCGCGCTCCTGACCGATCCGGTGCATGGACTCCGCCCAGGAGGGGTAGAAGATCTCACGGGCACGCTCGTCAGTCTCAGCCACGAAGCCGTGGGAGTGGCTGGCCACCCGCAGATCCTCAGGCTGGCCGAACTGCGCCAGCGCCCGCCGGTACAGATCGACCAGCGGCGCAAACCGGGCGGGTGAGCCGCCGATGATCGCCAGCTCCAGTCCCACACCGTGGCGTGCAGCCCGGACCACAGAGTTCGGCGTGCCGCCCACAGCGATCCAGGTGGGCAGCCCGCGCTCGTGGTCGGTCTTGGGGAAGATCTCCTGCGCGTTCAGCCCGGCCCGGGTCTCCCCCGACCAGGTCACCGGACCCTCAGAGCGCAGCTTGACGAACAGGTCGACCTTCTCCTCAAAGAGCTGCTCATAGTCGGAGAGGTCGTAGCCGAACAGCGGGTAGGACTCGATGAAGCTGCCGCGGCCTAAGGAGACTTCCGCGCGCCCGGAGGTCAGCCCGTCGATGGTGGCGAACCGCTGGTAGACCCGCACCGGATCGTCGGAGGAGAGCACGGTCACTGCGGAGATGAGCTTGATCCGCTCGGTGGCCGCCCCAATGGCGGCCAGTACGACGTCGGGCGCGGAGATCGCATAGTCGGGCCGGTGGTGCTCGCCGACGCCGATGACGTCGACTCCGACCTGGTCTGCCAGCACCGCTTCGGCGAGCACATTGCGCAGCACTTCCGGCTGGGAGAGTCGGCGAGCGCCGTCGGGCGTCTCATTCACATCGCCGAAGGTGTGCAGCCCAAGTTCGAACTGGTCGCTGTGGCGCTCAGTGCTGATTGTCATCGAATGTCGCTCTTCCTGTGGGGTGGCAGCCGGGTCACCTGGCTCAACCACGAGCCCCGGCCAAACATTCCTTCAAATTTTAAATACTAAGATGGGGCGGCGCGAACGGCCAGCGCAGTGGCACTGCGATCTGGCCGGCTCAGTCGCAGGGAGGTGCCGGCGAGGCCCCGTTCAGTGCATCCGCGCCGCGGCGCGCTTGACCGCGGCCGTCAGCCGATCCAGGGCAGGGGTGGTGGTGCTCCAGTGTTGCCAGTGCAGCTGGACCTCCTCGGCCCCGATCTCCGGGATGACCACCAGATCGGGATGCTCCCCCTCCAGGACGCCGGAGGGCATCATGGACTCCGGGATCATTCCCCATCCCAGGCCGCAGCCGACCGCCGAGTTGTACGCCTGCACCGAGGGCAGCAGATGGGTGATGGCCGGGGTGCGCACCCCCAGCCGCTCCAGAGCAGTGCGCTGCGTGGCGTCCCGGATGCTGTAGTCGATCTGCGGGACCTGCACCCAGTCCACCTCCCCGGCGTCGTCGCGGTGCCGGTCCAGCAGCTCGGAGCTGGCCACCGGCCAGTAGCGAATAGTCCCCAGCGGTTCGGCCCGGCACCCGGAGACCGGAGTGGGGTGCTCAGTGACCGCGGCGGCCACCTTCCCGCTGCGCAGCAGCTGGTGGGTGTGCTGCTGATCCTCTGCGTGGACGTGGATCTCCACGTCGTCCCACGTGGCGGCTTCCTGCAGCACCCGGATGAACCAGCTCGCCAGAGAGTCCGCATTGACCGCCACCGCCAGGGTGATGACCGAGGAGTAGTCGGCTTCGAAGCCGAGGCTGCGGCGGGCCTCATCCTCCAGCAGGATGGTCTGCCGGGCGATGCGCAGCAGCTTCTCCCCGGATTCAGTGGGCACCACCGGCACAGTGCGGGTCAGCAGCACCTGACCGACCTCCCGCTCCAAGCTCTTGATCCGCTGAGAGAGCGCCGAGCCGGAGATCTGCAGCAGGTCGGCGGCGGCGTCGAATGTGCCCTCATCCACGGCGAGCACGAAGGCGCGAAGGTGGTCGGTGTTCATCGGCGGCGACCTTTCCCATGGTTGAGCAGCGTGGACGCCTCCAGACTAGCCAATTATCTGAAAGATAGCTTCAGATAGTGAAGAATAATGAGCTGGAACGGATGCGGTGTACGGCCGAGAATGGTGGACATGCTGACTGTGCTGCTCACCGGCTTCCTCACCTGTATGGCGATCATCGTCGCCATCGGACCCCAGAGCGCCTTTGTGCTGCGCCAGGGACTGCGGCGGGACCGCGTGATGCTGACCATCGGCATGTGCCTGCTCGGCGATGTCATCCTCATCAGCCTGGGAACCGCCGGTGTGGGTGCGGTGCTGGAGCACGCCCCGTGGCTTTTAGATGTGCTGCGCTGGGTCGGCGTGGTCTATCTGCTGTGGTTCGCGGCGCGTTCATTCCGCTCGGCCTGGGCCGCTGGCCGGGCCACCCGGAGCCAGGCCTCGGCTGCCGCCGAGACGGTGCACGTGGCGATGACCTCTGAGCTGCCGCAGGTGAATCCCGACGGCGGCCAGCGCACCACTACCCAGCAGAAGGTGCAGGTCACCAGCGTCTCCAAGATCTCCACAGTGGCCGGCACTGCTCTGACCCTCAGCCTGGTGAACCCGCACTCCTGGGTGGACTGCGTAGTGGTGCTGGGCACCATGGCCAACAGCTTCGGAGACCAGCGGTGGATCTTCGCCGCCGGCACTCTCCTAGCCTGCGTGCTGTGGCACGGAACGCTCGCCGGTGGTGCCAGCGCTCTGGCCGGGTTCCTCAACCGTCCCCGCACCTGGCAGATCATCGATGCCGCGGTCGGGGTGATCATGGTGTTCGTCGCCGGGATGCTCGCCTTCTCCGGCTTCTAGCCGCCTGCTGTTTGCCCCGGCGCGGCGGCCGGCCGAGCAGCCTGGGCGCGGCGGATCCTCTCTCAGCCGAGTTCGCGCAGAATGGTGCCCGCGGCGTGATAGCCGGCCATACCGTGAGCCCCGCCTCCCGGTGGAGCGGAGGCGGAGCAGATGTAGACGCCGTCGACCCCGGTGGAATACGGGCGCAGCGCGCTCACGGGACCGGAGAAGGTCTGCCGCAGCGTGGCCACACCTCCGCTGACGCTGCCGCCGATCAGATTCGGGTTCCACTGCTGAAGCTCGGCCGGGCTCCACACTTTGCGGTCGAGCACGGCGTCGCTGAACTGAGGAGCTTGGCGGGTGATCTCCTGCTCCACCATCCGCGCCGCGCGTGCCGCGCCGTGGGCGTCCAGCCCGCGGGGTACGTGTGCATAAGCCCAGCAGACAGTTCGCTCATCGGGAGTGCGCGTGGGGTCGGCGGCGCTGGGCTGGGCCAGCAGCACATAGGGTCTGCCCGGCAGCACTCCGCGGTTGGCGGCGGCCTCGCTGGCGGCGATCTGCGCCCCGCTGCCGCCCAGGTGCACCGTGCCGGCCTGAGCCATCTCCGGCCACTTCCAGGGGATGGGGCCGTCGATGAGGTAGTCGACCTTCACCACTCCGGGGCCGTAGTCCCAGCGGCGCAGGGACCGGCGTGCCGAGGGCGGCAGCGGCAGACCCTCGAGCCTGAGCAGCTGGTCCGGTGAGAGGTCCAGCACCACCACCTCGGCGATCACCTCCGCCGAGCGCTTTCGCGGGCCGCGGCTGTCGGTCACCGTGCCGTCGATGCGCCAGCCGCGGCGGGCCAGGTTTCTCCGGGCGCCCAGGCGTCCCGGCGGCAGCGGCACGTCGTGGACGCCGTGGACGCTGAATCCGGTTTCGATCCGGCCGCCGTGGGCGGTCAATGAGGTGGTCAGAGCGTCCACAAGCCCTTGGGAGCCTCCCCGCACGGCCGGCCATCCCACGGCGTGGGCGGCGGCGGCAAAGGTGAGTCCGACCGCCGAAGTCAGCGGAGCACTCAGCGGAGCGGTGGAGTGGGCGGCCAGTCCTGCCAGCAGGGCGCGGGCACGTTCAGTGCGCATACTGCGCATGAAGCTGGTCGCCGGCATCGCGCCGGTGGTTCCCAGCTGCATGAACGCGGCGGTGCGGCCCAGTGCCGCGCGCGCTGGGCCGGGCAGCGGCAGGGTGTCCAGCAGTCCGGTCCCGGATCTCGGCTGGGACTGGTTCAGATCAGTGAAAGGGCGGGTCGGTGCTCCCAGCACCGCTCGTCGCACCTCATCCCAGCTGCCGGCCAGGGCGCCGGCGGTCCAGCGCCACAGGTCGCCGTCGGGTCCTAGCTCGGCGGCGGTCTCCTCCAGCGAGCTGTGCAGCAGCACCGGTGGGCCGGCGTGGTCGCCGTGGGCAGCAGGAATCGGAGCATGAGCCCAGTCCACTGCGCCGGGCTCCAGCAGCTGTTCATAGGCCGGGGAGGCGGCGGAGAGCGGGTGGATGCTTGCGCCCAGGTCGCTGATCAGCCCAGACCCGAACAGCTCCGCGGAACGCGCAGCCCCTCCGGGGTTATCTCCGGCCTCATAGACGGTGACGTCCCAGCCGGACTGGGCCAGCCGACAGGCCGCAGTCAGCCCATTGGGTCCGGACCCGATGACGGCGGCGCGATACATGGTGCCATCCTATCGGCGTGGTCTCATTCCGGGGCCGGAGTCTGCCGGAGCCGGTCCACCAGGGCGGCGATATTGCGGATGAACACCACCAGCCAGGCGAACAGGATGGCCGCGCCGATCAGCTCCATCGAGGTCAGGTTCCAGTAGCCGACCGGCTTCCACAGCAGGAAGGAGGCGATCAGAGCTGCTGCGGCGATGTAGCTGAACACGAAGAAGCTGCGCGGAAAGCCGGCCAGCAGATAGGGGGTTCCCAGCAGCAGGAACAGGAAGCACAGTGCGAAGGCGGCCGTTGCGACCACATGCCCATCGTGGTGCAGGCTCATCGGGACCGCCCCCACCGCGGCCAGCGAGAGTCCCATACCTATCATTCCGATCCGCACCAGCATCACTCGGGGGGTGCGGAAGTGCCCGCTGAGCGCATGGGAGACCCGGATTCTCAGCGGAATGCGTCCACGGCTGGTGCGCCGAGCCTCGGCCCGGCGCTGAAGCCTGCGGGCCACCATGCGGCGCTGATGGTCGGCCCAGATCTCCAGGTCGCGGATGAGGAAGGCAGTCAGGGTGGTGATGATCACCCCGGAGACGATCAGCGTGGTGTTGAAGGTCCAGAAGCTGGTCAGCCCCGCCTGGCCGGTGCCGAGCTCGGAGAACATCACGTGCCACCAGAACGGGTTCTCTGCGAAGAGCATTGAGACCAGAACCCCGGAGGCCATGAAGATCGCCAGGAGGGTGGAGAGGGTGAACGCGGTGATGCGAGCCCCGGAGTTGAAGCTGAAGTAGGAGGCCACACCTCCGACGACGCCGGTGAGGACGCTGGCGGCGATGTGGTCGACCGTCAGACCGATGAAGGCTTCCTGGAAGACGCGGAAGAGGCCCAGAGCGGCCATCACGGCGATGGAGGAGTGGACCACCAGCAGGGCAAGTGAGTCCACCAGTTGACGTAGCCGGGGCCGCTCCCCGAGCCAGATATTGGCCATGCGGGCGTTGAGGGAGTAGCCCAGCAGGAAAGAGATCCCGGCGGTGATGCCGCCGACGATGGAGGCGTAGAACTGGATGGAGGCATCCCCTGCCAGCGGCGGCCGCTGACCGGCGAAGACGATCAGACCTATGACCACGCCGATCAGGCCCCCGCCCAGCGCGTTCCAGATGGCCCGGGACTCGATGAGCACCTGCAGCGTGGCCTGCGTCTGCACCTGGTGCGGGGTGGGGGCTCCCGGATGGGCGGCCTGCTCGGTCGCGGCCTGGGCTGCGAGACTGCGTGCTCTGCCGGAGGCGCGGAAGGGGCTCACGGGTCCAGATGTACCAGATCGCCCATGACTATCCAACGCGCGGGGACTACACTGGACGCTATGAGCTCTCAGCCGCAGCGCCTGGACGCTGGCCCTCACGTGGTGGCCTACTCGATCACTGTTCAGGCACCCGCTGAGGAGATCTACACGCTGCTGGCTGATCCGCACCGTCACCACGAGATCGACGGCTCCGGCACTGTGGGCACGCAGGCGTTCGGTCCGCATCAGCTGCAGCAGGGGGACACGTTCTCGGTGCGGATGAAGAAGTTCGGCATCCGTTATCGTCTGCCGCTGAAGGTCACTCGGGCTGAGCCTCCTGCCTCCGGCCGCACCGGAGTGGTGGAGTGGCGCCAGCCGACCGGCCACCGGTGGCGGTGGGAGTTTCAGTCTGCCGATGGGGGAGCCACCACCGTCACCGAGGCGTTCGACGCCTCCCAGCAGAACCGGGCCGTCCGGGCGGTGCTGCGCAGAGTGGGAGTGCAGCGCGAGAATGCGCGCAGCATCCAGGGCTCTCTGGCGCGAGTCAAGGAGCGCTTCGAGAACTCCGAGTGATCACACCTTAGGACCAGCGCCCTGCACGGAACTATCGCACGGCTTGCGGCAGCCGGTGGCTCTCTCAGTGGAAGCTGTTGACTCACTGCAGGGCGGTGTTTTCCTGGTGCACATTTTCTGTGAAGCATCCTCCAGGTCAGCGCGATTGAGGATAGACTGAGTGGCCTGGGCAACTGACACTGTCTTCACGTTCGAAGAAAGTGTAAAGTGCGCTCAACGTTGCACTGAGCGCCTGCGCTGCCGTTCCAGTGCTGGCTCGACACCTTTCAGGCAGGAGTAGCTGCATGTTCAACGCAGAAATAAGTCGTGCCCTGATCGCTGCGGCCGATCTGATCAACACCGCAGAGGGACTCAAGAGCGCGAAGCACACGCCTGACACTCTGAACGGAGTCGACGGGCTGAAGACTTTCCTGGGTGAGCGCGAGCCCGAACTGGAGTGGCCCAGCTCCGCGGCCAACCGCAAGCAGTTGGAGAAGGTGCGGGACCTGCGCTCGTCCCTGCGCGATATTTGGACCAGCGCGCCGATCACCGAGCCTCAGGAGCTGGAGAAGGTCAATGAGCTGCTCCAGGGAGTGGGGACCCGACTGGTGCGCGGCGAAGAGGACGGCGAGTCAGTCTTCCGAGAGGAGCCGATTCCGGTCTCCTCGCAGATCAGTGACGTGATGACGGCGACCATCGCCGCAGCTCTGGCCCATCTGGTGGTGGCGGAGGAGACCGGACGGCTGCGCATCTGCCGGGGCGATGACTGCGAGACCGCGATCGTGGATCTGACCCGCAACCGGTCCAAGCTGTTCTGCGACTTCGGCAACTGCGCCAACCGCGCCCATGTGCGGGCCTACCGAGCCCGCCAGGCCGCGCTGAAGAACGGCGGAGCCTCCAGCAATGGTCGCACGGCAGCGCGCTCGCTGTCGAAGCCCTCGGCCGCGGAGAAGGCTGAGGAGCTGAGCCGGCCCACGTCGGCCTCCGCGGTGGCGGCTAAGGAGTTCCGCGACCGGATGCGCAATGAGCTGATGCAGAAGCGCAGCAAGAAAGCCAAGAAGGGCTGAGCCTCTCCTGCGGCGGGCGCGGCCTCTGCGCCCGCCCGCTGCAGGTGCACCCCCGTCTGGCTGTTCGGTGCTGTTCGGTGTCAGCTCAGCAGCAGCGACAGAAGCTCAGTCGGCCGCGGGGGAGTCGCCGCTGCGCTGGCCGTACCGCGGTGAGTCGCCGTCGTCGTTGTTGTTCTTCCGCTCCCGCTGCCGCTGCTTGGCGCGCCGCTCGGCCACCTGTTGGCGGTAGAGCTCCTCGGAGTTCCGGTTCACCCCGGATCCGGCGGAGAGATGCTCGGGGTTCTCCCGGGAGGCCAGCTGCAGCATGGAGACGATCAGCAGACAGGCGATGAACGCGATGCCGAAGGCCACCAGCGCCAGATTGATGGGGTTGTCCAGTCCTGAGGATTCATGGGTCACGCGCGGATTGTCTGAGCCGCCCGAGGAGACGATCAGGGTGACGAATCCGGCGATGACGCCCAGCGCGAAGGAGAAGATCAGCGGAGCCTTCACCGTCTCCAGCAGGGAGCGGCGCTCCTTGGGGTCCTCGGCCACTTCAGTGAGTCCTTTGCGCGGGTGCGGGGGCAGTGCTGCGCCGCCGGGCGCGGCACCCAGCCATTCTACGCCCTGTAGAAGGGGCTGTGCACTCTAGTCCGCCGGGGGTGAACCGAAGGCTCAGGCCTCTGCCTTGGCCTCGTGGCTCAGTCCGGCCGCACTGATCAGCAGCAGCACCGCCATGATGACCACACCCATGCCGGAGATGCCGAGAATGCCGTGGGGGTCCAGCCCCGCTCCGGCGAACAGGCCCGCTCCGGTCAGCATCCCGACCGGCCCGAGGATCAGATGGTCGCGGGCGGGCACAAAGCTGCCGCGCACTTTCAGCGCGCCGATCAGCTCGGCTGCGCCCACGGCCAAGAAGCCGATGCCGGCGATGACGGCCAGGGCGGCCGCGCTGTGGGCGAAGACCGCGGCGATCCCTGAGACGATCCACACCACTGCTCCGATGGAGACGGCTGCGCGCAGGGCGGCCGGCACCGGGTCAGCTTTGACGTACTCCCACAGGGCCGCTGCGCCGAGCACGAAGAAGGCCGCCAGCGCCAATCGCGCCAGGGTCATGGTCTCGCCGGTGCTGAACACTGTGAACAGAGCGAAGGCTGCGGTGATCACCGCGCGGGTCCACGCAGGGCGGGTCAGCCGGGCCGCGGTGCGGGGGTCGGTTCGGGTGATGGGCACGGCCGAAAGTCTACTACCGGCCTCTGGGCCGCTCAGCGGGTCTCCCCCAGGACCATCCATCGTCCGCTGGCGGTGCGGACCCCCAAGGTCAGCGCACGGGCTCCCATGAACACTCCGGCGAAGGCGAACCACAGCCACCCGATGGTGGCCGCCCCGCCGGCCCCGGAGGCCGCCGAGTGCACCCACCACAGCGCCGGCAGGTAGATCGCCAGGTTCACCACGCCGGCCAGTGCCAGGTACCGGACATCCCCGGCACCCATGAGCACCCCGTCGAGCACAAAGACGTATCCGGCCAACGGCTGGGCCGCGGCGAGGACGAACAGCGCCACGGTGATGGCCCCAGCCACCGAGCTGTCCGGGGTGAACAGCGACGGCGCCCAGGGGGCCGCGGCGGCGGTGAGCACACCGACGACGGCGCCGAACCCTACGGACCAGCCGATCATCACCCGCACCATGCGGCGGGCCTGCTCCTCACGCGAGGCGCCCAGCTCCCGGCCGATGAGGGCCTGGGCGGCGATGGCGAGCGCATCCAGCACAAACGCCAGCGTGGAGAAGAAGGTGAACGCCACCTGGTGGGCGGCCAGGGTCTCCGGCCCCAGGTCGGTGGCCACCAGGACGGTGGCCACGATCGCTGCCCGGAGAGTCACGGTGCGCAGCATCATCCAGCTGCCCACCCCGGCGGCGCGGCGCAGAGCCGCCGGCTCAGGGCCCAGCGGGACCCCGGCGGCACGCATCCGGGGAATGAGCATCCACAGGTACACCAGCGCCATCCCCCACTGGGCGATGGAGGTGCCGATGGCGGCTCCTGCCACGCCGAGCCCCGCCGGGTGCACCAGCAGTAGGTTCAGCACCGCGTTTCCGCCGAAGCCGGCGACGGCGACCACCAATGGGGTCTTGGTGTCCTGGAATCCGCGCAGCACTCCGACGGCGGCGAAGACCAGCAGCATGGCGGGCAGCCCGGGCAGCGACCACAGCAGGTAGCTCATCGCATGCGGATGGATATCGCCTGCGCTGCCCATGGCCCGCAGCAGCGCCTCTCCCCCAGCGGCCCCGGCGCAGGCCAGCACCACTCCCAGGATGATGGCCAACCAAAGACCGTCGCGTCCGGCGGCCAGCGCGTGGGCTCGGCGCCCGGCGCCCACATAGCGCGCCACTGCGGGCGTGGTGGAGTAGGCCAGGAAGATCATCAGCCCCACCACGGTGTGCATCACCGTCACGCCGAGGGCGGCTCCGGCCAGTTCGGACACGCCGAGCCACCCGATGATGGCGGTGTCGGCCATCAGGAACAGCGGTTCGGCCACCAGTGCGCCCAGTGCCGGCAGCGCCAGAGCCAGAATCTGCCGGCCCAGCGGCCGTCCGGCGTCGGGAGTCTCCCGGTTCACCACGGCAGGGCCGCCACGAGGGGCAGCAGGCTCAGCCCGGCGTCGAGCTCGGGGTAGTCCTCAAGGATGCCCTCGGCCCACGGCTGCACGAAGTACGCCATGACCAGGGAGATGAAGTTGTTGAAGGCGTGGATCAGCCAGGCATAGAACAGGTTCCGCCCCGAGAGGATGTAGCCCACCGTGATCAGCGCGCCCATGGTCACATAGGGCACCACGGCCACCGCGGTGAGGTCCTCGGCCAGTCCGATCAGTGCAGGGATGAAGTGCAGCAGCGGGAAGGTGACCACAGAGATCGCCCCGCAGACCCAGATGTTCAGGTGGCGGGAGAGCTTGCCGATGAGCAGGTGCCGGAAGAAGTACTCCTCCACATAGGGGCCCAGCACCGCGATGACCAGCACCGCGCCGAGGAAGGGGACGGCCCCGAGCATCGCGTCAATGGCAGCCTGATTCTCCGAGGTCTCCGGGTCGGCGCCGAGGATACCGACGACGACCAGGATGTTCACACCCAGCATCACGGCCCAGCCCACTGGGACCAGCAGCAGCTTCAGCCACCACAGATACCCAAAGCGCCGGATGGAGCGCCACAGGGCGGACCCGGACAGCGCCAGGGCGATGACGGCCAGAACTGCGTAGCTGATGCCGTTGATCAGGAACATGCCGAACTGGGCGGTGTCCTCATCGGCGGAGTTCAGCATGTCCCCGACTGCCGGCACCAGACCGATTAGGCCCACCAGGCCGGTGAGGAACCCGATGACGTAGAACAGGGTGGCGCCTAGGTCCCACCAGGTGAAGCGGCCGGGTTCGGAGTCCTGTTGGCGCCGCCGCGGCGGCTGAGGCTGCCAGCCGTAGTGCTGCGGGCTGTGGGGGCCCTGTGCGCCATAGGGCTGGGGGCCGTAGTGCTGAGACCCGTAGGCGCCCTGGGCTCCATGGGCCCCCGGCGGGCCGTAGGGCGAGTGCGGACCGGGAGCCTCAGGGTGTCCGTACCCAGCAGGGCCTCCGTACGGCTGGTGGGGATACGGCTGCGTGCCGGTGCCCTGCGGGGGCTGCCCGGCGGCGGGATAGGGTCCCGGTGCGGCCCAGGGGGACGGCTGCTGCTCCGGGCCCCGGCCACGGTGCTGCTGATCGCCGGCGTCTGGGGAGGGTTCCCCGTAGGGGTTCTGCGGTGAGCTCATCAGGCTCAACTGTAACCAGGTGCCCTGGAGAATTCCTCAGCCTCAGGGAGTAGACAGCTCGGCAGTCTCGGACCCCTCAGAGGATTCCGAAGCATCCGAGTATGGGCTGGGAGTCAGCAGGGTCGCATTCCGCAGGTCCCGGATGCGCCGGGCCTTCTCGGCGACCATATGGTCCTCATCGCTGATGGGCTCCCAGCGGGTGATGCGCCGGGCCGATCCCCTGCCGTCGGGAGCCACCATCACCGGCAGCCCGTAGGCGACCACCTGGGGGTTTCGCTCCCAGCGGTCCCCAGCGCGGACCCGCACCAGCACATGCATGGACTTCGTACCGGTGAGCACCAGCCGGGCATCGACCTCCACCAGGTCCCCGATGGTGATGGGCCGGTAGAATCGCACTCCCCCGGTGAGCACGCTGGCGACGTCGTAGCCGCAGTAGCGCTCCGCGCAGATCTCGGCTGCCAGGTCGATCCATTTCATCACCGCACCGCCGCGGATCTTCCCGTCGGGGTAGCGCTCATCGGTCTCGGCCAGGAAACGCAGGGTCAGCGCCTCAGAGGTGGCGAAGCCAGAGGGCAGAGACTGGATCTGCTCCTCCACCTTCCGCCGGTAGACCATCCGCTGGGCGGCGTCGACGTCGCGGCGGCGCTCCAGTTCGGTGCTCGGCTCGAAGGGCGGCACCGGGGCCGGCTCGCCGTCGGCACCTAGGGCGACGTAGATCATGAAGCATTCGGTGCAGGTCTTCCAGCCCGGCTGCTCGCCCGGCCCGCCGGTGCGGATGAGCACCCTGGTCTGCACGTGCACACTGGTGCGGCCGGTGTGCACCACACGCGCCTGCACCGTCACCGGAGTGTCACGGGGCACAGCGACGCTGAAGTGCATATTGCCCACATAGGTGGTCACGCAGGAGGCCCGGGTCCAGGAGGCAGCACAGGCATAGGCGGTCTTGTCGATCCAGTCCACCACCACGCCGGCGGCCACAGTGGTCTCCCGGGAGGTGCCGGTGACCTCCCGGAAGGTCAGCTCAATGCTGGATCTTCGGGGCACAAGCACGACGTTAGCACCGACGGCGGCTGAGCAGCGCCGATGCGATCGTGTAGCCGAAATCACCACACCCGAATGTTCCCCATGAGTAGGTTTAGGCGCAGGCCCCGCTCTAGGATGGGGTCCGTGCTGCGGCGGGTGGGACCAGTGCGCCCTGCCCGCGGCACGCGCGCGAACAGTCAACTGCCCTCGACCCCGCTCTGCGTGAGGTAGATATGCACCCCTTCGAGAACCCTTTCCGCCACAGCGCCGAAGCTAAGCGGCACGCCCTGCGGCACTTCCGTGCGGTGCTCTTCGACATGGACGGTGTGGTCACCGACACCGCAAGCGTGCACTCCCAGGCGTGGAAAGAGCTCTTCGATGCGGCCCTGAGCGAGGTGGCCGGCTCCCCCCAGCCGGAGTTCACCCAGGAGGACTACCTCACCTACGTGGACGGCCGCCCGCGCGAGGAGGGGGTCCGCTCACTTCTGGCCGCACGCGGCCTCCACGTGGAGGAGGGCACCCCGGAGGACGGACCCGAGGCGCTGACCGTGCACGGTCTGGCCGCGAGGAAGCAGGGCTACTTCGAGAAGGTGCTCAACCGCGACGGCGTCGAGGTCTTTGAGACCACCGTCCAGCTGATCCACACCCTGCGGGAGGACGGGATCCCCACCGCGCTGGTGACCTCGTCGCGCAACGGCCGCGAGGTGCTGCGCCGGGCGGACCTGCTGGAAGCCTTCGACATCATCGTCGACGGCACCGATGCGGTGCAGCTGGGGCTGCCGGGCAAGCCGAACCCAGATATGTTCCTGCACGCCTCCGCGCAGCTGCGCGTGGAGCCGGAGGACGCCATCGTCATTGAGGACGCCGTCTCCGGCGTGCAGGCAGGGCGCGCCGGCAACTTCGGCATGGTGGTGGGCCTGAACCGGGGCGATGACCCGCGCCGGCTGAAGGAGGGCGGAGCCGACGTGGTGGTCAAGGACCTCTCGGCGGCTCGCCTGCAGACCCGCACCACTCGCCCCTATGACCCCAACTGGGTGCTCTCCTACGACTCGTTCGAGCCCCGCGAAGAGCCCACCCGCGAGGTGCTGTGCCATATGGCCAACGGCTACTGGGGCACCCGCGCCTCCTATCCGGGCACCAATGCTGATGCCACGCACTACCCGGGGAACTATCTGGCCGGGGTCTTCAACCGTCTCAAGACCGACATTATGGGCAAGACGGTGGAGACCGAGCATATGGTCAACATCCCGGACTGGACGTTCCTGCAGATCACTCCCGAGGCCGGCAATCCGCTGGTGCCCAGCTCACCGGAGCTGCTGGAGTACCACCAGGAGTTGGATATGCGGCGCGGCCTAGTGACCCGAATCGCCCGGTTCCAGGACCTGCACGGCCGGCGCACCAAGGTGACCATCCGGCAGTTCCAGTCGCTGGCCGGGGTGCATCTGGCGGCCATGGAGGCCAAGATCGAGGCCGAAAACTGGTCGGGCAACGTCAACGTCCGCTCGATGATCGAAGGCCGCGTGGCCAACCGCAATGTGGCCGCCGACCGCGAGCTGGCCGGCAACCACCTGGAGCCGGTGGACTCCCGTGAGATCGACGGCGAAACGGTGCTGCTGGAGACCCAGACCAACCAGTCCAAGGTGCAGATCGCCGTGGCGACCCGCACCCGGGTGGGCACTCCGGGCCATCCGATGCGCCGGCCGGTGATGGAGTCCGACCTGGTGGCCGGCCATGACATCTCCCTGCACCTGGAGGCCGGCAACCCGGTGAAGGTGGAGAAGATCGCCGCCGCCTCCAGCTCCCACGACCACGCCGTCTCCACCGTGTGGCACAACGCGGTCAAGCGAGTCCAGCGGGCTTCGACCTTCCGTGAGATGCTCACCTACCACGAGGAGATGTGGGGTGCGCTCTGGCACCGGTTCGCCGTCTCCATCGGTCCGGGCCACTCCCGCCAGCAGCTGGCGCTGAACCTGCACACCTTCCACGTGCTGCAGACCGCCTTCGGCGCCCGCCGGGACCTGGATGCCTCGCTGCCGGCCCGCGGACTCTCCGGCGAGGGCTACCGGGGTCACGTGTTCTGGGACGAGATGTTCATGTACCCGATGCTCACCCTGCGCCGGCCGGAGCTGAGCCGCGGCATCCTGATGTACCGCTACCGTCGGCTCTCTGAGGCCCGCGCCGCTGCCCGGGCCGAGGGGTATGCCGGAGCCATGTTCCCCTGGCAGTCCGGCTCCGACGGCCGTGAGGAGACCCCCACCGAGCTGTGGAATCCGCGCAGCCAGGAGTGGATGCCGGACAACTCGCACCGCCAGCGGCACGTCGGGCTGGCCATCGCCTATTCGGTGCTGCAGTACTTCGAAGCCACCCAGGACTACACGTTCCTCTCCGACTACGGCGGGGAGATGCTGGTGGAGATCAGCCGGTTCTTCGTCTCCCTCACCGAGTACGACGCCGCCGCCGACCGCTATGACATCTCCGGGGTGATGGGGCCGGATGAGTACCACGACGGCTATCCGGACACTCCCGGCTCGGGGCTGAAGAACAACGCCTACACCAATGTGCTGACCTCGTGGATGCTGCGCCACACCGCCCGTCTGGTGCGCGAGCTGGACTCCCGGGACGATCCGCTCTCCGAATGGCTGGACATCTTCGAGGATGAGCTGGACCACTGGGAGCATATTGCCCGCCGTCTGCGGGTGCCCTTCCACTCCGACGGGGTGATCAGCCAGTTCGAAGGCTACGAGGACCTCCTGGAGTTCGACTGGGAGGGCTACCGCGCCAAATACGGCAATATCGGCCGCCTGGACCTGATCCTGCAGGCCGAGGGCGATGCCACCAACAGGTACAAGCTCTCCAAGCAGGCCGATGTGCTCATGCTGTGCTACCTGTTCTCCTCCAGTGAGCTCATCGAGACCCTGCAGCATATGGGCTACGAGCTGACCATGGAGGACTTCGAGCGCACTATCGAGTACTACCTGCAGCGCTCCTCGCACGGCTCGACGCTCTCGCGCCTGGTGCACGGCTGGGTGGCGGCACGGTTCGACCGCGCCGGCTCCTGGAACCTGTTCAAGGAGGCGCTGGAGGCAGACCTCTCAGACACCCAGGGCGGCACCACCCGGGAGGGCATCCACCTGGGCGCAATGGCCGGCACAGTGGATATGGCGCTGCGCTGCTACGGCGGCATCGAGACCCGAGCCGACGCGCTGTGGCTGCATCCGCTGCTGCCCGATGAGCTGCCGGAGGTCACGTTCCGGATGCGTTACCGCAACCAGCCGATCCTGGTGCACATCAACCACGATCACGTCACCCTGAACCTCTCCGAGGGTTCAGCCGAGCCGATCGACGTCAATGTGGAGGGCAAGCACAAGCTCATGGAGCCCGGCGAGGTGTGGACGGTGAAGCTGGAGCATCACGCCCGCGCCAATGAACGGCGCAGCCTCTCCCAGGTCTGAGCGGGGCCGGCCGCGGGCGGGTGTGACCTCAGACTCGCTGCCGACCGGGCCAGAGCCGCCGCCCCTGTAGGGGTGCGATTTCGCCCAGCGGAGCATGGCGCACTCCGGCTCCTCGGCGGTGCTCCGAGCTGCCGACGAGTCCTCGTGGGCCCAGATCGTGGAGGGCTCGGTGCTGCCGTTCACCGTGGACGTGCCGCGGGCAGAGACCTTCGCCGGGTCCATTCGCGCCAGTCAGCTCTTCGACGTCGGCCTGTTCACCATGACATGCCAGCGGCACGCCGCCGCCCGCAGCCGAGCGGAGATCCGCGCCACTGCCAGAGAGGAAGTGGTCCTGACGCTGCAGCGCACCGGGCGCATGCGCCTGCGTCAGCACGGCCGGCAGACCACACTGCAGCCGGGTGAGTTCCTCCTGTTCACCTCTGCAGATCCGGTGCAGCTGGAGGGTTCTGACGACTACTCAGCCCTGGGCGTGAGGATCCCGGTTTCCCGGTTCCGCACTGCAGGGACCCAGCTGCAGGAGATCACTGCCCGCAGCTTCTCCGCCGACCAGGGGTTGGGGCGCAGCGGTCTGGACACTGGTGGACCAGCTCCAGCACGACGGCGGCCGGACCGCGGCAGCCAGTGCGGCTTTGGTCTCCCATCATCTGGTGGGGCTGGCTGAGCAGATGCTTCGAGAGGTCGCATTCGCCGAGGGTGGCCGTGAGCTGGGCCCGGCGGCGGTGACGCTGGAGCGCTGCCGAGAGTACATAGAGGACCACCTGTCAGACCCGGGACTCTCACCTGTGCGGGTGGCGGAGGCGAACTTCATCTCCACCCGGTATCTGCATCTGCTCTTCGAGCAGGCGGAGACCACTGTGGCCGCCTATATCCGCACCCGCCGGTTGGACCGGATCCAGGAGGCGCTGGCCGATCCTCAGCTGGCCCATGTACCGGTGGAGGCGCTGGCGCGCCGGTTCGGCTTCGAAAACACCTCCTACTTTGGGCAGGTGTTCAAACGCGACACCGGGCTGACCCCGGCCCGCTACCGGGCCGAAGCGCTGGCCTGAGCCTCAGCGGGCCGGACCTCCACCTGCAGCCGGTCACTCAGCTCATCAGGGCTGATCCCGTGCAGCTGACGCACCCGCACCGGGCCGGCGTCCTGTCCGCTGGGGATCAGGAAGACCCCGTGATCGGTGTAGACCCGGGTGACGCACCCCAGACCAGTGACCGGGTAGCTGCATTCGGGCACGATCTTGGGGCTGCCGTCCTTGGCGAAGAGGCTCATCATGACGAAGACCCCCTTGGCCCCGATAGCCAGGTCCATGGCTCCTCCGACGGCGGGTATGGCGTCGGGGGCACCGGTGGACCAGTTGGCCAGGTCCCCTGCGGCCGAGACTTGAAAGGCTCCCAGGACGCAGACGTCCAGGTGGCCACCGCGCATCATGGCGAACGAGTCGGCACGGTGGAAGTAGCTGGCTCCGGGCTGCTCGGTGACCGGGATCTTGCCGGCGTTGATCAGATCGGGATCGATCTGGTCCTCTGCCGCTTTGCGCCCCATACCCAGCATGCCGTTCTCGGTGTGCAGGGTGACGTTCTGCTCAGCGGTGAGATGGTCGGCCACCGTGGTGGGCTGACCGATGCCCAGATTGACATAGGAACCGGGGGCGATAGCGGCCGCCACCAGGCGGGCCAGGTCATCGCGGCTGAGGCGTTCGGGCTGGTAGGGAATGCTCATCAGGGTTGGCGTTGCCGAAGAGCACCTCGCCGACCGCCTCTCCGGCAGTCTCCATAGTGAGGTTCGGGGCGGCCTCCACTGAGGCGCTGATGACCAGTGCTGCCAGGTCGTCGGGACGTTCGCCGGCCAGGGCGCCGCCGACTTTGCCGAACCGGGTCCGGGTGCCGCCGTAGACGTAGACATCTTCCACAGATGAGTCCTTCCTCCCGGCCGGGGGCCCCGCGGAGCATCCCGGGAGCCTCATGTGTTCGCTATGCAAACGGTTGTTCGCATCCGAAAGGAGTCTAGCGTGCTGCGACGCCACTGGAAAAGGGCCAGGGTGAGGGGTCAGCGGGTGAGGCTCTCGGCGTCGCGCCCCAGGGAGCGGATCATCGCCTCCACCTGCTGTGCGCACCTCTGCAGGGCAGGCCGCACCCGGTCTGCGGTCTGCTCCGGTGATTCCGCCCCGGCCGATATGGAGGTGTTCAGCGCCAGTACGGTGCGCCCTGCCGCGCTGCGCACCGGCACCGCTGCCGAGCGAAGGCCGACCTCCAGCTCCTGGTCCACCAGCGCGAAACCGTCTTGGCCGACCTGTTGGATCAGTCCGATAAGCGTCTCCGGGTCAGTGACGGTGTGCGCGGTCAGCGCAGGGCGTGCCATGGCATGGATCCGCCGGGACAGCTGGTCTGGGGGCAGATCCGCCAGCAGCACCCGCCCCATGGATGTGGCGAAGGCTGGAAGGCGGCTGCCCAGCCCCAGGTCGATGCGCATAATCCGCCGGGTGTGCACCCGGCTGACGTACATCACGTCATCTCCGGTCAGCACGGCCGCGGAGCAGGATTCGTTCAGCTTGGCGGAGAGTTCACGCAGCTGCGGCTGCAGCAGCTCGTGCCAGCTTCGGCCGGACCAGTAGCCGTGGCCCAGGCTGAGCACCTGCGGGGTCAGTTCAAAGGTGCGCCCGTCGGTGTAGGCGTAGCCCAGCTCCACCAGGGTCAGCAGCATCCGCCGTGCGGTGGCGCGGTTCAGGTGGGCGCGGCGGGCCACATCGGAGAGCGTCAGCCGCGGGTCATCCGAGGTGAACGCCTCCAGCACGGCCAGACCTGTGGCCAGGGAGCGGACAAACTCGTTGCGGCTCGGTGTCGCGCTGGGATGCCCGTCCTGCGGGCTGGAGCTCTGAGGGTCCTGCTCTGCGCCATCCTGCTCGCCGGCCGGCGCAGGGTCACTGGGGTGATGGTTCATCAGGCTCCTGTTCTGCGGGTCACCGGGGGCTGTGCGCGGGCGGACGGAGCAGATAGAAGCCCTCGGCGGTGAGTCCGGCCACCGTCCACCCTGCGGCCATCAGCGGGTGCATGGCCTCTCGCAGCGCGGTGCGCCACTGCGCGGCAGTCTTCGGAGCGGCGGACCGCAGGGCCTCCACGTCCTCCGGGATCTGCAGCAGCACGTCTGTCCCTGCGGCTTCGGCGGCGGCCAGAGCATCGTCGCTCACCGGCCGGGGCTGGTGGTCCTCGCCGACGTGCAGCAGCACAGCTTCTTCGCCGGTGGCGGCGGCCGGCTCAGGCACCTCGGGATACTGGCGGTCCAGATGCCAGCGGATCAGCGCGCGGTCGCTGCCTTGGCCGGCGTTGATCCCGTCTCGCATCTGCCCGTAGAACTCAGGCAGGTACTCGGCCAGCTGCGCGCCGAGTCGGGTCAGGTTGAACCGCGCGTTGCGGGCGATCAGCGGGTCGAAGGTCCACTCCATGGTGTGCACCCCGTGGTGGAGGCACCAGGCACGCTGGTGGAGCTTCATCGCCGCGCCGATTCCGCGGCGCATCGCGGCCGGGGCCACCCCGGCGATGTGGGAGTGCATCAGTCCTGCGGACGGCGGCCCGAAGAACCCGATGGTGACTCCGACCAGGTCGCCGCGGTCCCAGGCTCCGGCCACATAGGATCCGGCATGCTCCATGGCGGTCAGCAGGCCCGGCTGCATCACGGACTCGCCATCGCCGTCGGGATTCCAGATGGCATCCAGTAGATCTGCGGCCGCGGTGTGCTCCTCCAGGGTGGTCAGCTGCCGGACCTGGACTTGGGAGGCCTCGGCGGCCCGGCGGGCCTGCTGCTCGGCCTGCTGGATGATCTCAGGGCGGAGGGCCCCGGCGGCGGGTGGTCGGTGTGCTGCCGGCGTCGGGCTCCCCGGGGAGGAGGTGGCGACGGAGTGCGGTGAGGCGGAGTGTGTCACGGCAGGTCCTCAAGCAGCGGTGAGGTCGTAGGTTCTTGTCTCAGTGGTGTGGGCATCCAGGCGTTCTTCGACGACGTCGTATCCCAGTCCGGGTGCGGTGGGCACCTCGATGACGCCGCGGTCCATCACCACTTCCGGCTCGATGATGTCTTCGGCCCAGTAGCGGGCTGAGGGCGCGGTGTCGCCGGGCAGGGTGAAGCCGGCCAGAGACGCGATGGCCACATTGTGCGCCCGTCCGATGCCGGTCTCCAGCATCCCGCCGCACCAGGCGTCCAGTCCGTGCTGGCGGCACAGCGCCTCAATGTCCTGGGATTCGGCGATGCCGCCGACGCGGCCGATCTTGATGTTGATGATCTTCCCGGAGCCCAGTTCGATGGCTTTGCGCGCGTCCTCGGCGGAGTGGATCGACTCGTCCAGGCAGATGGGGGTGCGGATCTGGGCCTGCAGGTGCCGGTGGTCAACGATGTCGTCATGGGCCAGCGGCTGCTCGATCATCATCAGATCCAGCTCATCCAGGGACCGGAAGAGGTCGACGTCGGCGAGTGTGTAGGCCGAGTTGGCATCGGCCATGATGGGGGTGTCGGGGAACTCGCGGCGCACTGCGCGCAGCATCTGAAGGTCCCGTCCGGGGGCGATCTTGATCTTGATCCGCCGGTAGCCGGCGTCCACTGCGGCACCGACGGCGGAGACCAGCTCGGCGTCGGTGTCTTTGATCCCGATGCTCAGTCCCACCTCTATGTGGCTGCGGGTGCCACCGTAGGCTTCGGCCAGGCTGATGCCTTGGTGCTTGGCCCACAGATCCCAGACCGCACCTTCGAGGGCGGATTTGGCCATCGAGTTGCGTTTGACCGGTGCCAGGATCTGGCGGATGAGCTGGGGGTGGTCGATCTCCACCACCCCGGGGGTGCCGGCTGCGGCGCCGTGGCTGCGCAGCATGGGGATGAGGTACTCCTCGAGGACCACCTGGCAGGTGGCGGTGGCCTCCTCGGAGTACAGGGGCGCGCCCATGGCCACGCATTCGCCGTATCCGGTGCGCTCGGAGGAGTGGGCTTCCACGATGAGCAGGTCCCGGTGGGTCTGGGTGCCGAAGCTGGTGGTGAAGGGCGTGAGCATCTCCATCTGCACGCGCCGCACTGTGAGGGACTCGATCCGCATAGCTGCCACTGTAGTCGCTGGCCGGCGGGAGCACTGGGCAGGAGGTCAGTGGACCGGCCTGAGGCTGCGGGGCCCGGGTGCGGCGGTGACGGCGGGCCCGCTCACTGAAGGTCTGGGTTGATCTGGATGAGGGCGCGCCCGAGGATCTTGCGCTGATCCAGCAGCTGGTAGGCCTGGGCGATCTGGTCGAAGCTGAACCGTTGGGTGATCAGCCGGTCCAGGTCTATCCGGCCCTCTGCTGCCCAGCGGATCACCTCCGGCATTGCGGCGGAGGCGGGGGCGCCGAAGGAGCCGAGGATACGCAGCTTGCGGCGGACGACTTTGGTGATGTCCACGTCCATGGTCTGGCCGGCTGGGGCGATGCCAGCGAGCACCGCCCGGCCGCCGTCGTCGAGCAGATCCACCGCCAGCTTCACAGTGGGCACCGAACCCAAGGCCTCGAAGGCTGCATCCACACCGTGGCCCAGCAGTGCGGTGACAGCTTCCACCGGGTCGGTGTGCGAGGAGTTGATCACATCGGTGGCGCCCAGCTGGCTGGCCAGGGCGAGCTTGTCGTCGTCGATATCGACGGCGATGACCCGTTCAGCACCGGCGGCGCGGGCCAGATGGATGATGCTCAGGCCCACTCCCCCGGCGGCGATCACAGCCACCGACTCACCGGGCTGGAGATCCGCCACGATGCGCACTGCGCCGTAGCCGGTGAACAGGCTGCAGCCCAGCACGGCGGCCTCCTGAAGGGGCACCTGCTCAGGGAGCGGGAAGACCGCGCCGGCCGGCACCACACACTGGGCGGCGTGCCCGGCCATGGAGTACATGGCGATCGGCTCGTCCCCGCGGGCCAGCCGGGTGGTGCCGTCGTAGAGCTGTCCGCGCAGCCGGTTGCGCTGGAAGAAGACCTCGCAGAGGTCCTCGAGTCCCAGCTGGCAGTGCCGGCAGCTGCCGCAGGGCATGATGAAGCTGCAGGCCACCCGGTCCCCGGGTGCCACATGGTTCACGCCGGCGCCGACCTGGCGCACCACTCCGGAGACCTCATGACCGAGCACCGCCGGCTTCGGGAAGGCCACTTCATCCTTGATCACATGCAGGTCCGTGTGGCAGACCCCGCAGGCGGCGACCTCCACCAGGACCTCGCCGTCCTGCGGATCGCTGAGCGTCAGGGTCTGGCGGTGCGGGGACTGGCGGGCCTGCTCCAGCACGAAGGCGGGAATCTCAGGCATCGGCGACCTCCTCGTCAGGTGATGCGCATCACAGTGCTGCTCACCTCACCTTAGAGCTGCGCCTGGGCGCCGACAAGACGGCCGCTGAGCCACTATGACCCTGCGGGTTCTCCGCTGCGCAGTCACTACAGGTGGGCGTCGATGAGTCCGGCCAGCAGGGCGGTCCGCGGGGCGATGTACTCCACCAGGGTGTGCTCATGCTCTGCGTGGGGTCCGCCTCCGCAGGCCCCCATCCCGTCCAGGGTTGGGACACCGAGAGCCGCGGTGAAATTGCCGTCGGAGGCGCCGCCGACCTCGGCGCCGTGCAGCTCCCCGATGCCCAGTTCGGCAGCGATCTGCTGGGCCTGGGCGAAGAGCGGTTCTGCGGCAGAGCGCTCCATAGGTGGCCTGTTGATCCCGCCGGTGACCTCCACCTCGGCCCCCTCCAGGGGGGCGGCCAGCGCACGGATTTCCCGGTCGACCCGCTGCTGCTCGGCCACGGTGGCTGCGCGGGCATCTACGGCCACCTGGGCTCGGTCGGGGACCGTGTTGGTGGTGGCGCCGGCGCTGATCACGGTCGGCACCACCGTGGTGCCCAGCTCCGGAGAGCCGAGGCCCTCGATCTGGGGCAGCAGCAGACCCAGTGCCAGGCCGGCATTGATGCCCTTCTCCGGTTCCAGGCCGGCATGAGCGGCGCGCCCGTGGACGATCACCTCGTACATGGAGGTGCCCTTGCGGGCGACCTTCAGGGAGGTCTCTAGGGCGCCTTCCATCACAAAGACGGCGTGGGCCTGGGCGGCCTCGTCCTCCATCAGCTTCCGAGAGGTCACCGAGCCGAGCTCCTCATCGCCGGTGACCACAATGCTCAAACCCTCCAGGCTGTGGCCGGCCTGCTGCAGCAGCGAGGCGGCGTGCAGCGACATGGCCACTCCGGTGAGCATGTCAAAGACCCCAGGACCGCGCAGCACGCCGTCCTGGTTGCTGAACGGCTTGCGCGCCAGGGTGCCGATCGGCCAGACCGTGTCCTGGTGGTTGATCAGCATCACTTTCGGCGATTGCGCACCGAAGCGCAGCCGCAGGTGGGTCACCCCGTCGATGACGATGCTCTCCGGTGCGGCACCCAGGCGCTCGGCGGCAAGTGCGGCCACCTCGGCGGCTCCGCGGGCCACGGCCTGCAGGTCCTCGGAGGGCGATTCCACCTCCACCAAGCGCTGGATGTCGCCGATGATCTGAGGCAGCCGTGCCTCGGCGGCGGCGAGCAGGTCGGTGCGGTCCAGAGGGGAAGAAGTCATGACGGCCAGCCTACCGGCCGTCCCACCGCCTCAGCCCACCGCCCAACCCTCCGCATAGCGTGTCGGAAGGGCCCAAACTCATGCCCAGAACCTGCGTGTTTGGGCCCTTCTGGCACGTTCTTTGCTTCGACCGGCGCAGGTGTTTCGCTCATGCGCCGAAGAGGAAGCGCAACGCAAAGTAGAAGACGCTGGGGCCCAGTAGGCAACCGAGACCTGTGTAGAAGGTGGCGGTCATCGCTCCGTAGGGCACCAGTCGCTTGTCGGTGGCGGCCAATCCTCCGGCCACCCCGGAGGTGGTGCCCATCAGCCCGCCGTATGCCATAGCTGACTTCGGATTGTTCAATCCAATCACCGAAGCGATCATGGGGGTGCCCACCATGACGACCACCGATTTCACCAGGCCAGCGGCGACGGAAAGAGCGATCACCTCCGAACTGGCCCCCACGGCGGTTCCTGTCACTGGGCCCACGATGTAGGTGGCGGCCCCTGCTCCCACCGTGGCCATAGACTCCGGGTCCGTGTAGCCGAAGGCAGCGGCCACCAGCGCGCCGGCGACGAAGGAGACGAAGACTCCCAGAATCAGGGAAAGGCCGCCGGCCAACCCGGCCTTTTTGATCTCTTGCAGGTCTACGCCGTATGCGGTGGCCACAATAGCGAAGTCGCGCAGCATAGCTCCGCCCATCAGTCCCAGGCCGCTGAAGATCGCGATATCGGCCAGCCCCGCTTCTCCGCCGGTCTGCACACCTCCGATGTAGGCCAATACCAGCCCCAGCATGATGGCGATGGCCGAGCCCTGCAGCCTTCCGCGGGTGAGTGTCTTGGAGAGCCAGCCGGAGACCATCATCAGGGCTCCGACAATCACGAAGGCGAACAGCAGGCCGTTGCGCTCGAGCACATCTGCGACGAGTTCCATCTCAGGCCTCCATCTTCTCTTCGTCGGTCATCGGAGGCAGCGGCTCAGCGCGGCCGCCGATACGAGATAGCGCCGGTACCAGAGCGGCTCCGCAGGCCAGGGCAGTGAGACCCGCCAGAATCGCCATCGGTCCGCCGTCCAGTGCCTCGGCTACGTTCTGCGTACTGGCCATGGCGATGACAATCGGGATGTACAGTGCGCTCCAGAACAGCACACCCTGCTCAGTGGACTTGGGGAACAGTCCCTTCTTGCGCAGCCATGCGGTGGCGAGCACTAGCATGATCATGGCGAAGCCCACGCCGCCGACATTGGCGTCGACCCCCACGGCTACGCCGATCAGGTCGCCGATGATCATTCCTACCAGCATGCACAGCGCCAGGGCTGCGACTCCATAGAGCACCATCAGTTCTCTCCTTGCTTGTTGCGCCTTCAGGCGTTGGCGGCTTCAAAGATGTCTGCGTACTGTCGGCGCAGCTCGGCCTTCTGAACTTTGCCCATCACATTGCGGGGCAGAGCCTGAACTATCCGTACGGCGCGGGGCTGCTTGAACCGGGCCAGATCCCCGGAGATGAACTGCAGGATTTCCTCCGGATCCAGCTGTGCCTCCGGCGCGGGGACGACGACGGCGACCACTGCCTCGCCGAGATCCGAGTGGGGAACTCCGATGACGGCTGATTCGAGCACCGCTGGGTGGGCGTCGATCCGCTCCTCTACTTCTTTGGGGTAGACGTTGTATCCCCCGGAGATGACCAGGTCCTTATCGCGCCCGACGATGCACAGGTAGCCGTCCTCGTCGATGCGGCCCAAGTCCCCCGTAATGAAGAAGCCGTCCGGTCGGAACTCCTCGGCGGTCTTTTCCGGCATCCCCCAGTAGCCGGAGAAGACGTTGGGGCCGCGCACCTCCACCAGTCCCACCTCCCCGTCCGCAACCGGGTCGGCGGTTTCACGGTCCACCACCCGGACCTCCACGCCCGGGAAGGGCTTGCCCACCGTGCCTGGTTTGCGCGGCCCTCCGGAGTAGGGGTTGGTGGTGTTCATACCGGTCTCGGTCATGCCGTAGCGTTCCAGAATGGCGTGTCCGGTGCGTTCGTAGAAGGCCTGGTGGTCGCTGGCCAGCAGAGGCGCGGAGCCGGAGACGAATAACCGCATCTGGGCACAGGCTTCCTTGGTGAGCCGCTCATTCTTCAGCAGTCGGGTGTAGAAGGTGGGAACCCCCATCAGCACGGTGGCCTCCGGCAGCAGGTCGATGATGGCCTCGGCGTCGAAGCCGGGGAGGTAGTGCATTGAGGCCCCGGCGGCCAATGTCATATTGGCCGCCACGAACAGTCCGTGGATGTGGAAGATCGGTAATGCGTGGATCAGCCGGTCGGCTTCGGTGTACTGCCAGGTCTCCAGCAGTGCTTCGCAGTTGGAGGCGAGGTTGCGATGGGTGAGCATGGCCCCCTTGGATCGCCCCGTGGTTCCCGAGGTGTACAGGATGGAGGCCAGGTCGTCAGGTTCGGCACTGTGGATCTCGGTGCTCGCCTCAGTGGCACGCAGCAGTGTTCCGTCCGAGTCGGTGCCGAGGGTCTCGACCACTACCGAGCGCTGATCGTGATCGGATGCTGCTGCAGGGGAGCACACCAGCACCTTCGGCTGGGCGTCCTGGATGAAGTAGTCCACCTCCGTTCCGGTGTAGGCGGTGTTCAGCGGCAGGAAGACTCCGCCGATCTGCAAGGTGGCCAGGTACAAAGCGATGGCCTCGGGAGACTTCTCCACCTGCATCGCCACCCGGTCCCCTGGCCGGACTCCGTCCTCACGCAGAGCTGCGGCTATCCGCTGAGCGGTGTGCAGGGTTTCGGCGTACGTGATCCTTCTTGCGTCTGGCAGCAGGAAAAGCTCCTTGTCCGGGTGAGCTTGTGCCTGCGCAAAGAACTGCTGGTAGATGGTGGTGAAGGGTTTGGACATCGGCGGGTTTCCTCTCATAGTGATGTGCTCCTCGGGCGCCGGTGAACAGCTCAGCAGCTGGTAGAGCTGGGGGCCCAGGGCTACTGCACGATGACGGACGAACTCCTCATGGCGGCGCTCCAGGACCTCCGGCTCGTAGCGGTAATTGATCATCGCCGAGTAGGACTGTTCCCAGGCGCGGGGCGAGGGGTCAGCGGGCCAGTTGAGCTGCCAGGCGGAGGCTCCGTTGCCCACATGGAACCGCGCCACCGGGTCCACCGGTCGGCCGTCTGCCCGACGAGTGTGGGCGATGTAGCGGGCCAGCACGGCGAAGAGGTCTTCGCGCAGCGGCTGCAGTGCGGCGCGCAGACGGGCGGGAGGATCCTGCAGCAGCTTCTCCCGCTCTGCGGCATCCTTCGGGTCCTTCAGTGCGCCGTCCAGTGTGGTCAGCCGTTGCCGCAGCTGCTCCCAGTCGGAGTCACCGGCGGCCTGCCGACGCTGGGCCTGGTCCTCGAACCAGCTGCGGAAGCCCGGAATGGGGGAAAGTGTTACAAAGGTCTCTAAGTGCGGCAGCTGCTCACCCACGGAGTCGATGACCTGTTTGATGAGCAGGTTCCCGAAGGAGACACCGGCCAGCCCGTCCAACGCGTTGTTGATGGAGTACAGGGCCGCAGTCGTCGCGCGGGCGGGGTTGACGCTGGTCCCGGCGCGCAGCAGGGGGCTGATGTGGGTGGGGATCCCTTTCAGCAGGGCCGCTTCTACGAAGATCAGCGGCAGCTCACCGGTGGCGGGGTGGAAGAACGCGTAGATGCGTCGATCCTTGGGCTGCAGACGGCGGCGCAGCTCATCCCGGCCGGCCATGGGATGGACCTTTTCGTAGCGGAGCAGGTTCTCCAGCAGTTCGCGTGGAGAGTCCCAGGTAATCTCCTCCATACGCAGGAAGCCGCGGTTGAACCAGGAGGTCAGCAGGTGGTGGAAATCCTGATCCAACGGTTTCAGCTGCGAGTCGGAGCGCATCAGCCGGCGCAGGTCCGCACGCATATCCACGAGGGCGCGGGTGGCGCCTGGGGCATGGTTGATCCGCCGCAGCAGCTGTTGCCGGGCTGGCTCCACCACAGTGAACAGTTCTGCCAGCTCCTGGTGGCCGCGGCTCTCCTCCCAACGGTGGTACGCCTGCTGCAGTGCGGCGGCATCGACCCCGTAGGTGTCCAGGATGTAATGAAAGAACTCTGCCTTCTCGGAATCCTCCAGCTGGCTGTAGGCGCTGAGTGCCCGGCTGGCCACGGCTCGGATGGAGGCCTCGCCGATGTCACTGGTGAGGACCTGGCAGGCCGCGCGCAGCTGCTCAGCGGGCGGCGCCTCCGGCTGCGGTTCTGATTCACCGCGGCGGCCGCTGAGAACTCGAAAGAGATCACCCAGCAGCCAGCCCTCGCCACGTGCCATCAGACCTCCTCGATCAATGCATCCAATCAGTACTGTGATGTATATAACAGCCAGCATAAGGTATAGATGTGATTCGCGCCACAGGAGCAGACGCGGCAGAGATCGGACCCCCTCTGCCGGCGACTGGCGCGGTCGATAAGCTCACAGGGAAGAGGTGGAGGTGGATATGGCGCGAGTGCCGGAGTCCCAGCGCGTGCGGGACGCGTTGGAGAATGCGATTGTGGACGGCCGCTACCGCCCCGGTGAGCGGTTGGACCCCAGCCAACTGGAGCAGCAGTTCGGCTGCTCCCGCACTCCAATCCGGGAGGCGCTGCAGGCGCTGGAACGTTCGGGCCTGGTCTCGATCCGGCCCAAGCAGGGGACGTATGTCACCGAGCTGAGTCTGGCGGAGCTGGCCGACAGGTTCGAGGTGATGGCGGAGCTGGAAGGGATGGCGGCCCGCTTGTGCGCGCGCCGGATCGACCGCGGGCAGCTGGAGGAGCTGCACCATGCTCTCCAGGAGTGCCAGCTCTATGAGCAGAAGGGCGATTCGGACGGTTATTACTACGCCAATGCGTGGTTCCACGGGGTGATCTATGACGCCTGCGGTAACGAGTATCTGCGGCAGCAGGCGCATAGTCTGCGAAGGGTCCTGCAGCCCTACCGCCGTCTGCAGCTGAGGGTGCCGGACAGGATGCGGCGGTCCTTGGCCGAGCACCGAGTGATCGCTGAAGCTATTGAGACGGGGGAGACTGAGGCTGCGGAGAATGCCGGCCGCGACCACGTGCTGGTCCAAGTCAAGGAGTTCAGCCAGCTGGTGCGGACCTGGCGCGAGGTCACAGCCGGCAATCGGTGACCCTGCTCCCCAGCGCAGCCGACGCACAGGCCATAGACTTTGGGCAGGGCGCCGCGGCGCCGGAGAGGAGACAGGTCTGCCGGATCGCAGCCCGGAGTTCATCGAGGCTATCTCCCGGGGGCTCAGCGTCATCCGGGCCTTCTCCCCGGAATATCCTTCACTGACGCTGTCCCAGGTGGCGCAGGCCGCGGGTCTGGCCAGGCCCACGGCGCGGCGGATCCTGATGACGCTGCAGGATTTGGGGTATGCCCGCGCTGAGGACGGGTACTTCGCGCTGACTCCGAAGGTGCTGGAGCTGGGCACTGCCTATGTGAGTTCCCTGGGGCTGTGGGATGTGGCCCGGCCACATCTGCGGGACCTGGTCTCGGTGACCGGAGAGTCTTCCTCCATGTCCCAGCTGGACGGGCCGGACATCGTCTATGTGGCGCGGGTGGCCGTGCCCAAGCTCATCGCGCTGCGGGTGGACATCGGGACCCGGTTCCCGGCACCGCCCACCTCCCAGGGCAAAGCCCTGCTGGCCTGGCAGGACCGTGACCAGGTGGCGGCGCGGCTGACCGAGACCTCCCGCTCCTCCGTGGTGCCGGTGGGCCGCTGGGAGCAGGAGGCTTTCTTCGCGGAGCTGGACCAGGTGCGGGAGCAGGGCTGGGCGCTGGCCGATGAGGAACTGGCTCTGGGCATTCGTTCCATTGCTGTGCCGGTGCGCGACGACTCCGGCCAGGTGCGGGCTGCGATGAACACCACCGTGCACGCTGCCGAGACCTCGGTGGAGACTCTGGTGGGTGAGCACCTGCCGCGCCTGCAGCGGGCTGCCGCAGCCGTGCAGGACGACTGGGCGCGGTGGCAGGCACTGCCCTCGGACTCTATGGAAGCGGCTGACCGCGACGGCGGCCTCCCGAAGGCTCAGAGGGCCACAGAGGGATAGTCCTTGCCCCGCCAGGGGCTGAGCTTATCCGCCATCTCTCGCTGGAAGGACAGCGGACCCGACCGCTGGGTGTACTCCTCATCTTAGAGAGCGATGAACAATGTCAGGTTCAGGAAGAAGTGGGCACCGTGCTCGAAGAGCCACACATAGTTGTGCGTGGCCAGAGCTTCGCGCTCCTCCTCGGTGAAGGACAGCCAGGTGGTCTCCTGCGCCGGATTGAGCCAGCGGCCCACCTGCTGCTCCCAGGCCTCGATGGTTCCGCGCGGGTCCTCCTTATACCGGCCCACCCAGTCCGGATCGCGGTCGATGGTGTAGAGGAATTTGTTGACGTAGTACTTGCTCATCGGCGGCTCGCTCTTCTCAGGCCCCCACGGGGGATTCGGACGGGGCCCCGGCTCCGGTCTCCGGATGGCGGAACGGGTCCCAGACGGGATCATTGGCGTAGATCGGTCCCAGGCTGGCCCTGGAGACCTCAGCGGCCGACGCCGCGGCGTCGGTCTGCTTCTGGTTCTTGTGCGGGTACCAGGTGATGTACATCTCGCGGGTGTGGAACAGATCCAGCTGATCCACGTAGTCGGCGTGGACCCCTTCGCCGGCGATCCCCATCATCAGCAGCAGGTCCATGAACCCGTGGGTGGCGTTGCCTGCTCCTGACATGGATTCGTGAGTGACATTGGCCAGGATGGCCTCAGCGTTGCCGGTGGAGAGCCACTCAATCGCGTCGGCGTCGAAGAGCGGATCCGGACCGTGCTCGCCGAACTGGCGGGGACCGCCCAGCTCCAGGGAGAGATGGCCGGTGCCGATGGCGGCAACCTTCCGGTCGGTCGGATACGCGTCGATGATCCGGCGGATGGCCCGGCCCAGATCGTAGAACCGCTTCGGGGAGGGCAGCGGGGGAACAAAAATATTGGTGTAGATGGGCGCCACCGGCAGATCGGCCTCAGGACGCACGGTGATGATCGGGCAGATGATGGAATGATCGATCTTCAGCTCGTGACTGACCGCAAAGTCAAAGTCGGCTGCCATCAGCTCCGAGTGCATATACCGGGAGAAGTCGACGTCGCCGTCGAGCGTGTACTTCGGGATGCCGAATTCGCGCTCCTCGTTGTAGAAGGTGGCGTCGTAGCGCTCGGCCTGTCCGATGAGGAACTGCGGGTAGTTGTCCAGCCAGAGCTGGTGGAAGTGGTCGGCGCCGACCATCACCAGGATCTCCGGCTCCGCAGCAGTGAGGGTCTCCCGGTAGGCCTCCACTTTGCGCTGCCACTGATCTGCGAAGGGCGGCCGCTCCTGCTCAGGCGAGGTGGTGGCCTTGTAGTAGAAGGGGTGGTGGGTGCTGGCGAGCACTGCGGTGAGGTCAGCCATAGTCAGTCCTCCTGGGTGCTGGTGGGGTGGACGTATTCCGCATTGCGGTCCACATGCATGTAGATCTCCTGGGCCACAGGGTTCCGGCGCTCTTCGGCGATCTGCCCCAGAAGTCATCCATCACCAGGAGGCTCCACTATGAGCGCACCCACTGCAGATCCCGTCGTCAGCGCCAGCCGTCAGGGCGCGCCCATCCTGTTCACGAACGCCACCGTGCTGACCATGGACGCTGAGCGCAGCGTGCTCACCGGAGCCGATGTGCTGGTGGTCGGCGACCGCATCGAAGCAGTCGGTCGCGACGTGCAGGCCCCGGAGCACGGCCAGGTCATCGATGCCTCCGGCGGTATCCTCACCCCCGGCTTCGTGGACACCCATCGGCATATGTGGCAGACCGCCATGCGCGGCTACGGCGCCGACTGGACCCTGACTCAGTACTTCGTGTGGAACTACCTGGAGCACGGCAAGAAGTTCCGGCCCGAGGACATTTACGCCGGCAACCTGCTCTCAGCCGTGGAGGCCATCGACGCCGGGGTGACCACGTCGGTGGACTGGTCCCACGGCCTGTCCACGGTGGAGCATGCTGATGCCGCCGTCGATGCTCTGCAGGAGGTCGACGGCAGGTTCGTCTTCGCCTACGGCAACATCCACGCCGGCCCCTGGGAGTGGGCCGCGTCCGGGGAGTTCCGCGATTTTGTGGATGCCGGATTCCGCGCTCCAACGGGCAGCTGGGTGATGAGATGCTCGGTTTCCAGATGGCCTTCGATGTCACCGGGGACCCGGAGTTCCCGGAGAAGGGCGCCTTTGAGGTGGCCCGGGAGCTGGACGTGCCGGTCACCACTCACGCCGGGGTGTGGGGAGCAACCAACGACGACGGCATCCGCCTGATGCACTCGCACGGGTTCATGAATGAGAAGAACGTCTACGTCCATGCGGCGACCCTCTCCGAGGATTCTTACCAGCGGATCGCGGCCACCGGCGGTGCGGCCTCGGTCTCGGCGGAGTCCGAGTCCAGCTGCGGGCAGGGCTACCCCTCCTCCTGGGCGCTGCGCCGCCACGGCATCCCGGTCTCGCTCTCGGTGGACACCTCGGTGTGGTGGAGCGCTGATGCCTTCGCCGCAATGCGGGCCACGCTGAGCTCGGACCGGGCCCGCGAACACTTCGAGCACCACGCCACCGGCGACACCTGCACCAACCTGGGGCTGCGCGCTGATGAGGTGGTTCAGTGGGCTACCCGCGGCGGCGCCCAAGCCCTGGGTATGGAGGACCTGATCGGCTCAGTGGAGGCTGGCAAGAAGGCCGACCTGGTGCTGATCAAGAACGACTCCTCCCCGGCGATGTTCCCGATCCTCAATCCCCATGGGCATGTGGTGTTCCAGGCTCAGCGCGGTGATGTGCACACAGTGCTCGTGGACGGGCGTATCGTCAAGCATGATCATCAGCTGGTCGACGTCGACCTGGACCGGGTGCGCTCCACCGTGGAGGCCACGGTGGAGCATATCCGCGCCGAGCTGGGCGAGGCCGAATGGGAGGCCGGGATGTGCCCAGAGATCCCGGAGACCAAGATCCTGGACAACCCCTACACCTACACCGAGTACCGCTCTGAGACCACGCACACTGCTCAGGGCGGGGGTCGCCCGCACTGAGCCGGCGACCAGCCGGAGCTACTCGGACCAGTCGACGGAGAGGTACTGGACCTCGGTGAACTCCTCGACGCCCCAGTGTCCGCCCTCGCGGCCGATGCCGGCCTGCTTCACGCCGCCGAAGGGCGCGCTGGGATCGGAGACGATGCCGCGGTTGACCCCGACCATGCCGACCTCCAGCCGTTCGCCGATCTTCATGGCGTCCTGGAGCCTGCCGGCGTAGACGTAGGAGGACAGGCCCACTTCGGCGTCGTTGGCCAGGCGGATCATCTCCTCCTGGTCCTCCCACACCACCACCGGTGCCACCGGCCCGAAGATCTCCTCCTTCAGGATCGGCGCATCGGCGGGCACATCACGCAGCAGCGTCGGGGCCACGAACGCCTCCGTGGCGACTGAATCCGGCACCTGTGCCTGGTGGGAGATTGTCGCACCGGCCTCCACCGCGGAGTCAATGAGTTCGCGGACCTCGCCGGCGGCCTTGTCATGGATCATCGGACCGATCTGAGCGCCCTCGGCCGGATCGCCGACCTTCAACTCGCTGATCTTGGCACCGAAGGCCTCAATGAACTTCTCGGCGACGTCGGCGTGGACGTAGAACCGGTTCGCCGCAGTGCAGGCCTGCCCGGAGTTGCGGAACTTGGCGATCATCGCCCCGGCGACGGCCGCCTCGACATCCGCATCAGCGGTCACGATGAACGGGGCATTGCCGCCCAGCTCCATGGAGGCGTTGACCACCCGCTGGGCGCACTGTCCCAGCAGGGTGCGACCCACCGGAGTGGAGCCGGTGAAGGAGAGCTTCTTGACCCGGTCATCGGCCAGCAGCGCGGAGACCACATCCCGGGTGCCGGTGGTGGTGACCATCTGCACCGCGCCCTCCGGCAGGCCGGCCTTGACCAGGATCTCCGCAATAGCCACGGCGGTCAGCGGGGTCTCCCGGGCCGGCTTCAGCAGCACAGTGCAGCCAGCGGCCAGCGCCGGGCCGATCTTGCGGGTGGCCATGGCGGCCGGGAAGTTCCACGGAGTGATGAGCAGGGCGACTCCCACCGGATGGCGGGTCACCACATTGCGCACTCCCCCCGCCGGGGCCTGGGTGTACTCCCCACCAAGCCGCACGGCCTCCTCGGCGTACCAGCGGAAGAACTCCGCGGCGTAGCGCACCTCGGCCTCCGCATCGGCCAGGGACTTGCCGTTCTCAGCGCTGATGAGGTCCCGCAGCCGTTCCACGTCGTCGATCATGAGCTCATAGGCGCGGGTGAGCACCTCGGCACGCTTGCGCGGGGGCACATGACGCCACTCCCCGAAGGCCTGGTGGGCCGTCTCGGCGCGGGCGAGCGCCTCATCGGCGGTGAGGTCGGGGACCTCATCGATCTGCACGCCGGTGGCCGGGTTGATCACAGCAAGGGTGGAGGTGCTCATCTGCGCTCCTTCGGGGGAAAGTCTCTGCACACGCGGCCGGCCGCCCCTGCGGTTCGCGGACGGCTCACTGCCTGGGGTCTCAGCCTGACACTGCCGCGCCCATACGGTCCAATACCTGTTTCTTATGACGCGTATGCTTACCAGGCATGGACACCCGTCTGCTGCGCTATTTCGCGGCGGTGGTGGAGGCCGGCACGGTCTCCTCCGCCGCTGATCAGCTGCACCTGACCCAGCCCTCGCTCTCCCGCCAGATCCGTCAGTTGGAGCGCCAGGTGGGGCTGCGCCTGTTTGCCCGGCAGCGCGGACGGCTGGTGCTGACCTCTGAGGGCCGGGCGTTCTATGAGGCGGCGCGGGCGCTGCTGGAGCATCACCATGAGACTGCCGAGTATGCCGCTCAGCTGGCGGGCGGGCGCATGACCACGGTGCGGCTGGCGGCCCCTGCCACCACGCTGACCGATGTGGTCGCACCGTTTGTGGCGACCTTCCTGCCGGAGGACCCGGTGCCTGCGGTCTCAGAGATGGAGATTGACGCTGAGCTGGGGCCTGCGCTGGCGGAGTTCGACATGCTGGTGGCACCGGTGCGCTGGCCCGCCGGGGCGCACAGCCTGCATCTGGTGAATCTGCCGGTGTGGGCCTATGTGCCCCGGCGGCACCGATGGGCCGGCCGGGAGGCGGTGAGCTTGGAGGAGCTGGCTGAGGAGACCCTGATCCTGCCGACTATGCAGTTCAAGGCACGCCGGGTGCTGGAGGCGGCCTTGGCTCAGGCGCAGACCGCGGGGAAGACGCTGGGCCCGGCCGCCACGGTGGAGACCCGGCACAGCCAGGTGGCACAGGCGCTGGCGGCGGCCGGGCGTGGGGCGGCGGTGCTCACCGATGATCCGCGCTATGACCTGCACGGGCTGCGCATCCTCAGTGCGGGCCAGCCCCTGGAGATTCAGCTGTGGGCCGGCTGGCGTGCAGGCCACCACGCCGCAGCCACCCTGGAGGCCATGGCGCAGCGGCTGCGCGAATTCTGCCGAACCCGCTACCCGCAGTGAACGCCCGGGTGGACTCAGCGAGCACCGGGGTGGGCGCCGGGCCGATGCTCAGCGTCCCAGCAGGGCGCAGGCGTGAGCAGTGGTCTGCTGGATCAGCCGTTCGGCCTCACTCTGCAGCTGGGCAAGCTCTGCGGGGCCATCGGCAATGGAGAACGCCGCTGTCAGCCCGGCGTCGCGGCATTCGGCGGGGCTGAGCTGCAGGGCTCCGGCGATGACGACGACGGCGGCGCGCTGGGGGGCCCGGGAGGCGACGGCGTCGACGACTTTCCCGCCCAGGGACTGACTGTCCAGCCGGCCCTCGCCAGTGAGCACCAGGTCAGCTTCCTCCAGGGCCTCCTGCAGCCTGACGGCTTCGGCGACCATGGCGGATCCGGGCACCACCTCAGCGCCGAACAGGGTGACCAGCGGCAGCGGGATTCCTCCGGCGGCCCCGAAGCCGGGCACGGTCTCCAGCTGCGCTGGACCGGTCTGCGCAGGGCTGGTTGGCTCTGGGCTGGTTTGCGCTGGGCTGGGCTGCTGCGCTGCCTCGGCATCTGAGTTCTGCTCAGTCTCGGTGTGCTCGGCCAGCACAGCGGCCAGCTGGCGCAGTCCGGCGTCGAGGACGGCGATGTCCTCAGCGTCCGCACCCTTCTGCGGGCCGAAGACTGCGGCCGCCCCGCGCTCACCGGTGAGCGGATTGTCCACGTCCACCGCGATCCGCCAGCGCACCTGCCGAGCACGGGGATGCAGCCCGTCCAGATCGATCCGGACGATATCGGCCAGCCCCTGGCCTCCCGGCGCTACCGGGGCGCCGTCGTCGTCGAGCAGCTCGGCCCCCAGCGCGGAGAGGATCCCGGTGCCGCCGTCGGTGGTGGCCGAACCGCCGATGCACAGCAGGATCTCCTCCACTCCGGCGTCGAGCACATGGGCCAGCAGGCGCCCCACCCCGTAGGTGTCGGCGCGCAGGGGCTGCAGCGGAACGTCGGAGACCTGGGGCAGCCCGTTGGCCTCGGCGGCCTCCACCACAGCGGTGCGCCCGTCCGGGGAGAGTCCGTAGCGGGCGGTGGTGGGTCTGCCCAGCGCATCGACGGTCTCCACCTGCGCGGCCGGCCGACCCCAGACGGCCAGCAGCGCGTCCAAGGTTCCCTCGCCGCCGTCGGCGAAGGGCAGTTCCAGGATCTCTGCGGCGGTGCAGATCTCGCGGGCGCCGCGGGCCATAGCGGCGGCAGCCTCCGCGGCGGTCACCGAGCCTTTGAACGAGTCGGGGGCGCAGACAATACGAGTGACCTCCATGGCTAGAGCATCACCACCGTGAGCAGCAGAACCACCACGAAGGCAGTCACGCCTTGGATGGCTGTGGCCACCGTCAGGGTTCGGTAGGCGGTGGCCACCGGAATGCGTGAGAGCTGGGAGACCACCCAGAAGAAGGAGTCATTGGCGTGGGAGACCACCATCGCCCCGGACCCGATGGCCAGCACGGCCAGCACCGAGCCTGCGGTGGAGTCCAGACCCAGAGAGCCCAGCATCGGGGAAACCAGGGCCGCGCTGGTGACAATCGCCACGGTGGAGGAGCCCTGCGCGGTCTTCAGCGCCGCGGCGATGAGGAACGGCACCGCAACGCCCAGGCCCATAGTCGCAATGTTCTCCGCCAGATAGTCAGTCAGCGGGGAGGCGTTGAGCACCGCGCCGAATGCTGCGCCGGCCCCGGTGATGAACAGGATGGGTGCGGCCACACGGATCGCCTCGGTGATCTGCTCGTTGAACTGTCCCAGCCGACCGGGCCCGGAGAGCAGGGCGGTGGCGATGAGCAGACCGATGATCAGGGCGATCACCGGGGTGCCAAAGAACACCAGGGTCTCGGTCAGCGCGCCGGCGCCGAAAGGCTCGCCGGGCAGCTGCGCCACCGAGCCGAAGCAGATCAGCAGCAGCGGGACCCCGATGGGAGCGAAAGCCGCGGCCGGATGGGGCAGCGTCCCGTAGGAGGCGCGCAGCTGCTCATAGTCCTGGACCTCGATATCGTCCTCCCGTTCAGCCGGAAGGGCAGCAAACTCGCGGTGGCTCAGCCGGGAGGCGAACAGCAGGGCGGCCATCGCTGAGATGAGCGAAACCACCAGACCCAGGCCGATCACCAGGCCCAGATCAGCCTCTGCGCCCAGCTCGGATGCAGCCGCCAAGGGCCCCGGGGTGGGCGGCACCAGCGAGTGGGTGGCGAAAAGCCCGGTCATCAGCGCCGTGGCGGTCGCCAGTCCAGAGATCCCGGCGCGGGTGGTGATCGCTTTGCGCAGCGAATTGAGGATCACATACCCGGAGTCGCAGAACACCGGGATGGAGACGATGTAGCCGATCAGCGACATCGTCAGGTTCGGGAACCTGTTGCCGATGACCCGGATAATGGCATCGGCCATGGAGATCGCCGCACCCGAGCGCTCCAGAATGACTCCGATCATGGTGCCGAAGATGATCACCAGTCCGATATTGCCCAGGGTGTTCCCGAAGGCCTCGGTGACGGTGGGCACGCTCTCGGCCAGCGGGATCCGGTAGAGGAAGGTGGCCAGCAGAGCCGCCCCCAGCAGCGCCAGGAACGGGCTGATCTTCCAGCGGGCGGTGACCAGCACGATGCCGGCAACCAGCACCAGCAGTATGAGCAGATCGATCATGCGGCGGCGTCCTTGCGTCGAAGGGGCAGAGCAGCCCTGAGACGGGCATCACAGCCAGCCTAGACCACCTCGGAGCCTGCTCGGCGGCACTCGTGCGACCATAGTGTGCGTTGTATTCCTACCCCATAGGGCAAGAGAGGACTGCATGCCGGCACTGCACATCATCACCCTGGTCAAGTGGGTGCCCGACGCCCAGCTGGAGCGCGGGTTCACCGCCCAGCGGCGGATCGACCGCACAGAAGGCATCCTCGGGGAGCTGGACGAGCATCCCCTGGAGGCTGCCCTGCAGATCAGCGAGTCCCTGTCCGACCGTCAGGTCCGGGTCTCTGCGCTGACAATCGGCCCCGCGGGCGCCTCAGCAGCGTTGAAGAAAGCCCTGCAGATCGGGGCCGACGACGGCTACCACCTCACCGACGACGCCCTGGCCGGGGCCGATGTCTCCGCCACTTCCGCGGCCGCTGCGGCTGCCATCCAGCATGTGCGCAGCCTGGCCGGGCTGGACGCCGAGTACCTGGTGCTCACCGGTATGGCCAGTGAGGACGGCGAGACCGGGGCGGTGCCGGCCCAGCTGGCGCAGCGGCTCGGAGTCCCGGCACTGACCCAGGCTACGGCGCTGGGGATCGACGGGGCGCGGCTGAGCGTGACCCGCACCGCCGGCACCCGGCAGCAGAAGCTGGCCTGCGCCCTTCCGGCGGTGGTCTCGGTGACCGACCAGGCCAATGAGCCGCGCTACCCGAACTTCCGGGCGATCATGAAGGCCCGGAAGAAGCCGGTGACCACGTTCAGCCTGGCGGAGACCGGCCTGGACGCCGCGGCGGTGCAGCCGAAGGTGCAGCTGCTCTCCGCCGCTCCCCGTCCGGCCCGTGAGCCCGGGGAGATCATCCACGACGACGGCACCGCCGGCCGCCAGCTGGTGGACTTTCTTCAGAAGGAGCGTCTGCTGTGACACAGGTTCTGGTTTTCTTCGAGGAGCTGGGCGCCGAGCTCAGCATCAGTCAGCAGGAGCTGCTGACCCTGGCGGGCCAGCTGGGCGAAATCAGCGTGGTCACCACCTCGGCCGAGCCGTCCCCGGCGCTGGCCGTCCAGGGCATCGGCTCGGTCTACGCTCCACAGGCTGATGTGCCGCCCGGGGATCCGGCGCTGGCCGACCTGCTGGCTGAAGCCGCCGCCCAGGCAGCTCCCGATCTGGTGCTCGGCGCTGATACCGCTGATGCCACCGACGCTCTGGCGCGGTTGGCCGTCCGGCTTGAGGCGGGCCTGATCACCTCGGCGGAGAGCATCGAGGGCACCACAGTGACCAAATCGGTGCTGGCCGGGGCCTACACCACGTCCGCGCAGCCGGTGGGCGGTCCGCTGATCGCCACGCTGCGGCCCAACAGTGTGCCCGCCGCCGTGCAGCCGGGGAGCCTTCCGCAGATCACCACGCTGCCGGTCTCCCCCAGCGGTGCGGTGGAGCTGCTGGAGGAGACCGAGCTGCCCAGCACCGGGCGCCCGGCGTTGTCCGAGGCGCGGGTCGTCGTCGCCGGCGGCCGCGGTGTGGAGGGCGACTTCAGCCTGGTGGAGCAGCTGGCCGACGAACTCGGCGGGGCGGTGGGTGCTTCCCGCGCAGCCACAGACGCCGGCTGGATCGACCATTCCGCCCAGGTGGGCCAGACCGGGGTGATCGTCTCCCCGCAGCTCTACATCTCGGTCGGGATCTCCGGGGCGGTGCAGCAGAAGGCCGGCATGCAGACCTCCGGGACCATTGTGGCCATCAATAAGGACGAGGACGCTCCGGTGTTCGAGATCGCCGACTTCGGAATTGTCGGCGACCTCACCGAGGTGATTCCACAGGCGATCGAGGAGCTGCGGGCCCGGCGGCAGTCATGAGACGGATGTTCAGCGCCCTAGGCGTCCGGAACTACCGGATCTATGCCCTGGGGGCGCTGATCTCCAATGTGGGCACCTGGCTGCAGACCACGGCCCAAGCCTGGCTGGTGCTGGAAATCACCGGCAGCGGCACAGCACTGGGAGTGACCCTGGCTCTGCAGCTGGTGCCTTCGCTGCTGTTCTCGCCGGCAGCCGGCGTGCTGGCCGACCGGTTCCCCAAACGCACGCTGCTGCTCTGGTGGCAGGCGGCCATGGCCCTGCCGTCGGCGGCCCTGGGGACGCTGGCCATCACCGGGGTGGTGGAGCTCTGGCACGCCTATGCGCTGGCGTTCCTCTTCGGCACCGCCCGAGCCTTCGAAGCTCCGGCCCGGCAGTCTTTCGTCAGCGAGATGGTCGATGCGGACCGGCTCTCCAATGCGGTGGCACTGAACTCGGCCTCGTTCAACTCAGGCCGCCTGGTGGGTCCGGGGCTGGCGGGGCTGCTGATCGCCGCCCTGGGCTCGGGAGTCGATGCCACCGGCTGGGTGATCACCGCCAACGCGGTCAGCTACGGCTTTGTGGTGCTGGCCCTGGTGCTGCTGGACTCCAACCGGCTGCAGCCGGCACCGGTGACCGGCAGAGCGCGGGGGCAGATCCGCGATGCCGTGCGGTACGTGGTGGGCCGCCCCGATCTGCTGCTGCTGTTCAGCTGCGTGTTCTGTCTGGGCGCATTCGGCATGAACTTCCAAGTCACCTCTGCGCTGATGGCCACCCAGACCTTCGGCAAGGGTGCCGGGGAGTTCGGGATCCTCGGCTCGGTGCTGGCCATCGGCTCCCTGGCCGGGGCGCTGCTGGCCGCCGGGAGGCAGCGGCCCCGGCTGCGGTTCGTCGTCGGGGCTGGACTGGTCTTCTCTGCCGCGCAGATTCTCTCCGGCCTCATGCCTTCCTACCTCACTTATGCCGCCATGCTGCCGCTGGTGGGTCTGAGCGTGCTGACCACGGTGACGACGGCGAACGCGCTGATCCAGATGACCTCAGCACCCTCGATGCGCGGCCGCGTGGTGTCCCTGTACCTGATGGTGTTCCTGGGCAGCTCTCCGCTGGGAGCTCCGATCATCGGGGCTATCGGCGAGCACATCGGTGCCCGGTGGGCGCTGGTGATCAGCGGTCTGGCCGCCGGCCTGGGGGTCGCCGCGGCCGGACTGGCCTATACCCGGATGCGCCGGATCAGTCTGCGCTCAGTGCTTCGCCGCGAACCGCGGTGACTGACTCAGGCGCCACGATGCGTGGGGAGTCGGCTCCCTTCGGAGCTGCCCGGTTCAGCGCCGCTCGCCTCACCAGTGACGCCGCCGGTGGTGTGGGCCACAATGGGTGCATGAGTCACAGCCGCTTCGATGAGCACGGCAGAACGCACCGGGGGTACGCGCCGTCCGGCTACGGCTACTCCGGGCACCACCAGCAGTCTCCTCAGCCCAGTCAGTATCCGACCTACGCCGACGGCTCACCCGCTGGGTACGCCGCCGGTGATGTGCACCACCCGGTGCGGCAGCAGGAACTGATGCAGGCCCAGTCCTGGGCGACCGCCGCCCTGGTCCTGGGCATTGTGGGGCTGTTCACCGTGCCGTTCATCCTGGGTCCGCTGGCGCTGTGGCAGGCGTCCAAGGCGCGCCGAGTCGGTCACGACGCCTCAGCCGGCTGGGTCCTCGGCTGGATCTGCACCCTGTGGGGCGCTGCCGTGCTGCTGGCGCCCCTGATCCTGGCCGCACTCTTCCTCGGAGCGGTCTCCTCCTGAGTCAGGCCGCTCAGCGGCTGCGCGGCACCAGGCGCTGCAGCTGGGTGACATGGCGCGGACTCAGCTCCTCCAGGCTGGAGACCTCCAGCAGCTTCATGGTCCGCACCACCTGATCGGTGAGGATCTGGATGGCGCGGTCCACGCCGGGGCGGCCGCCGGCCATGAGCCCGTAGAGGTAGGCGCGACCGACGAACGTGAACTTCGCCCCCAGGGCGACGGAGGCCACGATGTCGGCACCGTTCATGATGCCTGTGTCGAGGGTGACCTCCAGATCATGGCCGACCTCGCGGACCACCTCGGGCAGCAGGTGGAAGGGCACCGGCGCCCGGTCCAGCTGGCGTCCCCCGTGATTGGAGAGCACGATGCCGTCCACACCGAGGCCGGCAAGCTTCTTGGCGTCCTCCACGGTCTGCACCCCCTTGACCACGAGCTTGCCGGGGAAGAGCTCGCGGATGGTGTTGAGGTCCTCGAAATTGATGGAGGGGTCCATGGCCTTGTCCAGCAGCTCACCGACCGTGCCTCCGGTGGAGCTCAGGGAGGCGAACTCCAGAGGCGGGGTGGTGAGGAAGTCGTACCACCACCAGGGCCGGGGGATGGCGTTGACGATGGTGCCCAGAGTCAGCGCCGGGGGGATTGAGAACCCGTTGCGCTTATCGCGCAGGCGGGCCCCGGCCACCGGAGTGTCCACGGTGAACAGCAGAGTGTCGAATCCCGCGGCAGCGGCCCGCTCGGTGAGGTCATAGGAGATCTGCCGGTCCTTCATCACGTAGAGCTGGAAGAAGTTTCGGCCTTCGGGGTTGGCTGCCCTGACGTCCTCGATCGAGGTGGTCCCCAGGGTGGAAAGGCAGAACGGGATGCCCGCGGCGGCAGCTGCGGAGGCTCCTGCGGTCTCTCCCTCGGTCTGCATCAACCGGGTGAAGCCGGTGGGCGCGATGCCGAACGGCAGGGCGGAGGGGCCGCCGAAGATTTCGCAGGAGGTGTCGACTTCGGAGACGTCCCGCAGGATCGAGGGGTTGAACTCCACGTCCTGGAAGGCCTGCCGGGCCCGGGCCAGGGAGATCTCTGCCTCGGCGGCGCCCTCCGTGTAATCATAGGCGGCCTTGGGGGTGCGTCGTTTGGCGATGCTGCGCAGATCCTCGATGGTCAGGGCAGCGGCCAGGCGACGGCGTGAGGCGTTGAAGTCGAACTTCTTGAACTGCATCAGCGGGGCCAGATCCTTCGGCTTGGGCACCCGGCGCTGCACTCGCCGTCGTGCCTGCCGCACAGGGTTGTCAGGGCCGGCAGTGTCTGGGCCCGGAGTCTGCTCTGTCATGGGTTCTCCTCGCTGACAAGGACGCCGTGGACCGGCGCGCGGTTCAGGATCCGGTGGATCGGGGGCGGTAGGTGATGAGGTTATGGGTACGCGCGATGAGGCTGCGCAGCTCGGCCAGCCCGCCGCTGAGAGTCCCGGCGGTACGGGCCTGGACGAGCAGGTTGCCCAGCGCGGTGGCCTCAACGGGCCCTGCGATCACAGGGTACCCGGAACGGTCCGCAGTGGCCTGGCAGAGCAGCGCGTTGAGGCTTCCGCCACCGACCATATGGACCACGTCGATGCTGCGCCCGGAGAGGCGGGAAGCCTCGGCGAGCGCCTCGGCGAACTTCACGGCGATGGATTCGACGATGCTGCGCACAATCTGCGCCGGGGTCTGTGGTGCCTGCTGGTCGCGTTCGGCGCACAGCGCGGTGATCCGGGCCGCCATGTCTCCCGGCGGCAGGAACCGCTCGTCCTGTACATCGAAGACGACGACCTCGGCATCGGGGACTTGCGCGGCCGCGTCGAGCAGCAGCTGGAGGTTCTGCTCGACGCCGGTCTTCTGCTGCCAGGCACGCAGAGTCTCGGAGAGCAGCCAGGTGCCCATCACGTTGGTGAGGAACCGGGTACGGCCGTCGACACCGCCTTCATTGGTGAAGTTCGCCTTCCGGCTGGCCTCGGTGACCACCGGTGAATCCAGTTCGAGTCCGACGAGCCCCCAGGTGCCGCAGGAGATGTAGGCCGCATCGGGGGTGGAGAGCGGAGTGCCGACGACGGCGGATGCGGTGTCGTGGGAGCCCACCAGGGTCACCGGGAGCCGGTGCCCGCCGAAGCGGTCGGACAGATCCTCGCGGGTCTCACCCAGGGCGGTGCCGGGCTCGGCGACCGCGGCGAAGAGAGCCTCGTCCAGGCCCAGCCGGCTCATCAGCTCGGTGTCCCATTGACCGGTGTGGACGCTCAGCAGTCCGGTGGTGGAGGCATTGGTGGCCTCGGTGCGCTGGACGCCGGTGAGCCAGTAGCCGAGCAGGTCGGGGACCAGCAGCAGCTTTTCGGCCTGGGCCAAGAGGTCCTCTGCAGCCAGCTGGTAGAGGGTGTTGAAGGGGAGGAACTGCAGACCGTTGCGTCGGTAGAGCTCCTCGAACGGGGCGATGTCGTGAACCCTCTGCACCCCCTGAGCGGTACGGGAGTCCCGGTAGTGGAAGGGCGTGCCGAGCAGTCGCATCCGCTCTGGGTCACCGCCGCTCAGCAATCCGTAATCCACCGCCCAGGAGTCGATGCCCACCGAGGCGAGTCCGCCGTCCTCGCCGGTCTCACGCACTGCGGCGGCCAGGCCGTCGAGGGCATGGGCATAGAGTCCCACAAGGTTCCAGTGCAGTCCGTCAGGCAGCGGAACCGCTCCATTGGGGAATCGGGCTGCTTCGCGGATCTGCAGAGTGTCGGGACCGATGCGGCCCAGGACCACCCGCCCGGAGGAGGCGCCCAGGTCGACAGCGGCGTGCCAGCTCGTCGCGCGCGAGGTCGTGGTGCTCATCGCAGGCTCTCAGCGCAGGAACGCGGCAGCCACGCCGGCGTCGACCGGAACGTGCAGACCGGTGGTGTGGGAGAGATCCTGGCTCAGCAGCGCGAAGGCGGCGTTGGCCACGTTCTCCGGCAGCACTTCCCGCTTGAGGATGGTGCGCTGGGCGTAGAACTTGCCGAGGTCCTTCTCCTCGATCCCGTAGGTCTTCGCACGATTGGCGCCCCAGCCGGAGGCGAAGATGCCGGAGCCCTGCACCACGCCGTCGGGGTTGATGCCGTTGACCCGGATCTGGTGTTCGCCGAGCTCAGCGGCCAGCAGGCGGACCTGGTGCGCCTGATCGGCCTTGGTGGCGGAGTAGGCGATGTTGTTGGGCCCTGCGAAGACGCTGTTCTTCGAGGAGATGTAGATGATGTCACCGCCCAGTCCCTGGTCGATCAGCACTTTGGCGGCGGCTTTCGAGACCAGGAAGGAACCCTTGGCCATCACGTCGTGCTGCAGGTCCCAGTCGGCCGCTGTGGTCTCCAGCAGAGACTTCGATAGCGAGAGTCCGGCGTTGTTGATCACGATGTCGAGTCCGCCGAAGGCCAACAGGGTCTCGTCGATCGCCTGTTTGACCGCCTCCTCGTCGGACACATCAGCGGCGACTCCGATCGCCTTGTCCGGTCCGCCGATCTCCGCGGCGGCCTGGCGCGCCTTCTCGAGGTTGAGGTCGGCGATGGCCACCACGGCCCCTTCGGCCGCCAGCCGCTTGGCGATGGCCTTGCCGATGCCCGAGGCGGCACCGGTCACCAGGGCAATGCGGGTAGCCAGTTCTTTGGGCTGCGGCATCCGCTGCAGCTTGGCCTCCTCCAGCGCCCAGTACTCGATGCGGAACTTCTCGCGCTCGTCGATCGGGGTGTAGCGGGACAGGCCCTCTGCCCCGCGCATCACGTTGATGGCGTTGATGTAGAACTCCCCGGCCACCCGGGCGGTCTGCTTGTCCTTGCCGAAGCTGAACATGCCGACCCCGGGAACGAGGACGATGGCCGGATCGGCGCCGCGGAGAGCGGGCGAATCGGGTTCCGCGTGGCGGTTGTAATAGGCCTGGTAGTCCTCGCGGTAGCTGGCGTGCAGTTCTTTGAGCCTGCTGATGGAGTCCTCGACGCTGGCCGTGGCGGGCAGATCGAGGACCAGCGGCTTGACCTTGGTGCGCAGGAAGTGGTCGGGGCAGGAAGTGCCGAGCGCGGCCAGGCGCGGATGCTCGGCATGGGCGAGAAAATCAAGGACGACGCCGTCATCGGTGAAGTGCCCGACCTGCGGCTTGTCTGCGCTGGCGATGGCGCGGATGGTGGGGATCAGCGCGGCCGCCTTGGCCCGCCGCTCAGCCTCGGGCAGCGGAGCGTAGCCCTGGAGGGCTGGACCGAATGGTTCCGGCTTGGAGTGCTCAGCGATATACGCCTGGGCGGTGCGGGTGATCCACAGCGAGTTCTGCTCGGATTCCTCGGAGGTGTCGCCCCAGGCCGTGATGCCGTGGCCGCCGAGGATGCAGCCGACGGCCTGCGGGTTCTGCTTCTTGATCTCGGCGATGTCCAGTCCGAGCTGGAAGCCGGGACGGCGCCAGGGCACCCAGACGACCTTGTCGCCGAAGATGGTCGATGTCAGCTCCTCGCCGTCGGCGGCGGTGGCGATGGCGATGCCGGAGTCGGGGTGCAGGTGGTCCACATGGGCAGCGTCGACCAGCCCGTGCATGGCTGTGTCGATGGACGGGGCCGCCCCGCCCTTGCCGTGGGCGCAGTAGTCGAAGGCGGCCACCATCTCGTCCTCGCGCTCCACTCCGGGATAGGTGTTCACCAGGGCACGCATCCGATCCAGGCGGAGGGTGGCGAGGCCAGATTCCTTCAGCGTGCCGAGGTCGCCGCCGGATCCCTTGACCCAGAGCAGTTCGACGTCCTCGCCGGTGACCGGATCACGGTCAGTACCTTTGGCGGAAGTGTTGCCACCGGCGTAATTGGTGTTCCTCGGGTCCGCACCGAGCCGGTTGGAACGGGTGATCAGTGCGTCGACGACGGGGTGACCGGCCATGAGAACTCTCCTGAGCAGTTGGTCCGATGGGCAGCGGACGGGAAACCTGGCCCGCGCACCTGAGATGTTCGATAGCGATTAATCGAACACAAAGTATCACGCAGCTGTGTGGGATACAACACCCCAGCGCACCCAGCACCGGGCGGACCCGCTAGCGGATCTCTGCGCTGCGACGATAGGGATCCAGGCGGGCGTCGTCGGGGTCAAGGTCGGTGATCAGCACGTCGACGTCGTCGAGCGCGAGCGCCCGGGCACTGGCCTGCGAGCCGAGCTTGGAGGAGTCAGCGAGCAGGATCGTCAGGTCGGCATGCCTGCTGAGCGTCCGTTTGAGCGCGGCCTCCTCGGCGGTGGCCTCGGAGGTGCCCCATTCAGGGTCGACCGCGGCCGCCGAGGTGAAGAATTTGCCGTAGTGCAGTGAGGAGGCAAGCAGATCGGCCAGCGGCCCCACAAAGCTCTGCGTGGTCTCGTGGCGGTGGCCGCCCAGCAGAATCGGGGAGATGCCGGGCTTGCCGGAGACTGCCTCGAAGTTCTCCGCCGAATTGGTCACGGCGGTGAGTTCGGCAGCATCACCGATCGCGGACAGCAGCACCCCCGCGGTCGAGGACGCGTCGAAGGCGCAGGTTCCCTGGGAGGGGACCAGCGGGAGAGCTTTCTGCGCGATGGCCTTCTTCGCCGCTGACCGGCGGGCACTGCGCTCAGCAAAGCTGCGTGGCTGGAGGGGTGCCACAGCTCCCCCGCGGACCCTGCGCAGCTGGCCCATGCCTTCGAGGTCGGCCAGGTCCCGGCGCAACGTCATCTCGGAAACACCGAGCGCGCCTGCCGCCGCACTGACCGTGATCCGCCCCTGGGCGCCGAGCATCTGCAAGAGATGCGCACGCCGTGCCTCAGCGTCCAGCGAGGAAGAGATAGCCATGGCTCCGCATGCTACCGGAGCCCGCGGAGACGGCAGGGAGGGCGACGCTGCGCTTGATTCAATAAACCACATCCTGCACGAATGCTTTCTTGTCCTCCTCATACTTCCCTGCGACCACGCACACGAAGTCTTGACATGATCCGACTTCTGTGACTAAGGTCACTCGCATATCGAGGTTCAATGAACCAGTCCTAGTACCGCTAAGGGGATCACAGATGACCACAGCAGGGCCGTATGAGGGACTCACGTCCTCGGAGAAGGCCATGGAACGCGCTATGCAGGCCGGCAACGGCGTGCTCCGGCTGGCGCCGGCCTGGGTGCCGCGAGCCTTCTGCACTCCGGGCAAGCGCATCCGCCTGCATCCCGATGACTATTACCCCCTGGGCAAGGACCGGGGCGGCATCGATGAACGCTGGCTGGCCTCAGCCATCCGTGCAGAGAACGGTCCGCGCACCGACCCCTTCGAGGGACTCAGCCTGGTGGTCGACCCCGAGGGCGGGGTCATCCCCTTCGACGAGCTCATTGCGCACTTTCAGCACCAGGTGGTGGGCACACTGTGGGACACGCATACCGGATGGCCCATGTACTCGAAGTTCTTCGACAACCAGGCACCGCTGCCCTTCCACATCCACCATCGGGACGAACATGCGGCCCTGGTCGGCAAGCCGGGCAAGCCGGAGGCCTACTACTTCTCGCCCCATATGAACAACCACATGGGGGAGTTCCCCTACACGTTCTTCGGCCTGCACCCGGAGACCACCAGAGAAGATGTCCTGGACAAGCTCGAAGCCTTTCTCTCCGGTGGCGACAACAACATCACCAGCCTCTCCCGGGCCTACCGCATCACCTTGGGCACAGGGTGGGACGTTCCGGCCGGCATCCTCCATGCCCCGGCCAGCGTGTGCACCTATGAGCCGCAGGCCGCCTGCGACGTCTTCGCCATGACTGAATCCTGGTCCAACCACCGCGAAGTGCCCGACGAGCTGCTCTGGAAGGACGTTCCCGAGGACCGCCACGGCGATCTGGACTTCATCGTGGAGCTCATCGACTGGGAGCGAAATGTGGAAAGCACCTTCTACACCAGCCGCCTCACTCCCCCGGTGGAGACCTCTGCCTCACGCGCACAGTCCGGGTGGACCGAGAAATGGATCACCTACCGGTCGGAGAGCTTCAGCGCCAAGGAGCTCACGGTCCCGCCGGGCTCCTCGGCGACCGTCACCGAGTCCGACGCCTACGGGCTGATCTGTGTGGGCGGGGCCGGGACCATCAACGACCAGCCACTGCTGACAGCCACGACCATCCGCTACGGGCAGCTCAGCAGCGACGAGTACTTCGTCACAGCGCCCGCAGCTGATGCAGGAGTGCAGATCACCAACACCCACCCCACCGAAGACCTGGTGATCCTCAAGCACTTCGGACCCGGCAACGTCGAACTCTCCGCCGACCGCGCCAGGCTGGGACTGCGCTGATGACCAGCGGCACGGAAATATCCCATGACCTCTACGGCGCCACCCCCCAAGAGGTCGCCCGCCGGACCGGGTCCCTGGACCAGCTGGCCCGGATCGATCAGTTCACCGAGGAAGACGGCAAGGCCCGCGGGGCGCGTCGGCTGCGGTTGGTCACCGGAGGAGGGCTGGAGGCCGACATCCACCCCGACCGGGCACTGGACCTCGGCCAGGTCACCTACCGCGGCGTGCCGATGACGTGGGTCTCTCCGACAGGGACCACCGCACCCGCCCTGGCGGAATCCCGCGGGACCGAATGGCTGCGAAGCTTCGGAGGCGGGTTACTGGCCACCTGCGGGCTGGACACCTTCGGCCCGCCCTCGACCGTCGACGGCAGGGACTTTCCCATGCACGGCCGGATCGGCGCCACCCCCGCCTCGCTGCAGGAGACCAGCGTGGACGCTGGCTGGCTGAGGGTCCGCGGCGAGGTCCGCCAAGCCTCGGTCCTGGGCGAGAATCTGGTGCTGCAGCGCACCATCAGCGCCGAGATCGGAGACTCCCGCCTGACGGTGGAGGACAGGGTGACCAATCAGGGCCTCGACCCGGCCGGGCACATGGTGCTCTACCACGTGAACCTCGGATGGCCGCTGCTGAGCGAGCGCGCCCATCTGGAGATCTCCTCCAGCAAGGTGACCCCGCGGGATGAGGTCGCCGCCGCCGGCGTGGCCCGCTGGCACGAGCTGGAACCACCGCAGGAAGGGTTCCGCGAGCAGGTCTTCCTTCACGACGTCACCCACACCACCGAAGCCGTCGCCGGCATCGACAACCCGGAATTGGGCATCTCCTTCACCCTGCGCTTCGACACCACCGCGCTTCCGGCGCTGCACCAGTGGAAGATGGCCGGAGTCGGGCACTACGTCATGGGGCTGGAGCCGGCCAACACCGCCCATATCCAAGGCCGGCGCAGCGCCCAGGAGACCGGAAGCCTTCCCCTCCTGGGAGCGGGGGAGAGCATCACCTATCGGATGAGCTTCGAGTTCGGCCCGGCCAGAAGGGAGCAGCCGTGACCAGAGAAGACAGCTCTGCACCAGCTTTGGTGATGGAAGGGATCACCAAAGCCTTCCCCGGGGTCAAAGCCCTCACCGACGTGGACCTCACGGCGCGCGCCGGAGAAGTCCACGCCATCGTCGGTGAGAACGGGGCGGGGAAATCCACGCTGATGAAGATTCTCGCCGGAGTCCACACCCCGGACGAGGGAACCATCACGCTCGACGGCGAACAGGTCCGCTTCGGCTCCCCCCTGGAGGCCAAGCAGAACGGGATCGGCATGGTCTACCAGGAGATCAACCTGGTGCCTGATCTCAGCGTGGCCGAGAACATCGGCCTGGGAAACATGCCGGCCTCGGGCGGCATGATCAGGCGCAAGGCACTCCATGACCGCGCCCGGGAGGTGCTGGAGGAGCTGCACACCAGGATCCCGCCACAGGAGCTGGTGGGCCGGCTCTCGGTGAGCCAGCAGCAGCTGGTGGAGATCGCCAAGATCTACGCGCGGCAGCCGCGCATCGTGGTCCTGGACGAGCCCACCTCCTCGCTCAGCCACCATGAGGCTGAGGCACTGTTCGCAGTCGTTGAACGCATGCGCAACAGCGGCATCGCCATCATCTATATCAGCCACCGCCTGCGGGAAGTGCTGGAGATCTCGGACCGGGTCACCGTGCTGCGCGACGGCCGCATGATCGACTGCCGCAGCGCCCAGGGCCTGACACCCAAAGAGATGATCAGCCTGATGGTGGGGCGAGACCTCGATGACGTCTTTCCCAAACAGGCGGTGGAGATCGGAGAGCCGGTACTCGAAGTCCGCGGTCTGACCAGGCTGGGGGTCTTCGAGGACGTCTCGCTGACGGTACGCGCCGGTGAGATCGTGGGCCTGGCGGGCCTGGTGGGCGCCGGTCGTACCGAAGTCGCCCGTGCCATCTTCGGCCTGGACCGGCTCGACGCCGGCCAGATCCTGGTCGGGGGTGAGGAGATCCGGGTCCGCAGTCCCCGCTCCGCGGTCCGGGCCGGCATCGCCTACGTGCCCGAGGACCGCAAGCGGGACGGCGTGGCCCTGTCACTGACGGTGAAGGACAATATCGCCCTGCCCGTCCTGCATCGGGTGTCGACGCTCGGCTGGGTCCTCAGGCGACCGGAAAGGGAGCTGGCACAGCAGAAGGCGGAGGATCTGCACATCTCTCCGCCGGTCGTCGACCGCCCAGCCGCCACGTTCTCCGGGGGCAACCAGCAGAAGGTGGTCCTGGCCAAGTGGCTGGCGACCAATCCCAAGGTCCTGATCCTGGACGAACCAACCCGCGGCGTGGATGTGGGAGCCAAAGCCGACATCCACACGATCATCGGTGAACTCGCCGCCCAGGGAGTGGCGGTGCTGATGATCTCTTCCGAGCTGCCTGAGGTGCTGGCTGTCAGTGATCGGGTCTATGTGCTGCACGAGGGACGGCTCACCGCCGAACTGTCACGGGACGACGCCGACGAGGAGTCCGTGATGACCGCAGCCACCGGGGAAGGAGCAGCAGCATGACCTCCGCACATACCCTGCCCCCGCGGGTGACCGATGAGAAGAGAGGGCGCAAGCTGCTGGGCGGCATCGCCCTTCCTGTGGGCATCCTCGCGCTGCTCATAGCCGGATCGGTGCTGAGTGAGCAGTTTCTCACCGCCCGCAATCTCACCAACGTCCTGATCAACATGTCGATCGTCGGCATCATCGTGGTGGGGATGACGTTCGTCTTCATCGTCCGGGGGCTCGCCGACCTCTCGGTGCCAGCGATGGTGGCGATCGGCGCGCTGCTCGCGCTGGGGCTGCAGCCGGCACTGGGCAGTCTGCCGGCCGCCATGTTCGGAGTGGCGGCCGCCTCCTGCGCCGGGCTCATCAACGGGCTCCTCATCGGGTACGCCCGGTTGAACCCGGTGATCACCACGCTGGCCACCGGCACCATCGTGCTGGGCGTCGCTCAGGCAGCAGTGGGCGGCGTCATCGTCTACGGGGACAGCCCCGGACTGCAGTCCTTCCTCACCGGGCGTCTGCTCGGGGTCCCCGTCATCGTCCTGATTTTCCTCGCCGTGGCGCTCGGCGGTCATCTGCTGCTCTCCCGGACGACTTTCGGCCGCTGGGTCTACGCCACCGGAGCCAACCCCGATGCGACGAAGGCCAGCGCGGTGCCGCTACGGTTCACCAAAGGGGCCGCATTCTGGATGACGGCGACCCTCTCGGGCTTCAGCGGCGTCCTCCTCGGGCTGACCCTCCAGACCGCACGACCCGGAGTGGGAACCGGCTATGAGTTCGACGCCATCACGGCGGTGGTGGTCGGCGGGGTGAGCCTGCTGGGCGGTTTCGGCAATATGCCGCGCGCACTGGGCGGGCTCCTCCTGGTGACCCTCTTGAGCAACATCATGGTGCTCAACGGCATCGCCACAGAATCTCAAGGGCTGGTGATGGGCGCTCTGATCGCCGCCGCGGTCGCCCTGGACGTCTACCTGCGGCGCCGGGGAGGTGCATCATGAACGCTCTGAAGAAAATCTGTGAAAGTCCGGCGGTTCTGACCCTGATTCATTACCGGGTGGTTGTCATTCTGGTCGTGGCAGTGATTCTGTCCGCCTCATTGGTACCGGGACTGACTGAGTTCAGGACCTTGAGCCTCAGCCTTGACCGTGCAGCCACCCTGGGGCTTGTGGCCGTGGGTCTGACTGTGGTCCTGCTGCTGGGAAAGCTGGACCTTTCGGTGGGTTCGATCCTCGCGCTCTCAGGCATCGCCGCCATCGGCCTGCAGCCTCAGCTGGGCCAGCTCGGTGCCGCGGCCTTCGGCGTCTGCGTCGGTCTGCTGGCCGGAGTGCTCAACGGTGTCCTTGTCGTCTTGATGCAGATCAACTCCCTGGTAGCCACTTTGGCCTCGATGATCTTCCTCAGGGCAATGTGCCATTTCGTCACCGAATCCAACCCGATCAGCGGAGCCGATCCGTTGTTCGGCCTGGCGGTGTCACGTTCACTGGGCGGCACCTTTTCCCTGCGCACCTTCATATTCCTCATCGCCATCGTGCTGCTCTTCCTCTGGCTGACCTACACCGTGGCCGGACGCCATGTCTATGCCGTGGGAAGCAACGAGGACGCCGCCACGGCTTCCGGCGTCCGCTCCGGGAGGTACATCTTCGGAGCTTTCGTCTTCAGCGGGCTGATGGCCGGCACCGCCGGAGTCATGCAGTCCCTGGCGACGAACACCGGCTCCCCGGTCTTCGGCAGCACCGTCACTCTTACCGCCATCGCCGCCGTCGTCATAGGTGGTACGCGGCTGGAAGGCGGTCGCGGCTCCGCGCTGGGCACGCTCGGAGGTGTACTGGTGCTGGCCGCCATCACCACTGCACTGGAATACGAGTCGGTGCCCTCCTACTACCAGAACATCGTCACCGGCAGCATTCTGCTGCTGCTGATCCTGCTGGATCGGATCGCTTCCAACAGCCCGCGTTCTGCGCTGTCACTTTCCTCCTTGCTTCCCGTTCGGAGCAAGGAACAATCACCCGCCCGTTGAGAAAGGGAATGTCATGAAATCATCACTCCACGCAGGAGCCGTCGCCGCCGCCGGTGCTCTGCTGCTGACCAGCTGCGGCGGCAGCGGAGAGGACAGCCCCGGCGCTGAATCTGCCGAAGGCATGGACATCTGTTACGTCGCCGCCGCGGAATCCCACGCCTATGCCTCACCGGCCAATGAGGCGTTCCAGAACGCCGCTGACGAGCTCGGGGTGAACGTCACCCTGTTGAGCCAGGAATTCGACGCTCAGACCGGCACCGACCAGCTGCGGACCTGCATCGGCCGCAACCCCGACGGGATCGTGCTCTGGCCTCTGGATCCACAGGCGTACATCCCGGGGCTGGTGGAGGCGCAGGACGCCGAGGTACCGGTGGTGCTGATCAACTCGCCCATGGACGAAGAGGCGGAGGGCCTCTACACCTCGTTCACCGGCCCGGACACCTACGAACAGGGCCAGCTCGCCGCCGAGGTCATGGACGAAGCGCTCGGCGGTGAAGGCAGCGTCGTCATCGTCGCAGGCCAGGCAGGCAACGGGACCACTATCGGTCGTACCGGCGGGTTCCACGACAAACTGGAGGAACTCGGCTCGGGCATCGAGGTCCTGCAGACCGTCAATGCGGACTTCGACCAGCAGCGTGCCCTGGAGCTGAGCCGCGACCTGATCTCGCAGCACGGCGACGACCTCGACGGCGTCTACGCCAATGATGACACCATGGCCCGCGGTTTCATCGACGCCTGGACGGAGTCCGGTCGAGCACTGGAGGACATGCCTGCCATCGTCGGCATCAACGGGCAGCGGGACGCCTTCGCAAGCATCGAGGACGGACATTACACCGCCACGATCGTGCAGTCTCCCGAGGAGGACGGACGCCTGGCCTTGGAGACCATCGTGGCAGCCGCCACCGGGGAGGAGGTCGAGAGCCGCATCCCGATCCCGCTGACCGTGGTCACGGAGGAGAACGTCGCTGAGGAGGAACCCGCGTTCTGATCTTCCAGCACTGACTCTCCGGCCTCCGTGGGGGCGGGTTCCGGTCAACCCGTCCCCACGACTCAGGCCGACTGCCGGATCACCAGCTCGGGCTGCAGCACCACGTGGTTGTTCTTCGGCCTGGGATTTCCCTCGCGGAACAGCTCGAGGATCATGCGGACCGCTGTGGCTCCGAGGAGCTGCCGGGGCTGGCGAATCGTGGTCAGGGAGGGGGATGAGACGGCTGACCACTCCAGATCGTCGTAACCGATCACGGCAATGTCATCGGGAATCCGCAGACCACGACTGGTCAGTGTCTGCAGCGCGCCCAGCGCGAGCAGATCATTGGCGCAGATGATCCCGGTGGGCCGGTCCGCGGGGTCCATATCAGCGATCCAATGCCCCGTCTCGCGCCCGGTGTCCACGGTCCATGAGTCGGTCTCCAGCACCTCGAAGATCACCTCCGGGGCTCTCTCCACCACACTGAGCACCCCCTTAAGGCGCGCCTTGACCTTCGGAGAGGTGTGGGGGTGACCGACCAGGGCGATGCGCCGGTGACCGGTGCTCACCAAATGATTCGCAGCCAGGGCTCCGCCCCGCTCGTCATCGACGATCACGCTCCACCCCTGGGTGTCACCGATCCCCACCCTGTCAACGAACACCATCGGCACCCCCCGGTCATGCAGCGCCTGCAGACGCGAGGAGGTCTCGTCCACCGGGGAGATGATCAGTCCCTGCACACGCTGCTGCACCAGCAGATCGAGGTTCTGATTCTCTATGCGCGCATCATAGGCACTGTTGGCGATCACGACGCCGATGTCGTTCTGCCGGGCGACCGTCTCGGCCCCGATGGCGACATCCACGAAGAACGGATTGTTCAGATTCGCGACTGCGATGCCCAAGGTCCGCACCCGCCCCGGACGGAACTGGCGGGCCTTCTGCTGCGGTTGGAAGTCCAGCTCGTCGATCGCAGCGAGGACCCGCTCACGCGTAGCGTCCTTGACGTAGAAGGGACGGTTGAGCACATTGCTGACCGTACCGGCGGAGACGCCTGCGAGTCGGGCAACATCGCGGATGGTGACCGATCCCTCGGTCTCCGTGCTGCCTTTGGGGCTATCGTTCATCGCACAACATCCTACGGCGCGGCCGACATGCTCTACGCCGGAGCCTATAATGACCCGAATGGGCTCACTGGCCGGCGAGGAAAGACGCAAATGGTTACTGGACGAATTGCAGACGTCCCAGTCCATTGCCCTAACCGAGGCCGCCGCTGCTCTCGGCGTCAGCGAGATGACAGTGCGACGGGATCTCGGGGAACTCGAGAAGACCGGCATCGCCCGCCGAGTCCGGGGCGGAGCCGTCTACAGCGGGCCTGTCAGCTTCGAAGGTCGCGAACGTTCTCATGCGGCGCAGAAACGGGCCATCGCCGAGAAGCTTCTCCCCCTGGTGCCCACTCGCGGGGTCATCGCCATGGACTCCTCCACGACCATGCACCGTCTGGCCCAGTCGATCACAGGAAGCGACGACCTGACCGTCGTCACCAATGGCTTGATCACCTTCCAAGTACTGCAGGACAGACCAGGAGTCACCGCCATCCTGACCGGAGGCGCCGCCGATAAGCGCTCGGACTCACTGGTCGGCCCGGTGGCCACTGCCTTCCTCGACGACATGCGATTCACCAGTTTCTTCGCCTCCGCAGCCGCAATAGACGAGAAGGCCTGCTACGAGGACACGCTGGAAGAGGCGCAGGTCAAACGTGCCTTCGCCCGCTCGGCCGCCCAGATAGTCATCGGGGCCCACTCCGAGAAGCTGGGGCGAAATGCCACGGCCACCGCGCTGAAGCTCCCCAGCATCGATGTGCTCGCCACAGAGCTGTCTGCCTCTGATGAGAACTTGGCGCCCTACCGCGCGCTCATCGCCACCGTGCGCTGAACCGGTTCGGCCTTCTCGTTCCACCCAGCTCAAGCGCCGTCTCCACCCATGACCCCACGGCTCGAACCTGCTCTTCGCGCTGCGCTTTCTACCATAAGTTGACAACTTCTAACATTTCATAACATGATGTACCTCACATTGTGCATCGCATCACATAAGGGGGTCGCTATGACCGCGGCTGTCGAAGACTCTGTCTCCACTGCTGACCCGCACAGAACCGTGCTCGAGGTCAGGGGGTTGTCGAAGAGTTATCCGGGAGTCACCGCTCTGGACGCCGTGGACTTCGAACTCCGGGAGGGCGAAGTCCACGCTATCGTCGGCGAGAACGGCGCAGGAAAATCTACGCTGATCAAGATTCTCGCCGGAGCGGAGGTGCCCAGCTCGGGGCGCATCACCATCAACGACACCACCTATGACCGCCTGACCCCGGCACTGGCATTGGAACTCGGCATCGCTGTCATCTACCAGGAGTTCACCCTCGTCTCCACGCTCACAGCAGCTGACAACGTCTTCTTGGGCGACTACCTCACGAAGGGTCCGGTGCTCGACACCAAAACCATGAACGCTCGCGCCGCCGAGCTGTTCGCCCGGCTCGAAGTGGACATCCCCCCTCAGGCTCAGGTCGAAGACCTCACCACCGGCTATCAGCAAGTCGTCGAGATCGCCAAGGCCCTGTCGAAGAACGCCCGCGTGCTCATCATGGACGAACCGTCGGCACCGCTGACAGCTGCGGAGGTGGATGCGATGTACAACGTCATCGACACCCTGAAGCGCCAGGGAATGACGATTGTCTACATCTCCCACCGCATGGATGAGATCTTCCGGCTCTCCGACCGCGTATCCGTTCTGCGCGACGGCAAACATGTCGCCACCCGGAAGACCGGCCAGACCACGCGCGAAGAACTCATCACGCTCATGGTCGGCCGGGAGCTGAAGAGCGGATATCCCGAGCGCGATACACCGCCGGGCGAGGTCTCCCTCGAGGTCTCAGGACTCACCGGCAACGGAGTGCAGGACATCACCTTCCAGGCGCATGAAGGGGAGATCCTCGGCTTCGCCGGACTGATCGGCGCGGGCCGCACAGAGCTCATGGAGCTGCTCTTCGGCAGTAAGCCCGTCGAGTCGGGGGAGGTCTTCTTTCAGGGCCGGCCGGTGATCTCGCGCAGTCCCGAGCACGCGATCAAGAACCGCATCGCGCTAGTTCCCGAAGACCGGAAGCGGCACGGTGTGATCCTGGATTTCTGCATCAAGGACAACATCGCCCTGCCGCTGCTGAAGAAGATGTCACGATCCGGGGTGGTGTCCGCCGGACGCGTCTCCCGACTCGCCGAGGAATACATGGACAGTCTTCGGATCAAGGCCCCCAGCTCCTCCCAGCTGGTGAAGAACCTCAGCGGCGGCAACCAGCAGAAAGTCGTCCTGGGCAAGTGGTTGGCCACCGAGCCAGAGGTACTGATCTTCGACGAACCCACCCGGGGGATCGATGTGGGAGCCCGGAATGAAATCTATCTGCTGATGAACAAACTGGCCGAAGCAGGAAAGACCATTCTGATGATCTCCTCGGACATGGAAGAGCTCATCGGCATGTCGGACCGCGTGATCGTTCTTCGCGAAGGCCGTCAGCAGGGCACTCTGACCCGCTCCGAAATCTCCCAAGAATCCATCTTGTCGCTCGCAGCTGAAGGGAACGTGGAATGAACGCAAAGTTCACCCCAAAGGTGAAGGACATCGGGCTCATCGTGGTGCTCGCCGGTCTGGTGATCACATTCAGCGTGCTGTCACCGAACTTCCTGGATGTCAACAACATCTACAACATCACCCGACAGGTGGCCACCCTCGGCATCTGCGCCGTGGGGTTCACCTTCATCCTCATCACCGGGGGCATCGACCTCTCCATCGGCTACCAGATCTCGGTCAACGTCGTGGTGTGCGGAATGCTGATGGCCAACTACGACCTCCCCTGGTACCTCGCCGTCCTCGCCGTTCTCGCGCTGGGCACGCTGATGGGCATGATCAACGGCATCATCATCACAGTCACCGGGGTCTCTCCCCTCATCATCACTCTGGCCATGATGACCGTGCTCAACGGCGTCAGCTACCTCCTCTCGCGGGGCCTGCCCATCTTCGGCTTCCCCAGCGAATTCTCGTTCATCGGACAGGGCACGGTCGCCGGCATCCCCGTCGCGCTCATCATCCTGCTTCTCGTATGCGCCATCGGCCTGTTCATCCTGAACAAGACCTACCTGGGCAAGTACTTCTACGCCATCGGCAACAACCGAGAAGCCGCGCGGCTCTCAGGGATCAACACCCCGCGGGTCCTCATCCTGGTCTACGCGCTCAGCGGCTTCTTCACCGCCATCGGCTCTGTGGTGCTGCTCTCCCGGCTGAGCTCCGCCCAGTCGGCCACCGGCTCCGGCTTCGAGTTCATGGTCATCACTGCCTGCGTCCTCGGCGGGGTCAGCGTGATGGGTGGGCGGGGCACCCTGTTCGGGGCTTTCCTGGGCGTGGCCATCATCGGTGTGCTGAACAACGGGCTGGTGCTCCTGAACGTCAACGAGTATGTGCAGCTGGTGATCACCGGCGCCATCCTGCTGATCGCCGTGAGCTACGACGCGCTCTCCAAATCCTCGAAGGGCCGGATCACGCAGATCAGCGCCATGGTGCTCTCGGGGTCCAAGAAGTCTTCTGCGAAAGCTGTCTAAAGGTTCCGGCGATGAGGCCGGGCACTCCACCGTGAAAGGAAAAACAATGGAAAAGGTCATCAGAAGCGTCGGCATACTGGGGGTTTCCGCACTGGCCCTCACCGCATGCTCCAACTCCGCCGGGGAAGGCGGGGAGGATGCCTTCACTGTCGGGGTCACATTTGCCGACCTGAGCAACCCAGTATGGGCCGAACTGGTCCAGGAGGCCGAGTCCTACGGGGCCGAGCAGGGCTTGAACATCAATTACGTCGACGCCGGAGACGACTCCTCCCAGCAGGTGACTCAGATCGAGAACTTCATCCAGCAGGGAGTGGACGCCATCATCATCTGCGCCGTGGAGTCCAACGCGGTCGCTGGGGTCACCCAGACCGCTCAGGAGGCCGGCATCAAGGTGGTCGGCTACACCCAGGTGCTCGAGCACTATGACGCCCAGTACCTCGTCGACGCCTACGAAACCGGCTACGCCAACGGTGAGGCTGCTGCCGCCTGGATCAACGAGAACTACGGGGATGAAGACGTCGTCGAATGGGGTCTGATGGATCTGCCCACCTTCCCGGAGATCATCGAACGCGCCCAGGGCATCAAGGACGCCGTGGAGGAACACGCTCCGCACGCCGAACTGGTGGCCACGGCCCCCGCCCTGACCGCCGAGGACGGCGTGGCCAATGCCGAGAACTTCCTGCAGGCCAACCCCGAGATGAAAATGATCGCCACCATCGGCGGAGGCGGTGCGGTCGGAGGCAATGAAGGGGTGAAGTCCGCCGGGGTCACAGACTACGACTCCTTCGGGCTCTTCGGCATCGACGCCACGGAGAACGAGATTCAGAACATCATCAACGGCGATCCGCAGAAGGCCTCCATCAGCCTGGGAGGCGGCCGGCAGCATGGCCGCACGCTGGTGGACATCACCGCTGACCTCCTCAACGGCGAAGACGTCGAACCCGACCAGTACATGCCTATCGAGGTCATCGATGCCTCCAACGCCGAGGAGTACTACGAGGAAATCTTCGGAGACTGACCCCTGCCCGTTCCCGCTGTGTGCCGGTCGCCCGGCCGGCACACAGCCCGCTCTTGCAAAGCCCCGCCCGGGGAGAAAGACGGAAAACTGTGACTCGAGTACTTGTGGCTGGAGATCGTTTCATTCGTCCGGCCGTGTTCCGCGCTTCTCTGGAGAACAAGTTAGGCGATCGCATCGTGATCTCCGAGCTGGAGTTTCCCTGGCCCGATGAGCCGTTCGGCACGGTGGGCGAAGTCGACGAAGCCTCGGGGAGCGAAGAGGCGGTGATCTCCGCCCTGGAGGGTGTCAGCGCGGTCGTGACGCAGTTGGCTCCGCTGACTGAACGAGTGCTGGAGGCCTCCCCCCAGCTCAAGCTCATCGCCGTCTCCCGCGGGGGCCCCACCAACGTGAATCTGGAGGCGGCGCGGCGCAGAGGGATCCGGGTCGCCAACGTTCCTGGGCGCAATGGCATCGCCACCGCGGAGATGACGGTGGGGCTGGCGCTGGCTCTGCTGCGCAGGATTCCTCTCGCCCATCAGAGCATGATGGAAAATCAGTGGCGCGGAGACCTCTATCGCTGGGATGCGGTGGGGCAAGAGGCTGCTGGATCAGTCATCGGCCTGGTCGGCGCCGGAGCAGTGGGGCTGCACGTGGCCAAGATCTTCCGTGCCATGGGGGCCGATGTCCTGGTATACGACCCTTATCTCCCGGACGAGGTGCTGCACGGGGTAGGCCGGCGAGCGGCTTCGTTGGAAGACCTCTTCCGGCAGAGCAGCCTGGTCTCGATCCATGCTCGCCTCACCCCCGAGACCGCCAATATGGTGAATGCAGAGCTGCTGGAGCGGATGCCACCGGGCGGGCTGCTGGTCAATGCTGCCCGCGGCGGAGTGGTGGACTACGATGCCGTGGCTGAGTCCCTGCAGCGGGGGCACCTGGCAGGGGCTGCCTTCGACGTCTACCCTGAGGAACCTGTGGACTTCGGGCACAAGCTCTTCGAACTCGCACGGAAGGGACACGACCTGGTGCTCACCCCGCACATCGCCGGAGCCAGCAGGGAAACTGCCCGCCGGGCGGCTGAGGGCGTCGCGGAGGAGGTCCGGCGTTTCCTTGACGGTGAAGCGGCCCTCAACCCGCTGGTGGAGCCTGAGTCCCCGGACCCTATGTTCCAGGCGGCGCGGTGAAGCTGCTCCTCGGCATCGACATCGGCACCAGTGGGGCCAAGGCGGTGGCCACCGACCTGGCCGGCCGCAGAATAGCGGATGCCTCCGCTCGGTACCCCACCAGTACTGACGGGGCCGGTGCGGAGCAGAACGCCGAGCACTGGTGGGAGGCGGTGGCACAGATCGTGCCTTCCGTGGTGGCAGGCGGGGAGGTTCTCGCCGTCGCCGTGACCTCCCAGGCGCCGACCCTGGTCCCCGTGGATGCCGTGGGCAGCCCTACCGGTCCGGCGCTGACCTGGCTCGACCGCCGGGCCGTCACCGAGGGGCTGGAGCTGGCCGAGACGGTTCCCGAATCACGAAACGGCGCAGATCCGTTCTTCGGGACGGCCAAACTTCCTTGGATGGCCCGGCACCGCGCCTCTGCTCTCAGCCGAGCGGCATACGTGCTCTCCTCCAACGGATTCCTCGTCCATCGCCTCACCGGGAAAGCCACTCTAGACGACACTACGGCCTCCCTCATGCAGGGCTTTGACGAGATCTCCGGCACCTTCGACGACCGGTTACTGCGCCAGGAACCCTCCGTGGGCCTGCTGGCCCCCGTCGTCCCTTCGACCTCGGTGGTCGGGACTGTCACTGCGCGGGCGGCAGCTGCCCTGGGTTTGGCCGAGGGGACCCCCGTGGTGGCCGGAGGAATCGACTCCATCGGCTCTGCGCTGGAGGCCGGCGCGCTGAGACCGGGGGACCCGCTGGTCGATATGACGGGTTTCTCCAGCGTCACCATCAGCGCGGTGCCGGCGGGGATCCACGTCCCAGGGTTCATTCACTGCAGGCACTGCCTTGAGGGCACGGATCTGTTGATCACGGCTCAGGTCACGGCGGGAGCTGCGGTCGACTGGGTGAACAGCCTCGACTCGACCCGTGACCTGAGAGACGACGAGGCGCTGCTCAGCAGACCCAGGCCGGGCCGTCTCACCATGGTGCCCAGTCTTGCGGGGGAACGTACGCCTTCGTGGAACCCTGCAGCCCGGGGCATCATCGCCGGTATCGATCTGAGCACGGACGGGACCGACCTTCTGCTCGCCGCGATGGAGGGCAACGCGCTCGGACTCGCCGCCGATGTGGCCACCATGACCCGCCACGGTTACCCGGTGGACCGGGTGCTCAGTACCGGCGGGGGCGCTTCTTCCCGTGCCTGGCTGCAGATCAAAGCAGACGTCCTGGGGCTTCCCGTCATGAAACCGAAGAACGGCCACGGCGCCGCCCAGGGGGCCGCGGCGCTGGCCGGGCTCGGGGTGGGCGTCTATACCTCCGCAGAGGATCTCTACGAGCTGACCCGAAGAATCGATGAGGAGTTCCTCCCCGACACCGGGAAACGGGAAGCCTACCGAGCCGCCCGCCGGCGGTACCGCGAGCTCACTGCGCTGAACCGCCCCCGACCCAGACCGTAAGGGGCGGTGGATCACCTCGCACAGTGCCGCCGCCGGCCTCTCACCAGGACATCTGGGTTCCGCCGACGCGATCGGCCTCGATCTTCTCCTGGTAGCCCGATGCTGCGTAGGCGCCCATGGGGTCGCCAGGCAGACCCCGAGACTCGCGCCAGGCGGCCAGGTCAGCACGCACATCGGTGTAGAACGCGTCCATGAAGATCTGGTGGGCGCTGAGCACATCACCGGCCTGCTGCGCGGCGGCCAGGGCCTCACGGTCCACCAGCAGGGCCCGTGCGGTCATCTCCTGGACGTTGAGCACGCTGCGGATCTGGCCGGGGATCTTCTTCTCAATGTTGTGGCACTGATCCAGCATGAACGCGACATCGGAGTCCGGGCCATAGCCGCCGCCGCGGATGACCTCGAAGAGGATGCGGAAGAGCTGGAACGGATCGGCGGAGCCGACGATGAGGTCGTCGTCGGCGTAGAAGCGTGAGTTGAAGTCGAAGGAGCCGAGCTTTCCCACCCGCAGCAGCTGGGTGACGATGAACTCCACATTGGTGCTGGGAGCGTGGTGGCCGGTGTCCAGGCACACCACTGCCCGCTCCCCCAGTGCCTGCACGTGCACCAGAGCCGTGCCCCAGTCCGGCACATCGGTGTGGTAGAAGGACGGTTCGAAGATCTTGTACTCCAGCACCAGGCGCTGGTCCCCGCTCAGCTGTGCGTAGATCTGCTGCAGGGAGTCGGCCAGCCGATCCTGCCGGGCACGCATATCGGCCTGTCCGGGGTAGTTGGACCCGTCGGCCAGCCAGATCTTCAGATCCTGTGATCCGGTGGCGCCCATGATCTCGATGCACTGCAGGTGGTGGTCGATCGCCTTCTGCCGCACCGCCGGATCGTGGTGGGTGAGACCGCCGAGCTTATAGTCCTCATCCTGGAAGGTGTTGGAGTTGATGGTGCCGATCTCGATGCCGGCATCCTGGGCGTACCTGGCCAGTGCGGCGAAGTCGTCGACCATATCCCAGGGGATGTGCAGCGCCACCTTCGGCGCCAGCCCGGTGAACCGGTGCACGGCTGCGGCGTCGTCGATCTTCTCCTCCACGGTGCGCGGGGTGCCGGGCGAGCCGAAGACTTTGAAGCGGGTGCCGGAGTTGCCATAGGCCCAGGAGGGAACCTCGATGGCCTGGTGCTCCAGCTGCGGGGCGATCTGTTCGAATGTGGTCATGTCTCCTCAGTTCTGTTCGACGTCGGCCAGCTGGTCCTCCAGATGGAAGACCTCGGTGAGCTCCACAAACCCGGTGTCCGGCCTGGCGCCGTCCAGGTCCACAAAGAACTCTGCCATCTCAGCCTGCCAGCGGGCGTTGACGTCCTCGGCCTCCATGGCAGCCTGGGCGGCCTCCAATGATTCGGTTTCGAAGTACCCGATCAGCAGCCCGTCCGGCCGCAGAAACAGGGAATAGTTGTGCCATCCGGCGTTCTTCAGGGCGCGCAGCATCTCCGGCCACACCTGCCGGTGCCGCAGCACGTACTCCTCCAGCCTCTCGGGCTTGACCTGCAGCTGGAAGCAGACTCGTCGCATTGCGGTGTTTCCTCTCTGGTCTCCGGTCCGGCGTATACCCTCGCCGCTGCGCCGGACCGGAGAGTCTCTAGAAGTCGAAGTCGTCGATGTTCTCGGCGTCGAAGACGAAGGGATCATCCAGGATGATCTCTCCCTCGGCACCGACGGTGTATTCGCCGAGCCTGCCGGCTTCGAAGGTGTCGCCCTCTTCTCCCTCGATCTGACCGGTGGCCACAGCATGCGCCGCCCAAGCTGCCAGGTAGCCGAGGTCCTCCGGGTTCCACAGTGCGAAGGCCTCTACGGTGCCGTCCTCCACATATTCACGCATCTGGTTGGGTGTTCCCAGCCCGGTGAGGGCGACCTCGCCCGCATAGGCTGAGTCGGAGATGTAGCGGGCTGCCGCGGCAATGCCGACCGTGGTGGGTGAGACGATCGCGTCCAGATCCGAGTGGGTCTGCAGCAACGCAGCCGTCTGGTCGAAGGAGCGCTGGTCGTCGTCGTCCCCATAGACGATGTCCACCAGCTCAATCTCCGGGTAATTGGCCTCGAGTTCGGCCTCCATCAGTTCGATCCAGTGGTTCTGGTTGGTCGCGTTGGCGGCCGCGGAGAGGATGGCGATCTGCCCTGAGCCGCCGATCTGCTCGGCCACCAGCTCCACCTGCGTCTGGGCGATGCCCTCAGCGCTGGCCTGGTTGACGAAGACGTCGCGGCACTCGGGGTTGGTGTCCGAGTCGAAGGTCACTACCGCGACTCCCACCTCGCGGGCCTCATTGAGGGCATCGCAGATCGCTGAGGGATCGTTGGCGGAGACCACCAGAGCATCTTCGCCCTGCTGGGCTGCCGTGTTGATGTACTGGACCTGCCCGTCCGGCGTCGCCTCCTGGGGGCCGACCTCGGAGAAGGTGCCGCCGAATTCGTCCACGGCCTCCTCACCGCCGGCGTTGGAGGTGTCGAAATACGGGTTGCCGAGGTTCTTCGGCAGGAAGGTGATGCTGAGGTCCTCTCCGCCGGCGTCGCCGTTTCCTCCGTCCTCGCCCCCGCCTCCGCAGGCGCTGAGCATCAGGGCGGCTGAGAGCCCGACGGCGGCGAGCGCGCCGGGGCGCTGTACCGGATGGTGTGTCATTGTGGGGTTCCTTTCATCGGGTCGCCTTCTGCGGCGTCGGTGGTCGGTGGGGGTGGTCTGCGGCGCCGGTTCCGGATTCCGGCCGCCACACTGGGGGCGATCACGGAGGCGATCAGCAGCACACCGATGATGATGCTGATCAGGTTCACCGTCACGCCCTCCAAGCGCAGGGCGGAGGAGATCACTCCGATCAGCAGCACACCGGCGATGACCCCGTGCAGTGCGCCGCGACCGCCGAAGATCAGGACTCCGCCCAGCAGGACTGCGGCGATCACCTCCAGCTCCAGGCCCATCGCGTTGTCGCCCCGGGAGTTGCCGTAGCGCAGAGCGTAGAAGATCCCGGCGGCAGCGGAGACCACACCGGTCAGCAGAAATGTGGTCAGCTGACAGCGGGCCACATTGACTCCGCTGAAGCGGGCAGCCTGCTCGTTGTGGCCGATGTCGTAGAGGCCACGGCCGAACGGCGTGGCATGCATCAGCACGGCGAAGACGGCGATCATGGCCACCAGCACCAGACTGATGGCGGGAATGCGGGTCTCTCCCAGTGAGGACTGCGCCAGAGAGGTCCAGTCCGGGTCGAAGTCGGTCAGCGCGGTAGTGCCCAGCAGTCCCACGGCGATGCCGCGGAACAGCGCCATGGTGCCGATGGTCACCGCCAGGGAGGGCAGGCGCACATAGGCGACCAGGAAGCCGTTGACTGCTCCGCAGGTCAGGCCCACCAGCAGGGCCAGAGCCGCGGCGGCGGGCACGGGCATGCCCAGTTGGACGTGGAGGATCCCCATCACCACTGAGGACAGGCCCATGATGGAGGCTACGGAAAGGTCGATCTGTCCGGTGATGATCACCAGGGTCATCGGCAGAGCGATCATCATCAGTGGAGCGATGTCCAGGATGAGGTAGCGGACGGTGAGCGGACCGTCGAAGTTGTCCACGCTCACCGTGGCCCACATCCAGACCAGCGCCAGCAGGGCGATGATCAGGAACTCTGCGGTGACGAACGTGCGGAACCACCAGGGCCTGTGGTGGCTGCGCGGCGCGGCGGAGGCCGCTGCCTGCAGGGGGGTCTGCTGGGCTGTGCTGCTCATTCCGGCGCCTCCCTGACCTGCTCCAGACGGCGCCGCTGCCGAGCAGCGAGCCAGCGGTCCAGCACGATGGCGGCGATGATCAGGGCGCCGACCACAGCCCGCTGCCAGAAGTCCGGGACACCCATGATGGGCAGGGTCCGGTTGATGGTCATCAGCAGGACTGCTCCGAAAGCTGCACCCCACACTGTGCCGGATCCGCCGAAGATCGCCACACCGCCGATCACTGCTGCGCCGATGGCCTGCAGCTCCCAGGCGGTTCCTGCTCCGGCGCTGACTGTGCCGTAGCGGGCGGCGTACATCACCCCGGCCAGTCCGGCCAGGGCCCCGGAAGCGATGAATGCACTGATCACCCGGCGTGTGACCGGAAGCCCATAAAGCACCGCGGCCTCAGGGTTGGACCCGATGGCGTACATCTGACGTCCTCCGCGGCAGCTGCTCAGGTAGTAGGCGGCGCCCAGCAGCACCGCCACCGCCACCAGGGTCAGCAGCGGGATGGAGCCGATCTGCAGGGTGCCCAAGCGCAGGAACTCTCCCGGCATATCAGAGGCATTGATGCGGTCCGAACCGGCCCAGGTGAGCACGATGCCGCGGTAGATGTACATGGTGCCGAGGGTGACCACCAGTGCGGGGACCTTTCCGAAGGCGACCAGCAGCCCGTTGATCAGCCCCAGGCCGGCTCCTGCGGCGACGCCGATGACCACCACCGCCGCAATGGGTATGCCGGGCAGATCGATGAACAGCCGTCCGGTCATATAGGCGGTGATGGCCAGCACGGAACCGACGGAGAGGTCCACATTCCGGGTGATGATGACGATGGCGGAGCCGACGGCGAGCACCATCAGCAGCGAGGGAGTCAGCAGCAGGTCGCGCCAGCCTTGGGCGCTGAAGAGGAAGGTCTGGTTCATGGCGGTGGCCGTCACCACTACCGCCAGAATGACTGCCACGATGGCTACTTCCCGGGAGGCGAGCAGGGAGTGCACCAGGCGCTGGGCGGAGCGCATGCGGCTGGGAGCCACCAGGGAGGCCGTCCTGGAGCCAGAGGCGGGGGCCGGCACGCGCGGCTCCTCTCCGCCCGGACCTGACCTGGAGACAGTCATAGGGCGCCCTCCCTCCGCAGCTGCTCGTGGCGTGAGGTCGCAGCATCCATCACGGCCTCGGCAGAGGCTTCGGCGCGGGAGAATTCGCCGGTGATGCGGCCTTCCGAAACCACCAGCACCCGGTCAGCCATGCCGAGGATCTCGGGCAGCTCGGAGGAGATCATCAGGATCGCCATTCCCTGCCCAGCCAGCTCGGAGAGCAGCCGGTGCACCTCCGCCTTGGTGCCCACGTCGATGCCGCGGGTGGGTTCGTCGATGATCAGCAGGCTGGGGTCGGTGGCCAGCCATTTGGCGATGGCGACCTTCTGCTGGTTGCCCCCGCTCATGGTGAGCGCCTCCATGGAGAGCGCACCGGTCTTGACCTGCAGCTTCTGCGCCCACGGGGCGGCGGCACGGTGCTCGGCGGCCGCGGTGATCAGCCCGAAGCGGGTCAGCTGACCGCGGATCGCCGCTGCGATGTTGCGTCCCACTGAGGCTTCGACCACCAGACCCTGCTGGCGGCGGTCCTCGGGCACCAGGGCCATACCGGCGCGGATGGCGGCCTGCGGGCGGCCGGGCTGAACTCTGCGGCCGTGCATAGTTACGGCGCCCTCGTCGTAGGGGTCCACTCCGAAGACGGCTCGGACGATCTCGCTGCGTCCGGCACCGACCAGGCCGGCCAGTCCGACGATCTCTCCGGCTCGGACGGTGAAGCTGATATCGGAGAAGATGCCGGCACGGGTCAGCTGCTGCACCTGCAGGACCTCTTCTCCGACTTCAACCGGCGTCTTGGGGTAGAGCTCGGAGACTTCGCGGCCGACCATCATGGTGATCAGCTCCTCCCGGCTGGTCCGGGATGCGTCCACAGTGTCCACGTAGGCGCCGTCGCGCATCACCGTGATCGTGTCGCAGAGCTCAAAGACCTCATCGAACCGGTGGGAGATGAAGACGACGCCGCGGCCCTCCTGACGAAGACTGCGGGCCACGGCGAAGAGCCGCTGCACCTCCACTCCGGAGAGCGCGGCAGTCGGCTCGTCCATGATCAGCAGGTGGGCGTCCAGGGAGATGGCTTTGGCGATCTCGATGATCTGCTGGTCAGCGATGGAGAGCCCCTGGGCCGGGCGGCGGGGATCCAGGTCCACTCCCAGGCGGGCGAAGATCCGCTCAGCCTCGGTGATCATGGCCTGGGTGTCGATCCGACGTCCCCACCGCAGCGGCTGCCTGCCCATGAAGATGTTCTCGGTGACCGAGAGATCGCCGAAGAGTGTGGGCTCCTGGTAGATCACAGCGATGCCGGCGTCCTTGGCCTCCGCGGTGGAGGTGAAGTGCACATCCTGGCCGCGGAACCGGAAGGTGCCGGCGTCGCGAGGGTGCAGTCCGGAAACCACCTTGATCAGGGTGGACTTTCCGGCCCCGTTCTCCCCCACCAGGGCATGGATGGAGCCCGGCATCACGCGCAGACGGCCGTCAGAGAGGGCAGTAACGGACCCGAAGGACTTGCGCACACCGTCCAACTCCAGCACTGGCTCGGCGGGGCGGGGTTCCATGAGGTGCCTCCACGGCGGAAAATGGCGCGACTAAATCGATTCAAGCTACGCCTCAGATCATATGGCGCAGCTCACACTTGCGTCAATTGGGCCCTGTCACACTCAGCCGGCTCTCGGCGGGCTGTCCGGCCTAAGCGGATGCCCGCGCGTCCAGCCTCCAGCTGACCCACCCGCAGGCTGCAGCCAGCCCGGCGATCCACAGCAGCTGCAGCACCATCGCCAGCGGAGCCCACAGCATCCCGAAGGTGACCATCAGTCCCAGCGCAGCCGCAGCGCCGGCCGACTGAGCGGCGGTTCCCTGCGGACTCGTGCTCCACATCCACCGGCCAGCCCCGGAGACCGCGGCCGCCAGCAGACCGGCCAGCAGCGCCACCGGCCCCATACTCACCAGATAAGCGCCCAGCCCCCACAGCAGCTGGTCGGCGCTCAGATGCCCCAGCACCAAATCCACCGGCAGGGCGATGACGGCCGCCACTGCGGTCACGGCAAGGGCTGCTGCGGCGCTGCGCAGCACCCGGCGGCTCCACTGCGGAGGGGGCACGGTACAGTCCATAGCGGACATCATGCCTGAATCTGCGCTGTATTCTGAACCGCATGGCCTCGGCACAGGTTCGGGACGTAGCCGCCCGGGCGGGCGTCTCCCCAGCAACAGTCTCCAATGCGCTCAACCATCCCGAGAAGGTCTCCCGGGCCACCTACGAGCGCGTGCAGAAGGCCATCGAGGAGCTCGATTACGTCCGCAACGACGCCGCCCGTCAGCTCCGCCAGCGCCGCAACCGCGCCGTGGGCATGATCGTGCTGGATGTGGCCAACCCCTTCTTCGCCGGCGTCGCCCAGGGGGCGGAGGACACGCTCACCGAGCTCAAGCGCCCTCTGCTGCTGGGCAACTCCGGCCAGGCGCGGGCCCGGGAACTGACCCACCTGCGGCTGTTCGAGGAGCAGCGTGTCTCCGGCATCCTGATCTCTCCGGTGGGCGATGTGCTTCCGCGGCTGCGCCGCATCAAGCAGCGCGGCACGGCCGTGGTGATCGTGGACCGCAAGTCCGGGGCCGGGGAGTTCTCCTCGGTCTCAGTGGATGATCTGCTCGGCGGGCAGCTGGCTGCCGAGCATCTGCTGGCCCAGGGCAGACGCCGCATCGCCGTGATCGGCGGCCCGGCCACCATCCGCCAGGTCTCCCACCGCTACGCCGGAGCGCAGCGGGCTGCCGAGGAGTTCGGGACCGGCCGGGCGCAGGTGGAGTTCTTAGACACCGGGGCTATGAACATCGACGCTGGGCGCCGCGGCATCCGGGAGCTGCTCGAGCGCGGGAACCGCTCCCGGCCCGACGCCGTCTTCGCCACCAATGACCTAGTGGCCCTGGGAGCTCTGCAGGAGCTGACCCGCTCAGGAGTCCCGGTGCCCGACGACGTCGCCCTGGTCGGATACGACGACATCGAGTTCGCCGCCTCCGCCACGGTTCCGATCACCTCGGTGCGTCAGCCTGCGGTGGAGATGGGCGCGCGGGCCGCCGAGCTGCTCACCGCCGCCATCGAGGACCCTCAGGCGCCGGTGCAGCATCCGGTCTTCACCCCCACCCTGGTACCGCGCGAATCCAGCCAGACCACCTGAGCCCGCCTGCTGCGCGGGGATCCAATCTATCCCGCAGAGGCTGCCGGCTGCGCGGGGATCCTGCCAGCGCCCCCTGCGGCACAGGGGCCGCAGACCTGCGCACATTCTCCGGTCGCTGGGACAGCACGTCTTGTTCTGGGCCGCAGAAGGTGCCAGTATGATGCTCACCTAGCCGAATCCGTGACCGTACTGATACTCGGAGTGCATCCTGTTTACCCTCGACCAAGTACGCTGCTTCGTCACCGTGGCTGAGGAGCTCCACTTCGGCCGTGCTGCCGAACGGCTGAACATGACTCAGCCGCCGCTGAGCCGGCAGATCCAAAAGCTGGAGAAGTCCGTGGGCGTTCAGCTGGTGGAGCGGGACAACCGCCGAGTAGCGCTGACCCTGGCGGGTGAGGCCTTCCTGGACGAGGCGCGCAAACTCATGGTCACCGCCGACCGCGCCCCGCAGACAGCCCGGCGGATCGCCTGCGGACAGGCAGGGGTGCTGCGCATCGGCTTCACCGCCGTCTCCGGATTCAGCGTGCTGGGGACGCTGCTGGCTGATGTGGCAGCCGCCGCCCCGGATGTGGAGGTGGACCTGCGGGAGATGGTCACCAGTGAGCAGATCGATGCCCTGGCCACAGACGAGATCGACGTCGGCCTGGCCCGGCCGCCCTTCGACTCCGATCAGTTCGCCTGCCGCCTGCTGCATGCCGAGCCCCTGGAGCTCGCCGTACCGGCGGACCATCCGCTGACCCGCCTGCAGAGGCCGGTGACCTCGGACGACCTCGCCGAGACCCCGCTGATCATGCACGCTCCCACCAAGGCGCGCTACTTCTATGATCTGGCGATCCGCCATGTGCCGGTGCATCACGGCAATGTGGTGCACACCGTCAGCCAGATCCTGACCATGCTGTGCCTGGTGGCCGCCGGCCGGGGAGTCGCCTTCGTACCGGCCTCCTCCCGCACCCTGCGCATCGAGGGAGTGGAGCACCTGCCGCTGGCCGCCATGCGCGACGACGTCGTGGAGCTGCACCTGGTGTGGAGCCGCACCCGGGTCAACCCGGCCCTGCGCCGCCTGCTGCACCACCTGGACCGTGATGCTGCAGACACATAATCTCATTCCAAATATGGCTTAGACGGCATACCGTCCGGTGCCTAGGGTGTGGTGAGGACATCCATACCCGGTTCCGCGCAGCGGAGTCCGGCCCACCAGTCATCAGGAGAAACACGTGCCCCACTACACACCGCAGGAGCTGGCGAGCTACCTGAAGGACGGGCTGCTGTCCTTCCCGGTCACGGCTTTCACCAGCGATCTGCAGCTGGATGAGCAGCGCTACCGCGAGCATGTCAGTTGGCAGGCGCGTCAGGGTGTGGCCGGCCTCTTCGCCGCCGGCGGCACCGGCGAAGGGTTCAGCCTCTCACCGGAGGAGAACGCTCTGGTGGTCCGGGCCGCTGTGGAGGAGGCTTCCGATCACGTCCCGGTGCTCGGCTCCGCTGGGGGCCCCACCTATCAGGCCGTCCAACACGCCCAGGCCGCCGAGGCTGCCGGATGTGAGGCGGTCCTGCTGCTGCCGCCCTACCTCACCGAATGCGACCAGCAGGGACTTGCCGCGCATGTGCAGGCGGTCTGCGAAGCCACCCGGATCGGCGTGATCGTCTACAACCGCGCCAACGCGGTCTACTCCGCCCAGACAGTGGCGCGGCTGGCGGAGCGGCATGAGAACTTTATCGGCTTCAAAGATGCCACCGGGGATATTGAGGCGGTCACCCGGGTGGTCACCACCGCCGGGGACAGGCTGTTCTACCTGGGCGGGCTGCCCACCGCTGAGACCTTCGCCCTGCCGATGCTGCAGCTGGGCATGAGCACCTACTCCTCCGCCATGTACAACTTTGTCCCCGAGTTCGCTCTGGAGTTCTACGGCGATGTGCGCCGTCAGGACACCGCCGCGGTGACCGAAAAGCTGCGCCGGTTCGTGCTGCCCTACCTGGAGATCCGCGACCGGAGGAAGGGCTATGGCGTCTCGATCGTCAAAGGCGGCCTGTGCGCTGTAGGACGCGACGCCGGCCCGGTGCGGCCTCCCCTGCAGGACCTCACGGAGCAGGACGTGCAGGACCTCTCCGATCTGATCGACGCAGCCGGCATCCGGCCGGCCGAGCAGAGCCCCAAGCTGAGCAGAGTGTGAACCCTGAAGACCAGAATGCGGCCGCACCGGCCGGTGAGGAGCAGTTGAGCATGGCAGAGACACTGACAGGCACATCGATCATTGCAGGTAAGAGCGTGCCCGGCACTGCCGGTACAGTCACCGGAGTCAACCCGGCCACCGGGGAGCAGCTTCAGCCGGAGTACTCGCTGCTGGAGACCGACCAGCTGGCCGAGGCCACCGCAGCAGCGCGTCAGGCCTACGAGTCATTCTCCCGGCTGGACCCTGAGACCCATGCGGCGTTCCTGGAGCGCATCGCTGAGAAGATCGAGGACCGGGCCGATCAGCTCACCCCCCGGGTGATGGCCGAGACCGGGCTGCCCGAGGCGCGGGTGACCATGGAGCGCGGGCGCACCGTGAACCAGCTGCGGCTCTTCGCCTCTGTGGTGCGCCAGGGCGACCACCGCGGCGTCCGGTGGGACCCGGCTGTCCCCGACCGCACCCCGCTGCCCCGTCCTGACGTCCGGCAGCGCCGGATCCCGCTGGGGCCGGTGGCCGTATTCGGCGCCAGCAACTTTCCGCTGGCCTTCTCGGTGGCCGGCGGTGACACCGCCTCCGCCCTGGCCGCAGGCTGCCCGGTGGTGTTCAAGGCTCATAACGCCCATCCCGGCACCTCGGAGATCGTCGGGTCCGCCATTGCCGAGGCGGTGGCTGAGTCGGGGCTGCATCCAGGGGTGTTCAGCCTGGTCTACGGGCCCGGCACAGTGATCGGCCAGGCCCTGGTGTCCGACCCGGCCATCACTGCCGTAGGATTCACCGGCTCCCGCTCGGGAGGAACTGCACTGATGGCTGCTGCCGCGGCCCGCGAGGTGCCGATCCCGGTCTATGCGGAGATGAGCAGCATCAACCCCGTCTTCTTCTTCGACGGCGCCCTCAGCGGCGACGACGACTCCGTTGCGGAGCTGGCCGGGGCCTACCTGACCTCTGTGACCGGCTCCTCCGGTCAGCTGTGCACTCAGCCGGGGCTGGTGTTTGTGCCCACCGGGGAGGCCGGCGACCGGTTCGTCTCCGCTGTCGGGGAGGCGGTCGCCGGTATACAGGGACAGACGATGCTCACCGCCTCCATCTGCCAGTCCTGGAACTCCGGGGTGGAGAAGCTGGCCGATCAGGCCGGAGTGGAGCTGGTGGGCCGCGGCTCCGACGGCGAAAGCCGGAACGCGCCTGCGCCCGCTGTGTTCCAGACAAGTGCAGAGCAGTTCCGCAGCAATCCGGTGCTGCATGAGGAGATCTTCGGCGCAGCCTCGCTGGTGATCCGCTATGACTCGCCAGAAGACCTGGTCCAGGCGGCCGAGCAGCTGGAGGGCCAGCTGACCGCCACGCTGCATGTGGCCGAATCGGACTACGCTGCGGCGTCCCCGCTGGTGCCGGTGCTGGAGCAGAAGACCGGACGCATCCTGGCCAACGGGTGGCCCACCGGCGTGGAGGTCAATCACGCCATGGTCCACGGCGGACCGTTCCCGGCCACCAGCGACTCCCGCACCACCAGTGTGGGCACCCTGGCGATCGAACGGTTCCTGCGCCCGGTGGCCTACCAGAATATGCCCGAGCAGCTGCTGCCGGCCCCAGTGCGCAGCGACAACCCGTGGAACCTCACCCGCCGCATCGACGGCGAACTGCAGCTGGACTCCTGAACCAGTCTCCGCAGCCGGCGGCCCGCACAGTCCGCTTGGATGACACCGACGAGGTCAGCGGGCAGTATGTAGCCATGGTCACCACGCAGCTCACCAATGATCCGAATGACGCTGCCCAAGCGTCTAGGCCAGCCCCTGACATGGTGCTTGCGCATGAGGCCGGTGAGGTGATTGTTCATATGCTCGGCGATGAAAGGTCGGTGATCGACCCGGCGGCGATGATCTGGACCGCTGAGGCCGCTGCCGATCTGCGGGCAAGAGTCGGTGACAACCCCATCGTTGGTACCGGACAGAGCCAGTGGGAAAAGCTCGATCATCAACTCCAGGGCGCATCCCGGGAGGTAGTCCTCCTGACCGCCGAACTGGTGTTCCTGCGCGAGCACCCGGTGCGATCAGCCCGGCCGGATACCCGCTCGGCACATGTTGAGCGAGTTCTCTCTCACCTCGATTCCCAGCATTTCGTCCCGGAGCCGATGTCAACGTGGCTGGCTCGCCCTGCCGGGACTGCGGGCTTCGAACCAGGCTCTTGGTACAACGGAGCGATGTGGCGGCACCTCATCTGGGCATCGACGTTCATCCTGCACTGGAATGACTTGTCGGAGGCCGAGCGTGAGACAGCCCGCACCGACCCATGGGAGCTGCAGAGGGTAATGCTCGCCTCCGGAGAAGACCGCTCCGACATCCGCAACGCACTACAGTTTCTAGCCCGACCAGACGTTTTCGAACCAATCTCGTCGGCGAAGATGAAGGCTCAGATCCGCGATGGCCTTGCTGACCGCATCGGGGGTGCCACGGGCAGCACCCCGGCGTCGATAGATCGCGACCTGCTCGCCATCCGTACCGCACTAGCTCGGGAAGTTGAAGGACCATTCCACTTCTGGAGTCCCGGGGTAGTTGAGCTCTGGGACCCTACTGCACACGAACTACGCTCGACAGACGTTGCGACTGCCGAGTTGGCCGAACCACGCCCCCGGCACTACTGGCTCTACTCCCCCGGGGCTCAAGCTTCCGAATGGGACGAGTTCTCCTCCAGCGGTGTCATGGCAATCGGCTGGGACCAGCTCGGTGATCTTGCTGCGTATCCGAGCCGCAAGGCAATCCGGCAGGCTCTCGATGTCGAGGGAACCGGCGGGTCGATGAAGAACGCATCTCTAGCACTGTGGCAGTTCCAGAACGAGGTCGCTGTCGGCGACATTATCTACGCTAAGCGCGGTCGGCGAGAGATCGTCGGTCGCGGTGAGGTCACCTCCGACGCTCGATTCGAACCAGAGCGCGCTTCATTTCGCCATATCCGGTCGGTGAAGTGGACGCATACGGGGTCATGGGAGCACCCGGGGCATGCCGCGACCAAGACACTTACCGACATCACCGCTTACCACGACTATGTCGAGCAGCTCGAGGAGCTTGTCACCGGTGAGTCCGAACCAGAACTGCCTCAGCAGTCCGAAACGCCGCGCCCCTACGACAGCGCGGCATTCGTCAAAGAGGTGTACCTGCCTGAGGAGCGCTGCATACGGCTGCGCTCACTCCTAGCCCGCAAGAAGAACATCATCCTCGCCGGACCCCCCGGTGTGGGGAAGACTTTCGCCGCTAAGCGCCTGGCCTATTCGATCATGGGTGTCCAGGATTCAGGCCGGGCCCAGATGGTCCAATTCCATCAGAGTTACTCCTACGAAGACTTCATGATGGGCTACCGACCCACCGAAGCCGGCGGATTCAAGCTCGCCGAAGGACCCTTCTACCAATTCTGCAAGAAGGCACAGGCCGATGACGACCGCCCATACTTCTTCATCATCGACGAGATCAACCGCGGAAATATCTCAAAGATCTTCGGCGAGCTGCTCATGCTCATTGAAGCCGATAAGCGCGGTCATAAGCTGCGCCTCCTCTACAAGAACGAGGACTTCTCTGTTCCTGCAAACGTCCACATCATCGGCATGATGAACACCGCCGACCGCAGCCTGGCCGTACTCGACTATGCACTGCGCCGCCGCTTCGGCTTCTTCGAAATGGCCCCGGGCTTTGACTCAGCTGGGTTCACTCGATGGCAACAAGATATAGGCAGCCCCACACTCGACCGTCTGGTTGAGGTCGTCATTGACCTCAACACCACGATCGCCGACGACCCGGCGCTCGGCCAAGGTTTTGCCATCGGGCACAGTTATCTCTGCAGCTCTGCTGAGGCTGAGGACGATACGTGGTTATCCTCCGTCGTCGACGATGAGCTCATACCCCTGCTCGAGGAGTACTGGTTCGACGAACCGACCAAAGCCGAGGAGTGGGCGGGCAAGCTCCGAGCTGCCGTCGCATGACGTCCCTGTCCATTCCCATCCGCAATGTGTACGTCATGATGGCGTATGCATTCCGGGCCATCCGCAGTGACAGCCATGACCATATCGCTGCCGAGCGCTTCGATCATCTTCACGACCTGTTCGCGGAGATTCTCCTGCGCGGTGTGGGGACCCAGGTCAAGCGCGGTCTTCACCACGACTATCTTCAACGCAGCGACGAACTCGCCACAGTCCGCGGCCGTATCGATGTCAATGGCACTATCGCCAGCCGCTCGACCGTACGAGGCAAGTTAATCTGCGAGTTCGACGAGTACTCGACTGACACGCCCCACAACCAGGCGTTGAAGTCGGTCCTCGTTCTCCTTGTCCGCCATGGGGAAGTCACCCAGAGTCGTAGGAACGCGCTCCGCCGGTTGCTGCCCTACCTGGATGCGGTGACGCTAGTCGCTCCTACCTCGATCCGCTGGAACGCACTCACATATCACCGCGCCAATGCCACGTACCGGCTGCTGCTCGGAGCCTGTGAACTGATCGTGCGCGGTCTCTTGCACACACAGGTCTCCGGCAGCACCAAACTCGCTTCCTGGATATCTGATGAGTCCATGAGCAGTCTCTATGAGAGATTCTTGCGCGAGTACTACAGCATTCACCACCCTGAGCTTTCCCCGGGCGCATCCGCCGTCGCCTGGGACTACGACGCCGGAAAAGCCCACGGCGCCGAACACCTCCCTGCAATGCGCACCGACATCACCCTCCGGAGTGGTCAGCACACGCTCATCATCGATGCGAAGTATTACAGCCAATCGATGCAAACTGGGTGGTTCGGCAAGAAGACCATCCACTCAGCCAACCTGTACCAGTTGCTGACGTATACAAAGAACGCGGATGTGGACCGCAATGGTTCAGTAAGTGGCCTCCTGCTCTACGCACGTACCGAAGGAGCAGAACAGCCGGACCTGGACGTAGTAATTCAAGGCAACCGCATCGGAGCTGCCACGCTCAACCTCAACCGCCCCTGGGATCATCTCCGCTCACAACTCGAACACGTGATCAGTTGGCTGGAGAGTTGAAACCCTGCTCTGCCGTGATTCGGTTCGAGCTGCTCAGCGCTCCTCCACCACGGCGACCTCGCCGGAGGCGACCTCCAGACGGCCGGTGACTCTGGTGCCGCTGAGCAGCTCCGAGCCTGAGGCCTTCAGAGTCACCGGCTGTGGTGTGTGGTTGAGCACGAACAGGTAGCTGGCACCGTCAGGGTGCCGCCGGCGGACCACGTCCACGCCTTCGGGTGCGTCCTGGTGCACCGGCGGCACACCGGCTTCGATGAGCACCTGGCGCACCAGCGCATCCAGGCTCGGCTCATCCAGCCGGGTCGCGGCGTACCAGGCCGCCCCCTTACCCACAGTATTCCGGGTGATCGCCGGTGAGCCTTCCAGCGGGAACTGTCCAGTGGGCGCCAGCGACGGTGGCATCTGGGAGGAGCCGTCGGCCATCCGCAGCTCGGCGAACCGGGCCAGCACCTCCGCGGCCCCCGCACCCGAGTCGGCGCAGTGGACCTTCTCGCTCCAGAGGTCTGCGCGGCCGCCGTCGTCGAGCAGCAGCTGCTCCCCGCGCTGCAGCGGCCAGAACTCCTCGGTCCGGATTCCCAGCATGCGGCGGAACGCACCGGGGTAGCCGCCCAAGTGCACTGCGTCGTTCTCGTCGACGATGCCGCTGAAGAAGCTCACCAGCACCTGCGCCCCGTTCTCGGCGGCCTGTGCGATCCGCTCAGCATCCTTCTGCCGCACTAGGTAGAGGACCGGAACGATGACGGCTCGGTAGCCGCTCAGATCGTGGCTGGGGTGCACGACGTCGGTGGTGACCCCGGCTTTCCACAGGCTGCGGTAGAAGTGCAGCACCTCTTCGGGGTAGCTCAGCTCATTGGTGGGGTGGGAGTCCAGCTCGGCGCCCCACCAGGCCTCATAGTCGAAGAGCAGGGCGACCTCGGACTGCACCTGGGATCCCTGGACCGGCCGCAGCTGCCTCAGCGCCTCGCCGAGCCGCACTGCGGTGCGGTAGACATCGGTATCAGGTCCGGCATGCGGGACCATCGCCGAATGGTACTTCTCCGCCCCGGAGGCGGACTGCCGCCACTGGAAGAACATCACGGCATCTGCTCCGCGGGCCACATGCCCCAGGGAGTCGCGCAGCATCTCCGCCGGTGACTTGGTGTGGTTGCGCGGCTGCCAGTTCACTGCTGAGGTGGAGTGCTCCATGAGCATCCACGGCCTGCCCCGGGCCACACCGCGGGTCAGGTCTGCGCTGAAGGCCAGCTCAATGTGGCGGTCGGGGTCCTCGGCGACGGTGTAGTGATCGGTGGCGATGACGTCCATCTCCTCCGCCCAGGCGAAGTAGTCCATATTCTTCGACCGGGTGGTGCACATGAAGTTGGTGGTCACCGGAATCTGCGGGGTGGCCTCACGCAGGATGTTCTTCATCTGGCGGTAGTAGTCCAGCAGCTCATCGGAGCTGTACCGGTGGAAGTCCAGCTGCTGAGTGGGGTTGACGAACATCGGAGCCGTCCGCGGGGGAAGGATCTCCTCGAAGCTGGAGTACCGCTGGGACCAGAAGGCGGTCCCCCAGGCGGCGTTGAGCGCCTCAGCGGTTCCGTAGCGGCGGGCCAACCAGGTCCGGAAGGCCGCCGCGGCGTCGTCGGAGTAGTCGTGGCCGTTATGGCAGCCCAGCTCGTTGTCCACGTGCCACAGCGCCAGAGCGGGGTGATCGGCATAGCGCTGCGCCACAGCCCGGGTCATGCGCAGCGCGTACTCGCGGAAGACGGGGTTGGCCACCGAGTAGGCCTGCCGGGCCCCGGGCCAGAGGACAGTCCCGTCGGCGGTCTGCGGCAGGATCTCCGGATAGCGGTGGGTCAGCCACGGCGGAGGCGAGGCGGTGGCGGTGGCCAGAGCGGCTGAGATGCCTGCTGCGGCCAGCCGGTCCATCGTTTCGTCCAGCCATCCCCAGTCGTACTCCCCCTCCCGGGGTTCGAGCATCGCCCAGGAGAAGATGCCCACACTGACTAGGTTGACCCCGGCCCCGGTCATCAGCTCAATGTCCTCTTCGCGAGTGGCCTCCGGCCACTGCTCGGGGTTGTAGTCACCGCCGTAGGGCAGCCCGGATATCCGGGACGGCCATCGCCAGTTCGATGAGGGACTGCTGGTGGGGTGCGGGCTGCGGTGGCTCATACCTCTCCTGATGGTGGGGCAACGGGGCTGAAAATGCGCACTGTACCTCAGCAGGCGCCGGCGGGGGCGACCCCTGGCTGAGCAGGTGCCGCCCCCGCCGGCGCGCAGGGTGTGCAGCTACTGAAGCTCGGACTCCATTTCGGGGATCATCTGCTCTGCGGCTTCCTCCGGTGTCAGGTTCTCGAAGAAGACCTCGATCTCATAGCGGTAGAGGATCTCCTGCAGTGCGGAGAAGCCGAGGGCGGGCACCGGCTCGGCCGGCTGGGCCATCACATCCTCCTCAATGGCGGCGATGAAGTCGGCAGACTTCTGGTCGGCGGGCTCCAGATCGCTCATGATGGACTCGCGGACCGCGCTGTTGGCCGGAAGCCCGCGGTCCATCTGGTTGAGCTGGCCGGCGGTCTCGGAGTTGACGAAGAAATCGATGAATTCCTTGACCTCCTCCGGATGCTCAGTGGCGGCCGAGGCGGAGAGCATCATCGAGGACTTGTACCACAGGCCGTTCTCCGCCGAGTTGCCGCTCTGGCTGGGGAAGCGCAGCAGCTCCAGCTCAGCGCCGGAGGCAGAGGTCAGGGCCGGCAGCTGGTTGGTCCACCAGGGGGCCATGGCCACCTGGCCGGTGCCGGTCAGCGACTGGTCGGGGCCGGCGCTCTGGTTCTCGGAGATCTCTGTGGCGGTGGGCATGCCGGTGCCGACCATATCCAGGTAGTACTGGAAGTACTCGGCGGCGTCTTCGGCGGTGAAGCCCAGCTCGCCCTCGGCGGTGGTGAAGTGCTTGCCCTGCTGACGCAGCCACACCTGGAAGCCGCCGGGTTCGTTGGGATCGTTGGTGCCGAAGGCCGAGTCGTGATTCTCGCTGATCTCCGCAGCGATCTCTGCGAAGTCCTCCCAGGTCCAGGTGGTGTCATCGGGCATCTCCACACCGGCTTCGTCGAAGATGTCCGGGTTGGCCACCAGGGCCAGCGCATTGATGCCGGTGGTGATGCCGAACAGGCCGTCCTCAGTGCGACCGTTGTCCACCGCCCCCTCGTCGAATTCGGAGAGGTCGATGTCCGAGAGGTCCAGCAGCGCGCCGCGGTCGGCGTACTCCCGCAGGTACTTGTCATCCATCTGAATGATGTCCGGAGCGTCTCCTCCTGCCGACTGGGTGGCCAGCTGGTCCCAGTAGCCGGACCAGTCGCCGAACTCACCCTCGATGGAGATATGCGGATTCTCATCCTCGAAGGCGTCGATGATCTCCTGGGTCATCTGGTGCCGGGAGTCCGAACCCCACCAGGAGAAGCGCAGCTGCACCTGCTCCTGGGAGTCACCCTCGGTGTCTGCGGCATCGCCTTCTCCTTCGGCTTCGCCGCCGCAGGCGGTCAGCACCAGGGCGGCGGTCGCCGCCGCGGCGGCCAGACGGGTGTAACGGGTGTAGTGCGTCATCGTGTCCCTCTTCAGTGAGCGAGCAGTTCCAGGTGCCCACGGCCTGGGCCCTGTGCGGCGCCCAGGCCGGGCAGCTGAGGCGAGCCTAGAATTGTGACCTGAATCACGTCAATTGAAAAACCGCTGAATCTCTGTGCCGATTCAACATCTCTCCATTCCGCAGAGGAATGATCAGCTGTACACCAGGTGCGGAGCGGCCAGCAGTCCGGAGGACACATCCGCCAGGGCCAGCTCCAGGGCTTGGATGCCGAAGCGCTTTCCGAAGTTCTCCTCGGCCTGCGCCACACGCCTGCGCAGCCCCTGATCCTCGGCGAGGGTATGGCTGGTGACGTTGGAGACCACCAGCTGCAGCTGATGGCGCGCGCCGGGTCGGACTGCGTCAGTGATCTCCAGGCGGTAGGGGGTCTTCCACACCACGCCGGCCGGCGCGGAGTCGATGAGCACAGCGGCGACCGTCCCAACCGGGGGCCGCACCTCGGCAGAGAAGGATGCTTCCATCAGCCCGGCGGAGGCCGGGTCCTCCAGAGTGTGGGGCTCGGCGGCGCCGAAGTCCAGGACGATGCGCTTGGCATCGGCGGGGATCTGCACCTCGGTGGTGTAGATCGCGCTGCCGGAGTACCTGGACCGCTGAGGGTCCTGCTCCCACTGGTGCGGCAGGGTCACCGGCTGGGGCTGCGTCTGGTCGGGAAACTGCACGCTCCACCGGCTCAGCTCCTCACGCCGCTGGCCGGAGAGCTCCGGCTGGGCCGCCGGCAGGTTCCGACGGCGCTGAGCGTCAGTATGCTGCACCAGCACAGCGGCCTCATACGCCTGAAGGCCCAGGGTGATCTCAGCGGTGTCCCAGTGGGCCCTGACCTCTCCGGTCTCCGGGTCCCAGCGCTCCACGACGGTGCCCTCCGCGCCGCCCAGGCTCAGCTGCACCGGCTGGGTCTCGGCGGAGGTGTTGACCACCAGGTGGATGCGCGCACCTGAGGGAAGCTGCCGGGTGGTCACCGCGACGGCTGTGTTGGTCTCCGGCTGCCCACCGGCCTCCGCGCCGGACACCCGTCGCAGGCCCACGGCCGGCCGCAGCAGCGCAGCCAGCCCTGCTGCATCGGACAGCGGCTGCCCGATCCCGGCAGTGCCTCCCAGGTCCACTACGGTGCCGCCGGCACGGGCGACCTGCTGAAGCCACTGCCGGGTCGGCTCCGGAATATCGGAGGCGCAGGGCAGCACCACCACGGGGAACCGGGCCGGGTCCAGGTGCTCCACGGCGTCGTCGTCGAAGAGGTCGAAGTCGCTTCCAGCGGTGCGGATGGTCTCCGGCAGCTCACCACCGATGTACAGCTGCGCCTCCTTGAACAGGTCTATCCGCCCCGCGGCGGAGAAGCCGGCATAGATATCGCGGGCCGGAACGTAGATTCCGACGTCGGAGATCCGGGTTCCCTGCCGCATCAGCCAGGCCAGCCGGTGCAGTGTCCCCCACAGCGACGGTGCGGCGTCCCACCAGGCGTTTCGGGAGTCCAGGGCCGCAGAGGCGTAGAAGATCCTGCCCAGTTCCCGGGGATCCTCAGGGTGGTCGGTAGTGGGCCACCCGTGGCCGACGAAGTGGTTGATGCCCATCAGCAGGTGGTCGTGGGCCTCGCCGAGGAGGTCCAGCGGCGTGGAGCGGAAAGAGGGCGAATGGTTCCAGGTCCAGCATTCGGAGGAGACCACGTCCCGGCCGTAGATCTGTGCGGCGGAGGAGGCCCAGCGGCATGCGGTGATCCGGTTCCACCCCCAGCCCTCGCCTTCGAAGGCGTGAGCATAGCGGTAGGAGCTCACCGTGGCCGGCGGCTGGCCGTAGGCCTGTATGCGGAACCGCAGGCCGCGGGATTCCGCCCAGCGGCTCATCACCGCGATGAAGTTCTCCTCTAGCAGCTCCGTGGCGGTGCGGTGATAGTCGGCCCGCAGCTGGCGGGTGGCCTCGTCAGTCTGCGGCAGCTTCCACAGCTGCGGGAGCAGATCGTAGCCGCGGCGGCGGCGGAACTCCTCCGGCATGCGGGGAGTCCAGCCGGCGTCGTAGACCTCCAGCGAGTCGCAGAAGACGGTGCCGATCCGTTCGGAACCGGCCGCATCCACCAGGGGTTCGGCCACGGCATCGATATGGGCCCGGGTGGCCTCGGCGGAGAGATGGTCCAGCACCCAGCCCTCGGCTCCGCGGGCGGCGCGCTTCAAGGTCTGCCCGGAGATGCGCGAGACCACCGTCAGCAGCACCCGGGGGCCGCGCCCGGCGGGGACCAGCAGGTGCTCACCGGTGTCATCGGTGGGCACCGGGGTGAAGCCGTCGTAGGTCTCGGCCGGAGTGCCGTCGGCGATGAAGGCGGCGACGAACTCATCGCCGGGCCAGCAGGTGGGCACCGGGATCCGGGCCGGCTCCATGCGGACCTCGTGACGTTCGAAGTGCAGCCGCCGGGAGGCGGTGCGCTCATCGATATGCGGACCGCCGTAGGGCCAGCCCGAGCCCAGGGTGAGGTCGAACCTCAGCCCCCGGGCTTCGGCGGCGGACGCGGCGTAGGCGACGTCGTCGAGGAACTGCTGGGAGCCGAACGTTCCGGCAGTGGCCCCCATCGGGTAGACGAAGGCGCATTCGACCCCGCCCAGCCCGGCTGCGGCCATATGGTCGAGGTCGCGGGTGAGATCATCCCGGTCGACGTCGGGGCCGAACCACCACCAGCGCATCATCACCCGGGCGTCCGGATCCGGGTTCCGGAATCCGGCGTGCAGCTGGTCAGGGCGCATGGTCCTCCTCTGCGGTGGGCAGGCGCTGCTTCCGCCGGCCGGTGGTGTCAGCCGATCGCATCCTGCAGATCGGTGAAGGCAGACTCTGCCGCCTCCTGCGGGCTCATCCTGTCGAAGAATATCTCCTCCTGGTAGCGGTTGAGGATTTCGGCCACATTGCCGAAGCCGGTGGCGGGCACCGGTTCGGGCGGGCCGAGCTCGTCCTCAATATCGGTGATGAACTGTGCAGCCTCCTGATTGGCCTCGTCCATCTCCTCCATGAGCACCTCACGGATCTCGGTGTTGGCCGAGAGGCCGCGGTCTGTCATGTTGATCAGTGCCGAGCGTTCGTCATTGACGAAGAAGTCCAGGAAGGTGATCACTTCCTCCGGGTGCTCGGTCTGCGCCGAGGCGGAGACCATCCCGGTGTTGTACCACTGCTGAGCGTCGGCCATATCCCCGGTGGGGCTGGGCAGCCGCAGCAGGGTCAGCTCCTCACCGGCGGCGTCGGTGAGCGCGCCGAGCAGGTTGGTCCAGCTGAAGGCCATCGCTGCCTGGCCGGTGGCCTCAAGGGACTGGTCCTGGCTGCTCGAGGCCTGCTCCACCATCACTTCCGCCGGTGGGAAGACGCCGTCGGCCAGCAGCTGGTCCTGCCAGCTGAAGTATTCCTGCAGGTCCTCAGCGGTGAAGCCGAGCTCGCCGTCGTCGTCGTTGAAGAACAGGCCCTGCTGGCGCAGCCACACCTGGAACAGCTGCGGCTCCGTGGGCCCGGAGGAGCCGTAGACCCCGTCGAGCTCGGTGCTGATCTGCTCGGCGATCTGCTCCCAGTCATCCCAGGTCCAGGTGGTGTCATCCGGCATCGGGATTCCGGCCTCCTCGAACAGGCGCGGATTGGCCACAATTGCCACCGCATTGACCCCGGAGGCCAGGCCGTAGTACTCGCCGTCGATGGTCCCGGAGTCGACGATCTCATCCGGGATGTGGCTCAGATCCACATCGGAGAGGTCCAGCAGAGTGCCCCGCTCGCCGTACTCACGCAGGTACGGGGCGTCCATCTGGAAGATGTCCGGGGCGTCCCCGGCGGCCATCTGGGTGTTCAGCTGGTCCCAGAAGCCGCTCCAGTCGTTGAACTCGATCTCCACCTGGATATGCGGGTAGTCCTGGTTGAACTCCTCGATGATCTCCTCGGTGTTGCGGACCCGGGTGTCCGATCCCCAGAAGGCGAAGCGCAGCTGCACCTCCTTCTCCTGGTCTGCCTGGCCACCGCCGCCGTCGCCGTCAGACCCGCAGGCGGTGACGACGACGGCGGCGACCAGCGCAGTCGCAGCGGCACGGGCAGCTGCGCGCATCCTCATCGAATCAGCCCTCGCTCTCCAGGATGGACTCGATCTCGCTGACCAGGGACTCGGCGGCCTCGCGCGGGGTGGCGCGCTCGAAGAAGACATCTTCGCTGCGCAGGGTGATGGTCTCCACCACGCCGGTGAAGCCCACCGGCGGCATGGGCTCGGACTCGGTGATCTCGTCCTGCAGCTCGGTGATGAGCTCGGCGGCGACCAGGTCCGGTCCCTCCACCTCGGCCATGACAGCCTCGCGCACCTGCTGGTTCACCGGCAGGCCGCGGTCCATCATGTTGTGCATACCGGCTTCTTCAGAGTTGATGAAGTAGTCGATGAACATCTGGGCCTCTTCGGGGTGCTCGGTCTGGGCGGTGGCCCCGATCAGCATGGTGTTCTTGAACCACAGCCCGTTGTCCTCAGCGTTGCCGGTGTAGCTGGGGAACCGCAGCGGAATCAGGTCCAGCCCGGAGGCTTCGGTCTGGGCGGGCAGCTGGTTGGTCCAGGACAGACCCAGCGCTGCTCCGCCGGTGGCGATCAGGGAGTCCTCCATGACCGCGGCGTTCTCCTCCACCAGCTCAGAGGCTGAGGGCAGAGCGCCGACGTCCATCATGTCCTTCAGCAGCGTGAAGTACTCCTCCGCCTGATCCACGGTCATGGCCAGCTGACCGTCCTCGGCGAAGAGGTGTCCTTCCTGCTGACGCATCCAGATCATCAGCACCTGGGGGATCGGGTTGTTGATGCCGTAGGCGCCGGTCTCCTCATGGATGGTCTGAGAGATCTCCATAAAGTCGTCCCAAGTCCAGGTGGTGTCGTCGGGGATCTCCACCCCGGCTTCCTCAAACAGCTCCGGGTTGGCCAGCATGGTCAGGGCGTTGACGCCGGTGGGGATCGCGTACTGCACCCCTTCGGACTGTCCGCCCTCCACTACGGCTTGATCGAGTGCGGAGAGATCCACTTCGGTCAGCTCCAGCAGGGCCCCGCGGTCGGCGTACTCGCGGATGAACTCATCGTCCAGCTGCACGATGTCCGGCGGGCTGCCTCCGGCCACCTGGGTGGCCAGCTGGTCCTGGTAGCCGGTCCAGTCGTTGAATTCGCCTTCGATGGAGATGTGCGGGTGCTCCTCCATGAAGTCGTCGATGATGGCCTGGGTGTTGGCGTTGCGGTGCTCAGAGCCCCACCAGGCGAAGCGCAGCTGCACCTCCTCCTGCTCGCCGCCGGCCTCACCGCCGCCGTCAGTGCCGTCGGCGTCTCCTCCACAGGCGGTCAGGGCCAGCGCCCCGACCAGGCTTAAGCCTGCGACCTTTGTCCAGGTGCTTCGTCTCATCTGGGTCCCCTTCATTCGGTGTGTGATTCGGCGGCCTTCGCCGCTGGTAAATCGATTCAATCGCGGGGTGTGCGGCATCCCGGATATCTTTCGGAGCACCACTGTATGTGATGCTCCCCACATTGGGGAAACGTTTGCACGAAAGTTTCCCCCTGGCACCGCCGGGATGCGGGTGCCCTCCGCCGCCCGACGACCCGGGACTGCAGGTCAGCGCAGCAGCGGCCGCAGGCGCTGACGATCCGGTCTTCGACCAGCGCCGGCGGCTACTGAATTTCGGCCTCCATCTCGGCGATCATCGCCTCGGCCGCCTCCGCAGGGGTCATGCGTTCGAAGAGCACCTCATCGTGGTAGCGGTACAGGATGCTCGGGAATGTCGATCCGCCCATGGCCGGGACCGGTTCGGCCTCGCCCAGGTCATCAGCGAGGTCTTCGATGTACTCGGCCACGCGCAGCTGAGCGCCGTCGAGCTGCTCGGTGATCGTCTCCCGGATCTCCGCATTGGGCGGAATACCGCGCTCAGCCATATCGATCATGGCCGCCTCCTCCGAGTTGACGAAGAAGTCCACAAACTCCTGAGCCTCTTCCGGGTGCTCCGTGCCGGAGCTGACGGAGAGGAACATGGAGGACTTGTACCAGGGCGCGGCATCGGCGGCCTGCCCGGTGTGGCTGGGGAAGCGCAGCAGCTCCAGTTCCGCACCGGAGGATTCGGTCAGCGCCACGGCCTGATTGCTCCACCAGGGACGCATGGCCACCTCCCCGGTGGTGGTCATGGACTGGTCCGGGCTGACCGCCTGGTCCTCGGACATGGCAGAGGCCGGTGGGGCCGCACCGTCGTGCATCATGTCCAGGAACAGCTGGAAGTAGCTCTCCGCGGTGGCGGCGTCGAAGCCCAGCTGGCCGTCCTCGTCACTGAGGTGGCCGCCGTGCTGCCGCGCCCAGGTCTGGAAGCCTCCGGTCTCGTCGAAGTTGCCTGAGCCCCAGGCGCCGTCGAGGTTCTCGCTGATCTCACCGGCGATCTGCTGATAGTCCTCCCAGGTCCAGGTGGACTCGTCGGGCATCTCCACTCCCGCCTGCTCGAACAGGTCCGGGTTGGCCAGGATGGTGAAGGCGTTGATGCCCAGGGTGACGCCGTAGAGCCCGCCGTCGGCGCTGCCGCTTTCCACCACGGTCTCATCGAACTGGGAGACGTCGACGTCGGTGAGCTCCAGCAGCGCGCCGCGGTCGGCGTATTCGCGCAGGTACAGCTCGTCCATCTGGATGATGTCCGGGGCGTCGCCGGCGGCGGTCTGGGTGGCCAGGGTGTCCCAGTAGCCGTCCCATTCGCTGTAGGTCGGCTCGATGGTGATGTTCGGGTGCTCATCTTCGAAGGCTGCGATGATCTCCTCGGTGTTCTGGTGGCGAGCATCTGAGCCCCACCAGACGAAGCGCAGCGTGACCTCCTCCTCACCGCCCTGGCCGCCCCTGTCACCGTCGCCGCCGTCGCCGCCGTCGCCGCAGCCGCTGAGCAGCACAGCGGCGGCGCACAGGCCCGCCACCAGCTGAGGGAGTCGGCGCCGCGATCGGCGGGGGCGCGGCAGCGGCGGGACTGACCGCCTGGCGGCGCCGGGTGGGGATGTCTGCGTCTGAGGTGCTCTTGAGGTCACGGCGGGCCCTCCTTGTCTGCGGCGCCGAGGCTGCGAGCGCGCCCGCGTGAGGATCCGGTGCGGACTTCTGCGGCCGCGCTTGGGTGATGTGTATCACTGGGGTCTGGTAGTTTCAAGAGGTTGCGGCTCGGCTGCCGCCAGGTGCGCCCCGCCGCAGAACCACCGCCGCCGAAACATCGTCACTGACCCAGGGGAATGATGTCCGCTGACGCCCAGACTGTCCTGCTGATCGGCCTCGACGGCTACGGCCGCCAGCACCTGAAGAACCTGCAGCGGCTGGCCGAGCGCGGCACCGCCCGGCTGGTCGCCGGGGTCTCGCTGAGCGATCCCGGGCCCGAGGTGCGCGGAGATATTCCGGTCTACCGCACCCTGGCTGAGGTGCAGCAGGCAGGCCACCAGCCGGACGTGGTGATCGTCTCCACCCCGATCAGCACTCACTTCGAGCTGGCGCTCAGTGCGGTACAGATGGGCGCCGATGTGCTGCTGGAGAAGCCGCCCACGGCCACCCTGGACCAGCACCGGAGGCTCTGTGCGGCGGCGGAGGAGGCAGGACGTCTGGTGCAGGTGGGCTTCCAGTCCCTGGGATCCCACGCCCTGGAAACGATCGAGGCGCTGTTCGACGGAGTGTGGGCCCCGCCCGGGCTGGGCAGCGGCGCCGGTGCTGGCCCGAGCGGCACTGGTGCTGAGGCGAGTGAAGACCGGCAGCCCGAAGCCGGCAGCCGGCCCGGCAGCGGCTTGCCCGAGCATCGGAGGTCGGAGGGGAGCACGCTCGGCCGGGGCACCTTGGGGGCACTGCGGGCGGTGGGCGCCACCGGCCTGTGGCTGCGCACCGAGTCCTATTACCAGCGGGCCCGGTGGGCCGGCCGGCGGGTGCTGGACGGCCAGCAGGTGGTCGACGGGGTGGTCACCAACCCGCTGGCCCACGCGGTGGCCACCGCCCTGCGGATTGCTGGGGCCGCGGCCGAGGAGGATCTCGACCAGCTGGAGTGCGAGCTGCACCATGCCCACCAGATCGAGGCCGACGACACCTCGCTGGTGCGCATCCGCACGGCATCGGGCATCCCGGTGACCGCGGCGCTGACCCTGTGCGCCCCCGAGCAGCAGGACCCGTGGGTGAGCATCTACGGCACTGAGGGCTATGCCGAGTTCTTCTACACCCGGGACGAGCTGGTGGTCCATCCGAACGGTCAGTCTCAGCAGCGGCTGAGCTTCGGGCGCACCGATCTGCTGGAGAACCTGCTGCAGGTCCGCCGCGGCGAGGCCGAGCGGCTGCTCTCCCCGCTGGAGGGGCACGGCCCCTTCATGCACGTGCTGGAGGCGGTGCGCACCGCCGACGATCCGCGGCCCATCCCCGCCGAGCTGCTTCAGTTCGCCGGGGACGGGGGCGAGCGGCATCCCATCGTGCCGGGCATCGAGCGCTTCGCCGCCCGCGCGGTCAAGGCGCCGTCGTCGTTCTCCTCACTGGGCGCGCCATGGGCCGCCGAACCGGAGCTGGAAGGCTCCCTCAGTGTGCGCACACAGGGCCGCAGCGTGCCAGTAGCCGATCTGCGCAGCGGCGCCGACATCTCCCCCACAGATTCGCCGCGGCCGTTCCTGGACGCCGTGCGCACGCTGGGAGAGGTGATCGTCTCTGATCAGCAGCCGGAGGACCATACCTGGCACCTGGGTGTGGGCGTGGCGCTGCAGGACGTCTCCGGCAACAACTTCTGGGGCGGCCGGACCTACACCCGTGAGGCCGGGCGCTATGTGTGGCGGAGGGACCACGGCAGGATCCTGGCCACCGGCACACAGATCGAAGAGCACGACGGCGGCCAGCTGCTTCGTCAGCAGCTGGACTGGATCGCAGCCTCCGGCAGCGCTGTGCTGCGGGAGCAGCGGGAGGTCCGGGTCACCGCCGGGGGCGAGGAGGGCTGGAGCATGGACTTCAGCTTTGCCCTGACCCCGGCTGCCGATCAGCCGGTCTCACTGGGCAGCCCCGGATCCAATGGGCGGATCGGCGGCGGGTACGGGGGATTCTTCTGGCGGCTTCCCCACCTGGAGGACGCCCTGATCCTCACCGCGGAGGCCGAGGGCGAAGACGGCGTCCACGGCACCGTGACCGACTGGCTGGCCATCAGTGCCGAGTTCGCTCCGCTGCCCCACCGCCGCGGCCACGGCGGCCCGGCCACTGTGCTGCTGCTGCGCGGCGCGGGCGAGGGTCCGGGCGCATCCGGCAGCTGCGGGGACCCTGGCAGCTTCGGGGATCAGCCGCCGGCGCCCAATCCCGACCCCTGGTTCGTCCGGCACTCCGGCTACCCGGGGGCGGGCATGTCATTGGCGTGGGACACCGCGCTGGAACTGGCCCCCGGCCAGCAGGTGCGGCGGAGTCTGCGGGCCGTAGTGCTCGACGGCCGGCGCACCGTCCAGGAGCTGGTTCGGCTAGCAGATTCGCTGCTCTGATCCGCTCCGCTGGTCTCACCAGCCCCGCCCTGGGGACGGGGCGATGAGACCCTGGGGGCGGGGGGATCGACCCTGCATCGCATCACTGCTGGTCAGAGCCGCGATGTGAAGCAGGGAACGGGAGCCCGGCCGCGGTGATCCACTTCACAGACCGGCGCCTGCGCCGCTATTATTGACGCACCATAAGACAAACCATGGATGCAAGGGGTACACCACGATGCGCAGATCAGCAGTGCAGACGGCTGCGGCCCTCTCGGCCGCCGCCCTGGCCCTCAGCGCCTGCGGGAGCGGCGACGGCGGCGACGGCGGAGACGAGAACGTCACGCTGACCATGACCTGGTGGGGCGGCGACGTCCGTCATGACTACACCCAGGAGATGATCGCGCTCTTCGAGGAGGAGCACCCCAACATCACAGTGGATGTGCAGTACACCGAGTGGGACGGCTACTGGGACCAGCTGGCCACCCAGACCGCTGCGCAGGACACCCCGGACGTGGTGCAGATGGACCTGGTCTATCTGCGCGAGTACATCGAGAACGGCGTGCTGCTGGAGCTGGATGAGTCGATCATCGACACCAGCGAGTTCACCGAGGAGCTCATCGACACCGGGCGCCATGAGGACGCCCTCTACGCCATGCCGGTGGGGTCCACCTCGCTGACCTACGCCTCCAATCCGGACCTCTTCGAAGAGGCCGGGGTAGAGATGCCCGACGACACCTCCTGGACCTGGGAGGACCTGCTGGAGATCACCACGGAGATCTCTGAGAACACGGATGCCTACGGAGCGGCCGGCCCGTTCGACAGCGCCGGCCTGGAAGCGTGGATCCGGCAGAACCTGGGCACCAGCATGGTCGATGAGCAGGGCCAGCTGACCTGGGAGCCCGAGGACATCGTCCCCTACCTGGAACGTCAGCTGGAGTTCCAGGAGGCCGGCGCCTACCCGGAACCGGCGGAGATCGCCGAGCAGCGCGGCATCTCCCGCGAGCAGACCCTGGTGGCCACTGGGGAGGCGGCCCTGTTCCCCGCCTGGGACACCATGCTGGTGGCACTCTCCAGCAATGAAGGGGTCGACCTGGAGCCGCTGATGCTGCCCAGTGAGACCGGCAGCGCCTCGGAGGCGGAGATGTACTACAAGGCCTCCATGTTCTACTCCGTCTACGCCGGCTCGGACCATCCGGAGGAGGCCCAGATGCTGGTGGACTTCCTGGTCAACAATGAGGAGGCCGGGCAGCTGCAGCAGATCGAGCGTGGCATTCCGGGCAATGAGTCCATCCGCGATCTGATCCGCGAGGATCTGGATGACCTGGAGGCCCGGGTGCTGGAGTACAACGAAGAGGTCGGCGAATACGTCAGCGATGCTCCGCCGCTGCAGCCGGAGGGCTACGGTTCGGTCCAGGACATTGTCATGCGGTATGAGGATGAGCTGTTCTTCGGCCGGATGTCCCCGGAGGAGGTCGCCGAGGCGCTGCACGCGGAGATCGAAGGCGCCATCAGCTGAACCGCGGCATGACCGCTCCCGGCACTGGGCGGCGTCTGCTCCCGGGGCCTGGCTGCGCCGCCGGCGGTTCGCCGCTGTTCATCCCGGGCCGCTGGCACCGGGATGCGGCGTCGTCGTCTACGCTGATGACGCCACCATCGGCCAGCTGACCCGAGAAGGAGCGCACTATGACAGGTCCCATCGTCGTCGGAGTCGACGGCAGCCCCACAGCTCAGAAGGCTGCGGAGAAGGCCCGAGACCTTGCCTCAACCCTGGGTGCCACGCTGCACGTGGTCTGCGCCTACGCCAATGACCGCACCGAGGTCGTCTCCACCGGCTCAGAGCAGTGGGTGGTCTCCGACGCCGGCAAGGCCCATGAGGTGGCCCAGGCTGCGGCGGACTCCCTGAAGACTGAGGGCCTGAAGATCCTGCCGCGCTCGGTGCACGGCAAGGCTGCCGAGGCGCTGGTCGACTATGCGGACAAGACCGACGCAGAGATCATTGTGGTGGGCAATAAGCATATGCGCGGGATGCGCCGGGTCCTGGGCAGCGTGGCCAATTCGGTCTCCCACAATGCGACCTGCGACGTCTACATCGCCAATACCTACGCGGAGTGAGAGCCCGCAGGCCCAGCGGCCTGCGCCCCGGCCGCCTGCGGATGCTCCCGGCGGGCACCTGGACCGGCCAGCCTCAGCGCAGTTCGGTGCGCCAGCTGCGCTGGGGCTGCCAGCCCAGCATCCGGCGGGCCTTCTCCACGCTGAAAGCGGGCGAGGACCCGGTCAACGGCGCGGCCAGCCGGGCCAGCTGCGGAAAGTGCTCGGGAATGAGTTCGGCCAGCGGCCTGCGCGCCAGTGCATCGGCCGCGCCCACAAAGAACACACTGCCGTTGGGAACCTGGTCGGCCTGCTGCAGCGCGGCGAGCAGGAAGTCGGTGACGTCCCGGGCGTCGACGTAGTTGAACAGAGCCGGGGCTGAGAGTGCGGGATCATCCAGCCGCTCAGCCACTGTGTGGCCCTGCTGGGTCGGTGCGCCCTCCCACTCCTCGGGGGCGATGACGTAGCAGGGCCGGAAGCTGATGAACTTCACCTCGGAGGTCTGCTGGGCAAACATGGAGGCCACCTGTTCGGCCACATACTTGCTCAGCCCGTAGGCGTGCCACGGCTGCGGGGTGACCTCCTCATCCAGCGGAAGCCTCGGTGGGACCCAACCGGCCGGGGAGCCGTACCCCATGATCGAGGGGCTGGAAGCGATGATGACGGTGCCGGCGCCGGCCGCCACCGCAGCAGCTGTCACGTTATGAGCGATGGCGGCGTTGGTGGTGAGGATCACGTCCTCCGGGGCGCTGAACGGGACCGCAATCGCGGCCAGGGAGACGACGGCGTCGGGCCGGACCTCGGCGAAGAGCTGGGCGGTGGCCTCGGCGTCGAGCAGGTCCGCGCTGCGGTGGTCCACCCCGGGGGTCGGCTGCTCAGGCTCGGCACGGTCCACGCTGATCACCTGGTGGCCGGCGGCGCTGAAGCCGGCCACCACGCTGCGGCCCAACCGGCCGGAACCACCGGTGACGAGGATGCGCTCACCCATGGTGTGAGCCCCCTCCGGCTGCGCCGGGCAGACCCAGCTCCACCTCAGCCACCTCCACCGGCAGCCGGGTCTGCAGCGACTTGTTGCCGCATACGCCCACTGCGATGGCCTGGATCCCGTCGGTCAGGCCGGCCGGCCGGCGGTAGGGATCCTCACCGGGTCCGCGGAAGATGTCGTCGAGGAGCAGCTTGTCACCGCCTCCGTGGGAGCCCTCACCGTTGACGATGGTGATCTCCCGCGCCTCTTCCCAGTGCCGCTGCAGCACCAGCCGCTCCCCTGCGGCCCGGACCGCGCTGGACTGCTCGTCATCGGTCACAGAGGGATCCACCGGCACTCCGCCTTCTGCCGGCAGCACGGCGGCCCGCTCCACCACGTCCAGCTCCAGGCGGCCTTCGGTGCCGTTGACGGCCACACGGTATCCCTCCCAGGGGCTGTGCGCGTTCAGCGAATAGTTCAGCACCGCACCGGAGGCGTAGTCGACCACCAGCGCGAGGTTGTCCTCAATGGTGATGCCTTCGGAGAAGACGTCCTGGTCGCGCAGATAGCCGTCGTGGTGCTCATTGTCCAGGTAGAGGCTGCGCAGCTTCTCATCAGTGCGCAGGTCCAGGGCGAAGGGGTCCGTCTGGGCGCCCTCGCGGGTGCCGCGGCCCTGCGGGGTGATGCCGCGCCGGGCTGCGTTCTCCGCGCCGTAGAACTTCAGCCCGCCGGAGGCATAGACCCGCTGCGGAGCATCGGCCAGCCACCAGTTGACCAGATCGAAGTGGTGGGATGCCTTATGGACCAGCAGGCCGCCGGAGTACTCCTTCTGCCGGTGCCAGCGCCGGAAGTAGTCAGCTCCGTGCACTGTGTCCAGCACCCAGCTGAAGTCCACGGAGGTGACCTGGCCGATCTCTCCAGCCTGGATAGCGGCCTTCAGGGCGGTGTTGCGCGGGGAGTAGCGGTAGTTGAAGGTGACGGTGACGGTGCGGCCGCTCTGCTCCACCGCTCGGGCGATCCGGGCGCTGGAGGCCGCATCCACGGTCAGCGGCTTCTCCACCACTGCGTCTGCTCCAGCGGTCAGCGACTCCACAATGAGGTCCGCATGGGTGAAGTCCGGGCTGGTGATGATCACCCGGTCAACCCTCTGCTCACCGATCACCGAGGCCAACGCCTCCGGCTCAAAGGTGGGCACCTGGAGACCGTGCAGCTGCTGCAGCCGCTGCTGATGGAAGTCGGCTCGTCCAGGGTTGGTGTCGGCGATGCCGACCAGCTCAGCCACATCGGCATGGCTGTCTGCGATGGCGTCGAGGTACATCATGCACCGGCTGCCCAGGCCGATGACCACATACCGGGTGCGGGATTTCTCGGTGCTCACTGTGCGCGCTCCTTCAGGTGTGCGGGCGCCGCGACCGCAGACCCATTCCGTATTGTGCAATGCGTTTCAGGTATGTGGTCCCGGGACGCCGAAAGCGGCCGTCCGCCGTCGTGATGCCAGCGTCGGGCCGCTTTCAGCTGAACCGGCACGGTTATTTGATGCCGGTGGTGACCATGCCCTTGATGAGGAACCGCTGGCCCACCAGGAAGATGATGAACAGCGGCAGGATGGAGATGATCGACATCGCGAACATGCCGCCCCAGTTGGACTCGCCGGTGGAGTCGATGAACGCGCGCAGCGCCAGCGGGACGGTGTACATATCGGGCGAGGTCAGGTAGATCAGCTGGCTGAAGAAGTCGTTCCAGGTCCACATGAAGGTGAAGATGGTGGTGGTCGCCAGAGCCGGGGTCATCAGCGGCAACATGATCTGCACGAAGATGCGGATATGGCCGGCGCCGTCGACCCGGGCCGCCTCGTCCAGGTCACGCGGAATGCCGCGGATGAACTGAACCATCAGGAAGATGAAGAAGGCGTCGGTGGCCAGGATCTTCGGCACGATCAGCGGCAGGAAGGTGTTCACCCAGCCGAAGTTCGAGAACAGGATGTACTGCGGAATGATTACCACATGCACCGGAAGCATGATCGACAGCAGCATCACCACGAACATGGGGGTCTTGAACTTGAAGTCCAGCCGCGCGAACGCGTAGGCCGCCATGGAGCAGGAGACCAGGTTCGCCAGGATGGAGCCGAAGACCACGATGGCCGAGTTGAGCAGGAAGTGGCTGAACGGGTGGCTCAGCGCATTCCAGCCCTGAATGTAGTTGTCGAACTCAAAGGTGGTCAGCAGGATTCCGGGTTCGCGGAAGATCAGCTCATTGGGCCTCAGTGAGGAGACCACCATCCACAGCAGCGGGTAGATCATGGCCAGCGAGGCCAGAATCAGCAGCACATGCTTGATGACGCTGCGCGTCCTCTGGGCCGCCGGAGTCAGCTGGCGCATGGGGGCGGCCGGGCCGGAGCTTCCGGTGCGGGGGCGGGCCAGAGCCGCGGTGGCTTCGCGCTTCTCGGCACTGATGCCCTGGGCTCGGCCGACGGTGTCACCGGTAGGGTTCTGTGTGGTCTCAGTCATCGTAGTGCACCCAATACTTGGCGAGGAAGAAGTTGATGGCGGTCAGGGAGGCGATGATCAGCACCAGCAGCCACGCCATCGCAGCCGCGTAGCCCATATCGAATCGCCCGAAGCCCTGCTGATAGAGGTAGAGCGTGTAGAACAGGGTGGAATCGGCTGGACCGCCGGAGCCGCCGGAGACGATGAACGCCTGGGTGAAGTTCTGGAAGGCGCCGATCAGCTGCATGATCAGGTTGAAGAAGATGATCGGGGTCAGCAGCGGAATGGTGATGGTGAAGAACTGCTTGATCTTCCCCGCTCCATCGATGGATGCGGCCTCGTAGTACATATCCGGTATCTGGCGCAGGCCGGCCAGGAAGATCACCATCGGGGCGCCGAAGGTCCACACGTGCAGGATGATCAGCGTGCTCAGCGCGGTGTCCGGACTGGAGACCCAGCCGCGGCCCTCCACTCCGACCAGTGCCAGCAGCTGGTTGATCAGGCCGCTGTGGCCGAAGATCTGGCGCCACAGCACGGCGATGGCCACTGAGGCGCCCAGCATGGAGGGCAGGTAGAACACCGAGCGGTAGAACGGCAGTCCCTTCATCCCCCGATCCAGCAGCATGGCCACCGCCAGGGAGACCACCAGCTGCAGGGGCACGCCGATGAACACGTAGGTGAACGTGACCTCCAGCGAGTTGTGCAGCCGGTCATCGCCGAACATCCGGTTGATATTCTCCAGCCCAGACCATTCAGGAGGCTGCAGCAGGTTGTAGTCGGTGAAGGCCAGATAGAGCGTGGCCACCATGGGCGCCAGGGTGATCAGGAAGAACCCCAGGGTCCACGGAGCCAGGAACAGATGGCCGGCCAGGTTGTCCTTATACCGGCGTTTGCCCTTGCCCTTCTGCTTCTTCAGTTGACTCAGTTCTGCGACGGCACTCATCCGACCGCCTTTCTGTCATGGCCGCCACTGGGGATCCAGCGGTCGGCAGAACGCGTGTGGGACTGCATCGCTGCCACCTCACCCCTAGTGGGAAATCGCTTTCCAAGAGTTATGCTCTGCAACTGTAAGGGGGGTCACATTGTGAGGTCAAGCACGCATGGGGTGCTCCGGCGGCCTGCATCACAGGCACCGCGGAGACCGGCGACGGCGCCGCTGCCTGCAGGTCCGCCCCAGACCGGGGCGAGCACCGTCTGCTGCAGAGAACCTGGCGCGGCGGGACCCGGCGAGCGTCAATGATGCACTCAGCGACCTATGTGATGCCTATTGGGGCGATCGGCCGCGGGGCTTATGCGGCATTGGGAGCCGTGAATCCAGGGCTGCTGCGCCCGGTGATTCGCATATCGCGCAGCTGGACCAGCTCGTTGGGCTCCAGACTCAGCTGCAGCGTCTGACCCCCAGCCTCCAGGACCCCGGCAACCCGGTGGGGCGCCACGGCCACCACTGTGTGCGGCCGGCCCTGAGCGTCGGTGAGCACCCGCCAGCCGCGGGGGAACCGCAGGATCTCCTCGGCACTGCGGTGGACCGAGCTGCCGGCGTCGTCGCTGACCAGCTCAAAGCGGTGCCCGCCGACGGTGCGCGAATAGGCCACGGCCTCAGCATCGAGGCTGCCTCCTAAGCGGGTGGGCGCCAGGGAGGTGAAGGCCAGCCCGTCGCCGGGAAGGGGCATGACTCCGAACCAGCGCTCCACCGCGTCGAGCAGCCACAGCATGGCCGGGGAGTAGCCGGAGGAGTGCCCGGCCTGGCCGCTGTGCGGGTCCAGGCACTGGCAGAAGCGGTCTGCTGCGGCCAGGGCCGAGAGCACCGGGCGGGAGATCAGCCCCAGCTCCGCGTGGCGGCCGTGGTGCTCGAAGGCGTGAGGAGCCCGCAGCTGGGTGAGCATATTGACCGGCCCGGCCCACGAGTTGCGCCTGTAGTCGGAGTCGTAGCGCGGATCAGACAGTGACAGCGACGTCAGGCCGCCGGCTGAGAGGAAATGCGCGGTGTGCAGCAGGTAACGGCCCAGGGCGGCGTCGAAGAGTTCATCGTCTCCGGCCTCGCAGGCCAGCACCCGCAGCAGCACATCGGAGAGCACCCGCACCCATCGACCGTAGGCGTCGACGTCGTAGAAGGTGCCGTCCTGCCGGCTGAAGCAGCGCTGGAAGAGAGCGCGGCGGCTCTGCTCAGCTCTGCTCCGCCATTCAGCTGGGTCTTCACCCAGCTCCGCGGCCATACGGCCAAGGTAGGACCGTTGGCACATCTGATGGGCTGTGAGATCCGGAGCCAGATAGGGCATCTGCACGGCCTCTGGGTCACACTGAGCGGCATCGCCGTGCAGGCAGCGGTCCGGGGACTGCCAGAACCGCGGGGAGAGGTCGTGGCCGGTGTCGAATGTGCAGAACGCCTCCACGCAGCCGGTGCCGCGGGTATCCCGGAAGGTGGCCAGCCAGTCATCGGCGCAGCCCAGTGCGCTGTACATGCTCTGCAGCCACCGGCGGGAGGGACGGTGCAGCCGGTAGTGGTTCCACACCGACCGGGCCAGCGGGGTGACCAGCTGGATCTGGGTGAACGCCGGGCCTTCATCGGTGACTTTGTAGGGCAGCAGGCCGCCGGCGCGCTGATGGCCGGCGAAGACGCTGATGGTGTGCTGGGCGGTGTCCGGGGCGAACCGGTACAGCACCTCCGCGCTGATGGTGCCGGTTGACTCCAGCCAGCAGCCGGGATAGTCCGTGCCCTCGAGCAGCACCGGCGGCTGCTTGGCCGCCAGCGGACGCACACACTGCTGAAGCTCGGCCACCGCCTGGTGCCAGCGCTCCTCCAGCGGGCCGCCGAGGGCGACGAACCCCACCCCGGAGGCGGAGATCTGTTCGGCCAGACCGTTGGTCAGTCCTGCCTTCTTCGTGGCAGGGTCGCAGCGGCGAAGCCGGGTCAGCGCCTGCTCCCTGACACTCATGCGGCCCTCCTGTGGTCGGCGGTGGCCTGCAAGCGGATGCGCAGTTCAGCGCCGCACTATGACTCGTATCACATATGCGCGGTGATACTGGGCACTGGGCGGGGCCGTGTCGTCGGCCGGCAGTGCAGGTGACGGGGTTCAGCGGCTGGGAACGGCCGGCGCGGATGCGGAGCCCCCGGCGGCAGTGCCCCACCCACGCTGCGCTGGGCGCGCGACAGCTGCGCTCAGGCGTCGGCCGCGAAAGCCAGGCCAAGCCCTTCGGCCGGTGCGACGGCGGCGCGGCACTCCTGAATCCGCACCGGCGAGGGCTCGGTGAGGAAGCCCACCTCATAGAGACCTGCGTCCTCGACGTCCTCCACCCAGACCGGCTCCGGCAGGGTGAGGGCCAGCTGGGCGGAGAGATCCGGCAGCAGGTGCGGCGCCAGCCTCCGGCCCGAGTCGGCGACCAGCTCAGCGATCTGCAGGAACGGCGTGATGCCTCCTACCCGCACAATATTGGGCTGCAGCACCTGAGCGCCGTCGGCGGCCATGAGCTCGGCGAACCGGTAGCGGGTGTGCAGGTTCTCCCCGGCGGCGATGGGCACACCCGGCCCGCTGCGGGTGATCCGCCGGCTGAGCTCTGCGTAGCCGGCGGTGTCATCGGCGCGCAGCGGCTCCTCAATCCACTCGAGCCGGTACTCGGCCAGCGCGCTGATGGCCTCCTCCGCGGTCTGCAGGTCCCAGCGCTGATTGGCGTCGATCATCAGTGCCCGGTCCTCCCCCAGGATCTCCCGGGCGAGCCTGACCCGCTCGACGTCGCGCTGCAGCTGCGGGGACCCGACCTTGATCTTCACCGCCGGCTGCCCGGCGTCCACCCAGCGCTGCAGCTGCTCTGCGAGCTCATCCAGGCTGTAGTGCAGGTTCACTCCCGAACCGTAGGTGGGCAGGCTCTGGTGCCGTCGGCCCAGCAGCTCCACCACGCTGGTGCCGCGGCGCCGGGCTGCCAAGTCCCACAGCGCCAGGTCAGACCCGGCCATGGCGATGGTCGTCAGCCCGCCTCCGCCTGCTTCGTGCAGATGCCGCCACAGCGGCTCCCAGACGTCAGCGGCGTCGGCCTCGCGGCCGATGAGGAAGGGCGCAATGTCATGCTCCACCAGTGCCGCAACCGCCTGCGGGCCGATGGTCGGAGTCCAGGAGAATCCGGTCCCCACTGCGCCGTCGCTGTCAGTGATCTCGGTGACGATCACGTGCATCCGGGGCGCCTCCGGCACCCACGGGCGGCGCATCTGACGTGTGAGCAGGCGCGTGGTGACCTGGGCAATGGTGGGTTTCACAGGTGTCCCCTCGTCGGAGCTGTCAGGGCCGGACGACGCGCACCGCCAGCAGGGGCAGGAATGCGCTTTCTTCGGACTGTATCCTGTGACGTGCCTCTCACTCAACAGCTCAGGCGTCGCGTCCCGGGCCTCCGGACGCCCCCAGAAAAGCAGGTGATTGAATGCCTCCCTCCCCCACGGAACGTCCCCAGGCCGAATCCTCCGAGCGCGCGGTGAAGCGCAGCCGCATCTGCAGCCTGCTGGAGCCCGGCGACGAGGCGGTCTGGCTGACCAGTCCCGCCGCGGTGAGCTGGTATCTGTGCGGAGCGCGGGTGCATACCTCGCTGCAGGGGCCACCTATCGCCGCGGTGCTGGTGGGCCCGGAGACCGAGCTGGTGGTGACCTTCACCAATGAGGCGGAACGCCTGGCGGCCGAAGAGCTGGACGACGACGTCGAGCTGACTGCTGTGCCCTGGGACAGCCCATTGGATTCGGTGCTGGCCGGACGCGGCCGCATCCGCGGCGAGGACGAGTATGCCGACCAGCTGCGGGCAGCCCGTGCCGCCCTGCTGCCGGCGGAGCAGCAGCGGTTCCGCAGACTGGGCGAAGACTCCGCCCGGGCGCTGACCGCCGTGCTGAGCGGCTTCCGCCCCCAGATGAGCGAGCGTCAGCTGGCCGCCGAGGTCGCCGCAGCAATCGTCGCAGCCGGCGCCGACCCGCTGGTGGTGATGGTCTCCGGGACGGCCCGGGCCCAGTACCGGCACCCGCTGCCCACTGAGCAGCCGGTCGGCGAGCGCGCCATGGTGGTGGTCTGCGCGCGTCGACACGGACTCATTGCGAACCTGACCCGGTGGGTGCGCGCCGGGGAACCGGATGCGCGCCAGGCCGATGCGCAGCGCAGAATCATGCAGGTGGAGGCGGCCTTCTTCGACGCCACCGTCGAGGGACGGCGTCTGGCCGAAGTGCTCGACGACGGCGCGGCCGCCTACGCCCGGCACGGATTCAGCCGTGACGAGTGGCGCAACCACCATCAGGGCGGGGCTGCCGGCTATGCGGGGCGGGACCCGCGGGCCTCCTCGGGGGTGGAGGATCTGGTGCAGCAGAACCAGGCCTTCGCCTGGAACCCCTCGGCCCCCGGCGTGAAGGTGGAGGACACCATGCTGCTGCGCGGCGGTCAGCTGGAGCCGCTGACGGTGGATCCGGACTGGCCCACTGTGGAGGTTGCTGGCCGCCGTCGCCCGGGCACCCTGGTGGTGTGAGGCTGGCCTCTAGGTGTAGTTCCCCGGAACGTTGTGAACGGGGTTGAGTGATAAAGGAGACCTCCGATATCGGTGTGGGTAACGACACTCACAACCCGATACGGAGGTCTCCCATGATTCACCGTAACGCCCCGATGACACCTGCCGGTA
>NZ_JAJUJJ010000022.1 GCF_029265375.1 Nesterenkonia sp.
CCGTGAGCCGGTCAGCGAGCGACATGATCGCGCCTCCACTTGTCGAACGTCGATTCCGCGATGCTCGGAGCGCCCTCGGCTTGCAGCTCCCGAAGGAGGTGCTTCGATGCCCAGCCGCGGTCTCGGAGTGCCGCATCGACGGCCTCGCGATCCTCGGGAGTGAGGCTGTCGAGCCACGTGTCCATGGCGGGCCGTTGCGGGCTCACGCGCGAGATCGGCTTTGCGAGCCTGTCGGCAAGAGCCACAGCGCCTCCCAGGGGTACGCGAAAACCCCCGCGGTGTGCGGGGGTCGGGTGTGGAGAGATGAGTGTGAGACGTCACATCACGCGGTGTTGCGCGTGAGACGTCAAGTCCGCTCGGCAGGAATCGCACCTGCACTCCCGTGGGAAGCGCCTTTTGAGGGCGCCGCGTCTACTGTTCCGCCACGAGCGGGCATGCCTCGTATGCGTCTCCGAGGCGACGAGCACGTATAGACCCGCGGCGCTCACGCGGGCATGAAAAATCCCCACCAGTCCCGAGCGGGACGATGGGGAGCTAAGGGCACAGTTCACTTGCGCACAACAAGCATACCAGATGAATTACACGCGTGTAACTCCGATTTCGTCGGCGAGTTCCTCGGCCGCGTCGGGGCCGTCCCAGGAGATGCCGCATGCTCGGCATTCGACCTTGAACGGGTCCGCGTAGCCCTTCAACGGCCAGACGCACTGCTCGCCGTCGTCGCCCTCGTAGTACTTCTCGCCACACACGGGGCACGTGGTCGTGATGTCGACGGCGCGGGGCCGGTTGAACATCGCGTCAATCTCGCGCGCCCACTTCTCGAGCTGCCCGATGTGCCATTCGTCTGCCCGGTCGTCGAGGGTGACACGGTTGGCGCACCAGGCGTCGAGGTCGGTGATCGGGTCGCGCGTGACGGGTACGCCGTCCATGCGGCACCAGTCGCCGATCTGGGACGTGATGACAGTGGCCCGGTAGAGCGCGTCGGACGACAGGAGGGATCGTTCGGACTTGAGGCCGCCCGGCCCGCCTCGATCCCCCATCGACACGTAGACGGCTTCCTGCAACTGCTTGAGGCGCGGTTCCCCGGTCGCCCATCTCGGACCGTTGTCGGTGTCGATCATGACGTGCCGCACCCGCGTGAGCGCCTCCACGGCCTCCACGAGCTCGTCAACCTGCATGCGATTCCTCCCCGTAGTCGTGGCCGGCGCGCGTGGCCCTGAGCTCATCGATCAGTGCCCGGATCACGTCGGTGTAATGCAGTGTCGGATGGTCGTACACGGCTGTGCCGTCCTCGTGCGTTTCCTTCGTCGGTTCGTATCCAGACCAGAAGTGGAGCAGTTTCGACAGCGTGAACTCGCCACCGACAACGGCTCCGTCCTCGTCGACGTGAGCGTCCAGTGCCTCGCGCAGCAGGGTCAGTGACGTGTCGTCCAGCGGGACCGTCGGCTTGCTATCGCTCATGCTTCCTCCTCGATCCCGAGCCGCTTACGCGCCTCGTCTGCCGCGGTCGCCTTGTCGATCGTGTCGAGGTCGGCGATGAGCGTGTCGGTGTCGAAGAACTCCCGCGTGTGGCCGTGCCAGTCCGTGTATGTGCGGACGTACGCGTCCCGGAACCCGTGATGGGTTGCGACCTGCACGAGGGCGTTCTCGTATCGCGCTCGCGTGTCGCTCAGCTGGTTCTCCAACGAGAGGGCCCGCCGTTCCTCATCCCAAGCTCGCTCCCTGAGCTCTCGCTTGCTGCTCACCTTTCCTCCTTCGTCTTGTTGTGGTTGCGCTCGGGGCTGATCGCGGATTCGCGGGACTCAACTCGCGGATCCGCAGCGCTCATGACGTCTCCCCCTCGGTCGAGTGGTCCCACTGGTCCGCCCTGAGCATGAGCGTGTGCCAGATCGTCGGCGGAGTGCCCTGCGTGAACGTGATGGTGACTTCGCCGGTTCCGTCGTGGTACTCGATCGCGACGTTCCCGGAGTTCTCGTAGACCTCCTTGCTCATCGCTTCTCCCTCTCGTCGGTCTCCCCGCGGGCGCACCCGTGCTGGTAGCGGCCCTCAAGAGCGGCATCGAGGCACCGGTCGCACAGGTCGAATGTGTCCCCGGTGTCCCTGCCGTCACAGCACGGGCACCCGCTCGTTGCGTCCCCTAGCATCTCGGCGGGTGTCATCTGGTTAGCCATCGTGGGCTTCCCCCTTCTTCGGTATGAGTTCACTCGTGGGGATGATCCTCGGCTCGTCGCCGTGCCCGTTCCAGTTCCGGCGCTGGCCGTCGATATAGCCCGCGCGGTACGCGGCACGGCGCTCCATCTTGCGGCTGTACCGATATCGGCCACGCAGGATCAGGTACCCCTTGTGCACCAGGGGCGCGGCCAGCCCGTAGAGGAAGAGCGCGACGGACGCGACCCCGAAGAGTGCGAAGATCACGATCCACACGTCAAGCGGAACCACGGTTCACCTCCTGCGCGGCGAGGAGAGCGGCCCGGACGACTTCCTTCGGCACCCGCCAGCCACGACCCCAGATCGCTTCCCCCGCGGCTTCCACCTCGGCGTCGCTCGGCTCCCGGTCGGCCCGCTGGCACGACGAGCACTCACGCCACTCGCCGTCGTAGTCCTCGTACCCTCCAGCGCCGACGCAGTATGCGCACCCCGCGGCTGACCCCATTCGGTCGATGGCCTCGGCCTGCTCGGAAGCCCAGATCGCCCCGTCGATGAAGGCCTGTTGCCGGTCGCTCGCGCCTGAGAAGCCCACCGCTGGGTAACTCGGCCACCGCCGTTCGGCTTCCTGTCTCGCGTCATCTCGGATGTCGTTGGTGGTCACGATCCCTGCTCCTTTCCCTGCTTCCTGATCCGGGCGGCGGCCTGCTTGGCTCCCCACCGGTTCGCAGACCCGGTGGAGCCCCCTCCGAAGTAGAGGTTCTCCGCGATCTGTGCGGCCTTCTCGCGCTCCTCGGCCGCGATCTTCTGCCCCGTGAAGGAGTCCCGAAGCGCCTCGTATGTCGGCCCTCCGATGAACGCCCCCGAGAGCAGGTCGGCGCGGGCACTCTGGTATCCCTCCCGGAGCGCCTCGGCTCGCACCTTCGCGTCGTGCTCGGCAAGCCAGCGGTCCCAATGCTCGGTCGCGTCATCCGCAGTGACCCCGACGAGGCCGTACTTCGCGTTCTCTCGCCAGTCCGCGTCGGTGTACGTGTAGTCAGTCATCGGCCTCTCCTCCCCGCGCTTCGAGCGCGTCGGTCAGGATCCTGTGGGGCACCGTCGCGATCGCGGGTAGCGCGGCTTCGAAGTCGAGCGCTTCACGGATCGCGCCCCGCAGGCGGTCGATCTCGATAGCGACGAGGTGGATGATCGACGGGCTGAGGGTCACGCGCCCGCCTTCACTTTCCGCCTTCTCCGCCAGTTCTCGTAGGCGCCTCGTGTCGATGGTCATGTTGTCCTCCCATAGGTCGGGGCCGCCCTCGATGTGAGGACGGCCCCGTTATGAATGTGGATCGGTCAGAACGGCGTCTCGTCCGTGAACGAGCCCGCGCCCCAATCGCCCTGTGCGCCCGCCTGCGGGGCGTTCGTGGGCTGGGCGGCGTAGTTGCCCGCGGGAGGCGTGTTCGGCGCTCCCTGGGCCTGCTGGCCGCTCGCGCGGGTCACGTGCGCGGTCGCGTACCGCAGCGACGGGCCGATCTCCTGCACATCCAGCTCGATCGACGTGCGCTTCTCGCCCTCCTTCGTCTCGTAGCTCCGCTGTCGGAGGTTGCCCTGCGCGATCACCCGCATGCCCTTCGTCAGCGAACCCGCAACGTTCTCCGCGAACTCACGCCAGACAGACGCTCGCAGGAACAGGGCTTCGCCGTCCTTCCACTCGCCCGACGCGCGGTCGAACGTGCGCGGGGTCGAAGCGATCGTGAAGTTCGCCACGGGGACACCGTTCTGCGTGTACCTGAGTTCCGGATCCGCGGTCAGATTGCCAACCACCGTGATCACTGTTTCGCCTGCCATTACTGCTCCTTGCCGTAGTAGATGCCGTGGCGCTTCGCGGCCTCGGCGATGATCCCGGAGGGGCGATTCTCGAATCCGTCCTCGTGCCTTGCGGACGGCGTGACGCTGACCGTGATACCCATCGCGGCGAGCTTCTTCATCTCGCGGTCAACCGCGCTTTCTCCCTTGCCCATCTACTTCCCTCTCTTCGTGAGCGCCGCGAGGTGCGACGCGGGTAGGTCGTCAATCGGATGTCCGAGTGACCGTGCGCCGATCGCCGCGAGCACGACGGCATCGGCTTGGTTGTCGTCCGCGATCGAGAACCGCGGATAGTTCGCCCGGACGGCCGCGAGCACTTCCGACTTGTCAGCACCGCCCCGCCCGGTCGCGTACTTCGCGCGCGTCTTCGGCGGCACCACCATCACCGGGTCGTCGACGAGCGGCGCGAGCCTCGCAGCGACGGCCCACCAGCCGCCCAGCATCTTCGACCGATGCGCAGACGGGGCATGCGTCACCGGGCCCTCGATCACCACAAGGTCATCCGCATGCAGGTCCGCCCACGCCTCGATCCGGTCGGCAATGTGCGTGATCCGGCGCGCGATGCCCTCCACCGTGCCGTCGTCCGGCCAGGTGCGGATCGTGCACGTGTCCACCGCGCCGTCATCGAGATTCAGCCACGCGAGACCCGTCGCAGTCAGCGACCAGTCGACACCGAGGACGCCGGCCATGATTGCTTTCCTCTCGTCCACGGGCGGCGTGACTCCCACATCCGCCCTGCCCTATGTGCCTTGGCATACTCTTCTCGGCAGGTTCGGCACCGACGCTGACCGTTCCACTGTTCGAACGGATGACCCTTGACGCAGGCTTTAGCCCCTGCGGGAGTAAGTTCCGATCGACGCAGGTTCTCTCCCGGCGTTACAGCTTCGAGATGATCAGGATTCACGCAGTGGCGAACCCGGCATAGATGGTCGATCACCTTCCCATCGGGTACTCCGCCGTGGGTTAGCCGGTAGACAAGACGGTGGGCCTCGTAAGTCTTGTCCTGATACGAGGCCCACCCATAACCGTCTCGACTGCGAGATCGCGTCCATAGCCAGCATCCGCCGTCACCGGGAGTGATGTTCCTGCGGATGTGCAGCGGTAACGATTCGGGCAAGTTCGCCGCCTGCCAGGCGTTCATCGGCTTCGGTGCTGTCATGCCTGCCCCCTCAGAACTGGCACGCCCTCGACGGTGATCGTGATGCTGTCGCCATCCAGCGACCTCAGCGCGCTCACGGAACCACCTGCAGTCGCGCCGCGAACTCGAGATGCGGACGGCTCCGTGCCCGCAGGTCAGCGGAGCAACACCCCTCCGCCACGTAGGGCGAGACCGTCGTCCGCTCGTCCCTGACGCGGGGCAACACCTGCGCCCCCGATACCTCCACCAGGCGGCTCATGCGATCCTCCCCAACGAGTGAGGGCCAGGAGAAGATCTCCTAGCCCTCTGGTTCGCGCGCTTCTCGCGTGCCGCGCGTCTGCGTTCCATCTCCGCGATGAACGCGTCCGCGTCCGCATACGCGTCCACGGCCGGTCGCGGTGACGGAGGACGCCACACGGGCGTGATCGCCTCCGCCTGCACTTTCTCCACCCACTCCTCACGAGTCATGCTGTTCCTTCCAGTTCCCAACGGCGCACCTCGCACAGGCGGCAGGTGTCACCAATCCACGCATGCGCCCGCCCCTCGCGAGCGCAATCGATCCGACGCGGCGACATCGTGGATCCCGTCAAAGCCCGTCGAGCCGTCTTGATCTGATGCAGCACATGCGCCGCCGTGATGCGCTGCTGCGACTGATCCACGTGAGCACGCACCGCCGCTTTCGCGTCCGCGTACTCATAGCGACCGAGCACGTCGAACCATCCCGCGACCTCAAGTTCGGTCGTCTCACCGCCCTGTAGCGAGTGCACGAACGTCAGCAGCATCGCCACTTCCGACTTCTGCACGGGCTTCCTCCTGTCTGTACTTCTCCACGAGCGACAGGGCGTTGTCCTGCCGCATCTGCCCGAACGTGCGCTGGGATCGCTTCGCAGCGTCGCCCTGCTTGCGCCGCATCCAGTTCCGCCACGTCGCCGGCCAGTCGAGCTTCACGCCCTTCTGCCCCGGCTGAGCGATCCAGTAGTCAACGAAGATCCGATGCTCGGCCTGCAAATCCACGTCGGGACACTCGACCCGCATCTGCGCGATGAGCTCCGCTGACGGCATCCAGTCCTCAGCGAGACGAGACCCGCGAGACTTCGACCGCTTCCCCCCTTGGGGGGTAGGGGGGTCTACTACTTCGTTAGAAGTAGTGGTCGGGTCGGGTCGGGTCGGGGTGGACGAACGATTCTCGAACTTCTCCCGAACGTTCGCGGGGTGTTCGGGCGAACTTCCCTCGAACTTCCCCCTCTTGTTCCGGCGACGTTCACGCATACGCTCCCGCGCCGCCGCCCGATCAGCCTCCACATCCGCCTTCGTCGGCTGATAGTCCGACCAGTCGTGGAACTCCCACCCCGCCGGATGCACGAGCCACAGGCCAGCATCGACGAGCTCGGCGGCCGCATCCTCCGTCCCGACCAGACGCAGCACAGGACGCGCGATCACCCCGTCGGTGAGATGCTGACACGAATACGCACCCGCCCTCACCCACAACGTCACCGCCGCATCCGACAGCATCGCCGTCTTCGGATGCGACCAGAACCCGTCATCGACCTTGAACCAAGTCACTCATCAGCCCTCCTCTCTGACAGCGCGTTCGAGCGTGATCTCGGCGAGGATGCCGCGCATCTTCTGCGCGAACCCCCGCGCGTGCGGGTATCGTTCCGGGTCGCGCGCCTGACGTAGCCCGACCTCGAGGAACCCCTCGATGACGCCCTCGGTCGCGTCGATCAGATCCTCGTGCAGCAGCAGCCGCCACCAGTCCGGGAAGTCCCGCCGGCCCTTAATCGCCTGCGACACACACTGCTCGAACTCGTCATCCGGCAGATCAACCAACATCTGAACGTTCACCGTCACCGCCCGTCCACGGTCGGCGCGAACTCACGATGCAGCATCCGCAGCTTCGTCGACTCGCGAATCTTCCCGGACACGCCCGCCCAGTCACGCCCGAGACGGATCTTCTCCTGACTCGCGAACCTCGTCACCAGCGCGACGCTCACTCCCTGCGTCTCCGCGATCCACTTCGCGGGCATCCCATCTCTCAGGGCAGCCCGCACCCATTCCTCATCCATGTCTTCTCCTAGAACGGCGTGTCCCCGACGAGCACGCGCCGGCCATCCGCCGTCAGCCACACGAGCCCCTCGACCGCTTGAAACGGCACGAGCTCGTCGTCGTACTTCCCGTACTGCGAGATCGCCCAACCCTCCGGGGGATCCGCAGAATGTGCCTTGCCGTGACAGCCCGTGTGATTCCCCCACCCGCACAGCGCGACCAGGTTCGACACGGTGTGCTTCCCGCCACGCGACCGGAACCGACGGTGATGGAGTTCGAGGGGCGCGATCCTGCCGCACCCCTCGCACTTCCCGTCCGCCCGCTCCTCGACCGCGACACGAAACCGCTTCGGGATGGCCGTCATGCGGCCACCGCCTCACGGATCGCGGGCACGCCAGGCCGGGCGAGGAGCTCGCGGAGCGCGGCGACGGCCTGCTGAGGCACGACGCCGTTCCCGCACGCTTTCAGCTGCTCCGCGCGCGACAGGCCGACTTCCGGGGACGTGACCCAGCCCTCGGGCCAGCCCATCATCCACTCGGTCAATGCGGGGTTGAGGCGCGGCTTGCCGCCCTTGCCGTCGTACCGGACAGGTGCGGGCGCGGCACGGCCCGTGACGGCCTCCCAGCGAGCGATGGCCGCCGCGTACGGACCCCAATCGGTCTCGCCCATCGCGAAGCTAGGTGAGAGCACCGGTTCGAGATCCTCCACCGCGACCGTGCGCAGGTCCGGCCCGCCATCGCCATGACGGCCCGGGCCGTTCATGTCGGTCGTCCGAGGCGTCGGGAGGAGCGTCACGGTGTGATCGTCCCCGCCTCGACTTCCTCCGCGATCTGATCCGAGAGACGCATCGTCGCTCCCGGCCGGTTCGGGTCGCGGCGTCCTCCGCTGTCCGTGTCCGGCGTGCGGAGCAGTGCGCTCCGCGGGCCAGGCGAGGATGAAGACCCGGTATCGGCCATGCGGGGCGCCGATGTCGGATGCTCGAATGCCTGTCCATTCCGCATCGAACCCGAGGTCGGCCAGGTCTCCGAGTACGGCTCCAAGTGCCCGCAGAACATGAGTTGGGTCGTCTCCCACACAGAGCGGGCAGGGTTCCACGTAGCTATTAGCGTCTGCACTGAGCAGCCCCCTCACGTTCTCGATCACGACCCAATCGGGCCGGATAGTGTCGATCGCTCGCGCGTATTCCGACCAGAGGCCGGAACGCGTGCCTTCTCCCATGCCGCGCCGTCGCCCCGCGAGGGAAACGTCCTGGCATGGGAAACCTCCCGCGAGAACCTGCACGCGAGGGGTGGTGGGCCAGTCGATGTTCGTCACGTCGCCGAGGTTGGGTACGTCGGGATGTCGATACGTGAGCACCTTCGACGGCGCGTCGTCGAACTCCGCGAACCACGCGGGCCGCGTGCCGAACACATGGTCGACGGCCATGCCGAGACCGCCGACGCCCGCGAACAGCTCCCCCGACCTCATGCGGCCCACAGCGCGCGCTCCGGCACCGCCAGCACGTCCTTGCAGTCCTTGCACAGTCGGTTCCGGCCCTTGAACTGCAGCAGCACCCCGCACCGTGTGCACGGGCGCCGATGGTTCTTGCCGCTATAGACACGAGCAGGCCGTGATGTCGCGCCGATCATGCGTCCCTCCTGTGGCACGCACACGACGGCTTCCGACAGAACCCGTCACCACCGAACTGGCGTCCCGGGTGGCACTTCACACAGAACCCGCATGCCGTAGCGACATGCGGGTTCGTGGTCGGGAGCGCACCAGGCGCGAAACTCTGCCAGGTCACGACGGGTCACCTTCCTGCACGACGAACGTCTCGGGCTCGTCCTCAACGTGCGTGATCTGCACGTCATCCACGCCCGCGACGTGCGACGCCTTGTTCTCGTCCGCCTCGATCGCACGGCCCAGGTCGGTCGACTTCGGCAGGAACTTCACGAGGGCGCGGACAGCGGTCTTCTTCGCCATCTCCTCCTCGTGCGACTGCCACGGCGTGCCCTTGTCCCAATAGGACGGACGCCGCGCGAACACCTGGCCCTTCGTGAGGTACACCCACGTCGTGCCGCCGCCCTTCATGCGGGCCGACGCGACAACTCCGATCCACGGGCGGTCTTCCTCGAAGTCGCGCGGCTGCCAGTCGTAGTACATGCCCCGGTCTGAACTCGCCCCGTACGTGAAGTCGTCTCCCTCGCGGACGAGGAACGATTCGACGTTCAGCACCATCTCCGAGCGCAGGACGAGCTTCACGTACCCCTGGTAGCCGATGATCGGCAGGCACACGTCGCGGCCCTTCTCGCGGCGCGGCGTCAGGTAGAACTCGCCCAGCCCGGAACCAATCTCGAGCTTCAACTGCGCCGCGAGCATCACGCCGCCGAGAACCGTCTTCGGGTCCGCAGACATGAGCTTCGGCTGCTTCGTAATCTCGCTCAGGACCGCACGCACGAACGCATCCGAGTTCATCGCCCCGCCCAGCTGCCGCTCAATCGCCGGAAGCTGCTGCTCAACCAGATCCTTCATCGTCGGATTCGACTTCGCCGCCACCGCGGCCTGCGACAGATCCTTCGTCACGAGGCAGCTCCCTCGCCGAACGCGTTCTCGAAGAACTCATCGAGCTGTGCCTGCGTGACGACTCGTCGCCCCGCGAGCTTGCTCGACTTGAGCGCACCGCTGTGGATCAGCCAGCGCACTGCCCCCTCCGAGCGCCGCAGCTCGGCCGCGACCTCGGGGATGAAATAGAACTTCCCGTCGGCAGTAGCGTCCCCGGGTTGCGCCGCGGGCACACCTGAGAGTGCGCGAGCAACCTCCTCGCGAATCATGGACCGCAGCGCTTCTGCCAGCACAGTGTCGATGTTTGTCATTACTTCTTCTCCTTCGTGATGCGCATGACCCGGAACGGTGCGCCCTGTCTCGTGTACTCAGCGGCGAGGTCCGGGTGGTCCTCCTTGAACCGCTTCCCGTCGAACGACGGCCGGCCCGCCTGCGTCTTATAGGTGAGGACGCGCCGCCCCTCGAACGTGAGCGTGTCCGCGTCCTCCATGTAGTTCGCGATGACCAGCTGCAACGCGTCGGCCTCCGCCTTCATCGCCTGCATGTCGGACAGCAACACCGACCGCCGATCGACGGCTTCCATCGCCATCTCGGACGCCTCGATCTCCTTGCCCGGTTCTGTCGGGAACCGCTCGGCGTTCTCCGCGAGCGTCGACGGCATCGGCGGAACCCCGGCAGACACGCGGTCGCACCAGAACTCCATCACCGCCGGGATCATGTGCTCACGGATGAACCGATCGTCGCGCGGCTCCCAGAACAGGCGGAACTCACGGCCACCGATCCACACGACCACCGCGGCGCGCTGCGTGCCCGCGACAGCCATCTCCGCCTGCACCTGCACGCGAATGTCAGTCGGGATGCCCTCGTCCCACTTGTGCCCCGTGTAGTGGTGCGCCGTCTTGAACTGCCACGTCGTGAACGGATCCGACGACACGCGGTCGAACGAGGCGTGCAGGAACGGCCACTCGATCGACCGCGCCATGAACGCCGGTTCGAGCGTCACATCGACACCGCTGTATTGCTCTACCCACTTCGCGATGATCGTCTCGGACTCGTGCCCAATGAACGCCAGCAGCGGATCGAACTCGCGATCTACCCCGTGCTTCGACTTGTACACGTCCAGCGGCGTCGCATACGGCGACAGCCCCATGACCGCCGCTACCTCCGACGCGCCGACGCTCGCGCGCCGCTCTTCCTCCCACTCGGGAGTATCCGGCGTGATATCAACTCGCGTGAACGTCACGAGACCACCGCCCGCAGCACCTCGGCGCCGTACCGCTCAGCACGCTCCACCGCGAGCTCCCGCTGTCTCCGCAGGAACCCGTTGCCCGGCTCAGCATTCGCACGACGTGTCCACTCGACCGCCGATTCCAGCAGCCGCGCATACTCGATGCGCACCTCGTCCTCAGTCACCTGACCACCCCGTAGATAAAGAGTGCGGCGATCCCCCACACGAGGAGATCGCCACTGTTGATCACGGGCGCCGCGGCTGCGACACCCACCGGCCACGCCAACACGAGCGCGACCAGTGCAGGCCACCTACGCCGCACGAAACGCAACGCAGTACGTGCACGCGCACGCCGGACACCACCAGTCGAAACCCGGCTCCAACGGGCCGCCCATCTCGCCCGTCCAGACGAGACGACCCCCGCACACCTCACAGTCGACATCCCTGTCCTCCTCAGTCAGCAAGGCCACACCACGCCAGAAAGCGCCGCCATCTCGACGGACGCGGCTCCGGCACCCACTCGAGCGCCACATGCTCAGAAGCGGCCCGCGGCATCGCATCGATACCCGCCGCAGTGAAACTGCCCTCGAAGTCATCGAACGGTTGCATTGCTCCTCCTTCGGAAACGAAAAGCGGGACCGGCCAGGGTGCTGCCCCGAATGTGATTGACCGGCCCCACGTCCCCGCGCCCGGACTCGAACCGGGCCGACGCCTTCACGCTCGCGGGGTGCCCGTTTCCTGCCGACTCGTACGCGCCCTCCTCGACAGGCATCCACAGATGGGCTTCTGGGAATTGGTGCTCGCCCCCGTATCTCAGGAGGTGCCACCGTGCCCCCGGCGCGATTCGAACGCGCACACTCCCGACAACGACGCGGGGGCGATACTGCTTACTTGCGGCCTGTTCCCGGCAGTCCGCCCGATACGGAGCGCAGATAGTCGGACACATATGGGTTATCGCGGCACTCAAGGCTCATCGCACGGATGAATGATCGAGACTCGTCCTTGCTCCCGATCACGCCTGAGCGGTCACGTTCTCGCGCTAGCTCTTCCCAGATGAACCGCACCGAGCTATCTATGCCGCCACGCCGCAAGGTTCGCCCTATGAGCTTCGCCATTCGGCCAGGTCGGAAGTTCACGCGGTTCTTCTCGAACACCGCCGCCGCAGCGATCAATAGTTTGTCTTTCACTTTGCCGTAATCCACGTACTCTCCGAATTCGTTCTGGACATACGTCCGCCCGTCCGCCGCGCTAGCCATACCGCTCGCCTCCCTGCCTGCTGTTGTCCATGTGCGCCCCGGGGAGTCGAACCCCGGCGTAGACCATCAGCGCGCCGCCAGTCATGCCCGGACTGGTCACGGTCCAGCACCCCTATCCCTCACGGGGTCATCGGTGCTGCCTGTCTTGTACTTCTCTCCACACCCGCGCTCACCACGCCTGCCAAACGGCCAATGCGAACGGGTACCCATCAGGACTCTGTGTAGTTATTCGCCTCACCCGATGGGTCTGCATACCCGCGCGCCTGTGGCTCAGGGGGCCGGATGAGGAATGGGATTTAGTTGCCGTGCACCCGAAATTGAGCGCACTCGTCCGATCGATGAGCCACAGACCCATCGAGCGGGACACGGATTCGAGGCCCCGTGCGGCCTAGACGAGCGCTACGACAGCGCGACCTCGCGGAGGCCGAGCTTCCGGCGGATGAAATCGACGCCGGACGGCTGCACCCGAGTCGTGTAGGACGTGCCGCGATCGCCGTTCGAACGCTCGTAGTCGAACGCCTTCACCGAGAAGTGCTGCATGTACTGCTGATACGGCGTGTTCCGCATCGCGCCCTTCGCGATGAACACCCCCTCTCCGCGGAGGCGGTCGAACAGCTTGTTCTGAGACAGACCCAGCATCTTCGCCACGGCACCCACGCTGTACGTCCCGTCAGCATCCATGAACGAGTCGTACGCCTCCACCTTCGGGCGGGCTTCCTCGAGCTCATGCTCAGCCTGCTCGGCTCTCCTCGCAGCCTCGGCCGCGAGCTGAAGCATCTTCGACGACGGCAGCTGCGCGAGCATCTCGACGTCAGCGCCGTACCGTCCCGTGCGGCGGATCGTCGGGAGCACGTCGTGCGCCACCCATCGCTGGAATGCCTTGATCTCTGCACGCCTACGCTCGTCGGCCATGCGGCCCGTCTGGCGCTGGATGAGTGCCTTGAACAGGCCAGCCTCCGAAACGACCGTCATCGTCTGGTCGCCGCCCGGGGTGGGCACGAGACGCCCACCCTTCTCGTCGTCGTCCAGGCTGCGGGTCATGTCCTTCGCGACCGCATAGCCGAGAATCGCGGCGACGTCAGCAGCGACGAACCACGGCTCGCCATCCACCATGACGGTGCGGACCTCGCGCCCGTCGTACCGGAACACATCGAGGGCGCTCATCGCGTCTTCCCCGGACGCTCGGTCGGCAGGCTGTCCAGCCATCTCAGCGCCTCTGCGCGCGTCACGAGCGGCTTCGTACCGAAGTAGTTCGCCACGAGATCCCCCCTCTTGATCGCCTTGTTGATCGAGTCCACCGACAGGTCAGTGGCGTCCGAAAGGCTGGGGACCGAATACGAGAGCTTGTCGAGCGTGGCTTCCATCACGCTGCCTCCTTGATGAGATCGGGTGCCGGGATACGCAGAAAGCCGCCGACACGCACCAGCTCCTCGAGCGTGAAGTCGGCACGCCCGTTGAGGCGGTCGACCATCTCGAGGTCGGTGATGTCGGCGGCTTCCGCAACGCTGTGTGCGTCGGAGCCTGCCTCGCGGATCGCGAGGCAGACTCTTCTCGCGATTGTCGCTTGCGCCAGGTTCTTGGTCATACCGACAGGCTACCTGTCGATATCGCCAGGTGTCAACCGCTGGCGCACATTTTCTTGTCGCTATCGCCAGGTTCCTGTCCGTAGACTGGCAGCATGGCCGAGAACATCAGTGACCTAAGCCGCGCAGTGTCCGACACGCTCACAGGCGAGTACGCCAAGAAGCGCATCACGCAGGATGAGATCGCGGATCGTTCCGGCATGTCCGTGTGGACGTTGCAGAAGAAGCTGCGCGGCCGATCCCCCATCTCCGCGACTGACCTCGTGGTCATTGCGCAGGCGATCGGCGTCGATCCGGCGAAGGTACTCACGGACGCCATGCACGAGGTGGGACTCGACACCGCTACTGATATGTCAGACGCTCCCGTTAGTCTCGACGCCCACCGCGCACGCCGGACTCCGGCGGACATGGACGAGCACGAGATGGAGGGTCTGCGCAGTGCAGCGAACACCGACCCAGAACACGAGGAAGACGAGCCAGACCCCGCGTAGGGGACGCAGCTACGACCCGTGGGAGCATGCTGACCAGCTCGGCATCGAGGTTGTAGTGAGACGCCTCCGCACCGCCAACGGCAGATGGTTCCCCGACTACCGGCAGATCCTCATCAGCGACCGACTCCGCCCGGGACAGCAGCGCCTCGTCCTCGCGCACGAACTCGGCCACGGCGCTCTCGGGCATCCCGACGACCGCCCCAAACACGAGAAACAGGCCGACCAGTTCGCGGCCCGGAATCTCATCGATCCGGACGAACTGGCCGACCTGTATAAGTGGTGCCCCGACGAGGGGCGGCTCATTCAAGAGCTGGGCGTGTCGCGCCGGCTACTGCGCGCGTACGTTCTTTCTCAGCCTTCGATATGAGTTCGGAGAGCATGCCCATCGCGTCCTGGAGGCGCTCCCGGTTGCGGAGGGACTTGTAGCCGCGAGTGACGAGCCGCGACGAGTGCCCGAGGATCTCCTGGATGAGGTCTTCGGGCACGCCTGCCAGATAGAGCAGGTCTGCCGCCGTGTGTCGCAGGCCGTGCAGCACGACATCACGCTGAATGCCTGTCTCGGCGAGCACGGACTTCCACGCGCGCGTGTCGGCGTCCGGGTCGAGCGGCTCGCCATCCGGGCGCGTGAACACCAGCCCGTACTTGTTCGGCTCGGCGTTCTGGATATGCCGCTCGAGGATCGTCTTGAGCGGGTCGACGAGGGGGATGATGCGCCACCCCGCGCTCGACTTCGGGCGCGTGAGATAGAGCCCGCCAGTGAGGTGTCGATACTGGAAGTCCGCCGGCACTTTGAGCGTACGATCCGGGCAGTAAGCCGCGTACTTCCGTCCGCACACGCCGCCGCACCCGTGTCGCCAGGTGAGGCGCTGCAACTGCCAGGACAAGTCGAGTTCGTCACCGACTCGATCGAGTTCGAGCCCGAGGGCCTCGCCGCGTCGGGCACCTGTCAACAGCGCGAGCGCCCACCGCGCACCGAGCGGGTCATGCGCGACATGGGACAGGACACTGAGCGCTTCATCGACCGTGAACGCCTCGAGCGTCTTCGTGCCCTTACGGGGCGCATCCATCATCTTGGCCGGGTTGCGCCCGATCCGCCCCTCGCGCATCGCGATCTCGAACGATCGCGACATGACACGATGCGCGTTCAGCGCGAACGTCGACGAGAGGTTCTTCTCCTGTGTGATGCGGTCATGGACCCTCCTGATGGTCGCGGGGGTGATCTTGTCAAGCTTCGTCTTCGGCCCGAGTCCCGGCACAATGTGGTTCGTCACCACAGACCGGTATCCCGCTAGAGTCTTCGGCCGCACTGATTGTGCGGCGATGTTGTCGAGCCAGTATGCGAACCACTGCTCGACGCTGGTTCCTGCCGTGGGAAGGTCGCCGCGCTCTTCGAGGTCGCGCTGGACCTTCTTGAGCTTGTCGACAACGACCTTCTTGTCGGCGCTGCGGATGACCTTGCGCCGTCGCTTGCCGTCATGGCTCGGCAGTTCGATGGTCGCTGTCCAGAGGCCGCGGGAGTCTTTGAAGATCGACCCTTCGCCCTTGCCCCTCATCGCTTGCCCGCACTCTCAGCGGGCTGCTGGTCTTCTGCCATGAGCACTCCACATCTCCTGATTGATGACACCGACGTGGACGTGTCTTCTCGGGGCGAACCGGTGCTGGTTCATGTCCTGCTCCTCTCGGTTGGTGGCGAACGGTGTAGCCATTGCTGTCTGACGCTGGCGTCCGCTGTCGCCTGTTACGACAGGCTAGCAGTCGATATCGACAGGAATCAAGGCCCTACAGACAGGTAGCGTTCGACTGAAAATCGAAAGGTCACCGGATCGACGCCGGTCGGAGCCACCGCACTGGTGAGGCCCTGAACTTCCACGGAGGTTCGGGGCCTCACTGCGTAGCGGCCGCAAACGGGCATCCCAGCCGAGCGATATGGTCATACGTCTCGCCGCTGCGCCCCATCAGCGAAGCATTGAGCAGCGGGACGCTCCAGGCGGGAGACTCAGCTTAGATCGACAACCACCGGAGCGTGGTCGCTGGCGCCCTTGCCCCGGCGCTCGTCTTTATCGATGTGGGCCGATTCCACCCGCTCGGCCACCGCAGGGGAGGCGAGCAGGAAATCGATGCGCATGCCCTGCCGCTTCTGGAAGCGCAGGCTCGTGTAGTCCCAGTAGGTGTAGACCCCTGGGCCGGGGGTGTGGGGGCGGACCACATCTGTGTAGCCGGCCTCCACGAGCGCGGAGAACGCCTCCCGCTCCTCGGCGGTGACATGTGTCATCTGGTTCTTCTCGAAGAACTCGATGTCCCAGACGTCGTCGTCCTCCGGCGCGATGTTCCAGTCACCGGCCAGCACAATCTGTGCCTGCGGATCCTGCTGAAGCCATTCGGCGGCGTTATCACGCAGCTGGCGCAGCCAGGCCAGCTTGTAGACCATGTGCTCGTCGTCGCGGGCCCGTCCGTTGGGCACGTACAGGCTCCACACCCGCACTCCCGCGCAGGTCGCACCGATGGCGCGGGCCTCCTGGACTGGGTCCTTGCCGTTTTTGCCGAAGGGCGGCTGATTGGTGAAGGTGCGCTCCACATCGGTGAGGCCCACCCGCGAGGCGATGGCCACCCCGTTCCACTGGTTGAGTCCGAAGTGGGCGACGTCGTACCCGTTGTGCTCAAACAGCTCCCAGGGGAAGTTGTCGTCCTTGCACTTGGTCTCCTGTATGGCCAGGACGTCGACGTTGGCCTTCTCCATCCAGGCTTCCACCCGGTCGGCCCGGGCGCGCATCGAGTTCACGTTCCAGGTGGCGATTCTCACCCCACCAACCTATCAGCCGCCCGCGCCGGGCTCTGAAGATCAGCTCCCCGCGTTGAGTGGTGAAATCACTACCGCAGATCGGCCGAAATCGCCGATGAGGTGCACTGAATCGGCCATTCGACGAGCGGAGGGCGGGAGAGGGGTCAGTCCTTCCACCAGTCGTCCAGCAGCGTCACCGGGACGGTGCGCTTGTGCCGGGAGGCCAGATAGCGCTTCTCCAGCAGGGCCGCGGCGTCGTCGGGGATCTCGCGGCCTTCCAGATAGTCGTCGATCTGCTCGTAGCTGATGCCCAGCTCGGCCTCATCCAGCTGCCCGGGATTCTCATCCAGCAGGTCCGCGGTGGGCGCCTTGGACCACAGGTGCTCCTGCGCCCCCAGGTGCTTGAGGATCTGGCGGACCTGGCGCTTGTTCAGGGTGAAGAGCGGCAGGATATCGGCCCCGCCGTCGCCGTGCTTGGTGAAGAACCCGGTGATCGATTCGGCGGCCTGGTCGGTGCCGATCACCAGTGCCTGCTGCTCGCCGGCGACCGCGTACTGGATGATCATCCGCATGCGCGCCTTCACATTGCCGCGGTGGTAGTCCAGCAGCTGGCGGCCGAAGCCCTCCTGGAAGGCCACATCAACACCGGTGACCGCCTTCTCGATGTTGAAGGTGTGGGCGTAGTCAGGCTGGATGAACTCCATGGCCTGGGTGGCATCAGCCTCGTCCTGCTGGAGCCCGTGGGGGAGCCGCAGCGCGTGGAAGGAGGCCTCGTAGCCGTCGGCGCGCAGCTTCTCCACCGCCTTCTGGCTCAGCAGCCCCGCCAGTGTGGAGTCCACTCCGCCGGAGATGCCCAGCACGAACCCTTTTGCGCCGGAGGCCCGGGCGTAGGAGGCCAGGAACTCGACTCGACGCTCCACCTCTTCGGCAGGGTCGATCTGCGGCTTGACGCCCATTTCCTCAATGATTGCTTCCTGAAGCTCGCGCATGCCGCACAGTCTAGTGAGCACGGCGTGACAGGCGGGTGAACCCTGCCTGGACGTCAGCTGGATGCCGGGTATGGTGCGGACCTCTCGGCGGAGGAAAGGGCCCTGCGTAGGATGGAGCATATGACCGCCAGCGCTTCCTTCGCCTCTGCCCTGATGCCCACTGACGACGACGCGACCCGGCTGCGGGATCTGATCGATGAGCTGGCCGTGATGCGCGGGAGAGTCACGCTCTCCTCCGGCAAGGAGGCTGACTACTACGTGGACCTGCGGCGAGTCACCCTGCACCATGAGGCGGCTCCGCTGGTGGGCCGGATCATGCTGCGGATGCTCGACGACGCCGGCATCAGCTTCGCCGCTGCCGGGGGTCTGACGATGGGCGCGGACCCGGTGGGTACAGCGCTGCTGCACGCCGCCGCGAGCCAAGGCCGCGGCATCGACTCCTTTGTGGTGCGCAAGGCTGCGAAGTCCTACGGAATGGGACGTCAGGTGGAGGGTCCGGATATCGCCGGCCGGCCCGTGGTGGTGCTGGAGGACACCTCCACCACCGGGGGCTCGGCACTGACAGCCGTGGACGCCGTGCGCGCCGCCGGCGGCGAAGTGCAGGCGGTAGCAATCATTGTGGACCGGGACACCGGAGCCAAGGAACGGATCGAGGCCGAGGCCGAGGTGCCCTGCCTCTACGCCTACTCCAAGACCGACTTCGGCCTTGACTGACCGCCCAGCCAGCCCGGCCCGGCGGCCAGCCCCTCGGCGGAGCGGCACGTGAGCCGCGGCAGCCCAGCAGGCGCGCGGCCCGCTAGAGGCAGAGGACCCGACCCTGTCGAGAGGGCTGCCAATGCGGACCGGCCCGCGCAGCAGGACCGTCCGTCGCTGCCGGTCATCCTGACCGGTCTGTGCACCACCCAGATCATCGCCTGGGGAATCCTCTACTACGCATTCCCGGTTCTCTCGGCGCGGATCTCCGCTGACACCGGCTGGTCGACCGCCTCAGTGACCGCTGCCTACTCAGCGGGTCTGGTGGTCTCTGCGCTGCTGGGCATCCCTGTGGGAAAGATGTTGGACCGCAGAGGCCCCCGGCTGGTGATGACGGCCGGATCCGTGCTGGGTGTAGCCAGCCTGGCCGGCATCGCCTTCGCCCCGAACTATCCGGTGTTCCTGGTGAGTTGGCTGGTGGCCGGGGCGGCCATGGCCGGCAATCTCTATCCGCCGGCATTTGCGGCGGTGACCCGCTGGTACGGCCCGCGCCGGGTCTTCGCGCTGACAGTGATCACCCTGATCGGCGGCCTGGCCTCCACAGTGTTCGCCCCTGTGACTGAGGCGCTGGCAGCCTTCTTCGACTGGCGCGGGGTCTATCTGGTGCTCGCTGTGGTGCTGGCGGCAACGGCGATCCCGATCCACGCCATCGTGCTGCGCCGGCGCTGGCCCCGTGAGGAGAGCGGAGACGACGACGGCGCCCCGGTCTCTGCAGATCCGGACCGGCAGTACGCGCGCGGTGTGATGCGCTCGCGGGTCTACATTCTGATGACAGTGGGACTGACCCTGGGCAGTACGGCCGGCTTCGCCGCGATGATCAATATGGTTCCGATGCTGGTAGAACGCGGCGTCTCCACTGCGCTGGCTGCCTGGATTCTGGGGCTCAGCGGATTCGGCCAAGTGGTGGGCCGGCTGTTCTACTGGGCCATGCAGCGGCGGCTCGGCGTGCTGGCCCGCCACATGTGGATCTACGGACTGTTGGCGGTCTCCACGGCCGCGCTGGCGGTGGACTCCACGCATGCCGGCTGGCTGATCTGTGTGGCGATGGTCGCCGGTGTGGGCCGCGGGATCTCCACGCTGCTGAAGGCCACCGCGGTCACCGACCGGTGGGGGCCGCGCGCCTACGGCCGACTCTCCGGGGTGTTCAACGCCCCGGTGATGTTCGGAGTGGCTCTGGCTCCGGCCCTGGGCGCCTGGCTCGCCCAGCTGCTGGGCAGCTGGGAGCTGATGTACCTGGTGCTGGCCGGAATGGGAGCGGTGGCGCTGGCGGCGCTGGCCTTCAGCGTTCCAGCGCGGCACCCATCCGCTGCACCGCCTCAGTGAGGATCGCCTCAGAGGTCGCGAAGTTCAGCCGTGCTCGGCGCTGCCCGCCTTCGCCGAAGGGGTGCCCCGCAGTGAGGGCGACCTGCGCCTTCTCCAGCAGAAGTCTGGCCGGACCGTGGATCGGGGTTTCGACGCCGGGTGTGGGTGCGTCGTCGTCGAACCCATAGGCGCTGAAGTCTAGCCACGCCAGATACGTGGCCTCCGGGGCGGTGAAGCCCACCTGCGGCAGATGCTCCTCCAGCAGCTGACCCAGCAGCCGGCGGTTGGACTCCAGTCCGGCCAGCAGCGCATCCAGCCAGGCGTCCCCCTCAGCAAGGGCCGCGGTGTGGGTGAGCACACCCACGTGGCTGGGGCCGTGAGCGACCTCAGGGGGCAGCTGGTCCAGCTCGTCTGCGGCGTCCTCACCAGCGACGAGCAGCCCTGCTTTCAGCCCGGCCAGATTGAAGGCCTTGGAGGCTGACACCACCGAGTATCCGCGCGGATCCACTGACACGTAGGGGGTGAACTCTGCGCCGGCGTGGACCAGGGGAGCGTGGATCTCATCGGCGACCACCCGGATGCCGTACTGCTTGGCCAGCTCGGCCAGCTGCTCCAGCTCGGCCCGGGTGTGCACCGTTCCGGTGGGGTTGTGCGGATTGGCCAGCAGATAGGTGGCCTGCCCGCCGATAGTGCGCAGATTGAACGACTCCTCCAGCATCTCGAAGTCCAGCCGGCCGTCCGCGCCGAGCGGGGCCTCCACCACTCGCCGGCCTGCGCTGACCGGATACATGTAGAACGGCGGGTAGACCGGGGAGCTGACGATCACGGTGTCGGTCAGCTCGCCCACGATCTTGATGGCCTCCACCACTCCGCGCATGACGTCGGGCACCGCCCGGATCTGGGAGAGCTGCGGCTGCCAGCCCCAGCGGCGGCCGGCGAAAGAGGCGAACGCTTCGGCATAGGCCTGCGGCTGCGGATAGCCGGTGTCTCCGAGCTCCACCACCCGGCGCAGCGCCTGAGCCACTGGCTCGGCAAGCGGCACGTCCATCTCCGCCACCCACAGCGGCAGCACATCGGGACCGAACGCCTGCCATTTGGCGGAGGTCCGTTCGCGCAGCTGGTCGATACTCAGAACTTCCAGAGGATTCTGCTGTTCACCCATACACCGAGAATACCGACCTGCCTGCAGTACGCTCAGCCTCATGACGCACAACCAGCCCGAGCCCGCAGGCGCTGACCGGCCGTTTCCCGAGGACCGTGAGGTCGGCGTGGGCCCGTGGGAGGGCCCCTGGCCGGAGGGCGAGCACTGGGATGAGCAGCTGCTGCGGCACGGGGACCGGCGCAATGTGGTCGATGAGTACCGCTACTGGTCGCATGAAGCGATCGTGACGGACCTCGACGCCCGGCGGCATGACTTCCACATCGCCATCGAGAACTGGCAGCACGATTTCAACATCGGCACAGTGGTGCGCACCGCCAACGCTTTCCTGGCGCGAGAGGTTCACATCATCGGCAAGCGCCGCTGGAACCGGCGTGGAGCGATGGTCACCGACAAGTATCAGCACGTCCGCCATCACCCCACAGTGGAAGACTTTGCGGCCTGGGCGGCCGAAGAGGACCTGCCTGTGCTGGGGGTGGACCTTTTCCCCGACTCTCTCCCGCTGGAGACCTACCAGCTGCCGCGGCGGTGCGTGCTGGTCTTCGGCCAGGAGGGGCCGGGCCTGAGTGAGCAGATTCGGGCCTGCGCGCAAGACACGCTCTCCATTGCACAGTTCGGATCCACCCGGTCGATCAACGCCGGAGTGGCCGCCGGCATCGCCATGCACGCCTGGATCCGGCAGCACGTCGACCTGGGCGGATAGCCGGACGCCCGGTGCGGCCGTTTCGCCTGGCCCACCCCGGGCCGGCTGCGCCGTTCGGCCAGGGTCAGTCGTGGTCGGCGTCGGGATCCCACCGGTAGCGGCGCAGGTCCACCCGAGACCCGTGGGCTACCACGCCCTCGGCGCGCAGCAGGGCCAGCTGCTCGGTGCGCAGATGCTCGGCCGGGACACCTGTGGCCCGCAGGATCCGGTGCCAGGGCAGGTCCCCGCCGTCCTCGCGCAGCACCCACCCGATCTGCCGCGGGTTCGGCACGCCGGCCAGTGCAGCGATATCCCCATAGGTGGCGACTCGGCCCGGCGGCACGGCCGCGATGATCTCGCGCACTCGGTGATGCATCTGCTCCTCCACCGCGGTGCCTCCTTCAGCTCTCTGCGGCCTGCCAGTGCGGCTCGCCCGGCGCGCCGGCTTGCCCGGCGCCCTAGTCTGCCCTGCATTCAGTTCCGCTGCCGGACGGTGACCTCAGCCCTCGGCTTCCCGGACTGCGCATGCTCCAGGATCAGCCGCGCGGCCGGCTGCCCGGTGCTGATCACCGCTTCATGCCCCGTACCGGGAATCGCGCGCAGATACGCGGCGGGGATCAGGTCCGCGACCTTCTCCATCCAGGCGGGCGGACAGACCCGGTCCTTGTCCCCGTAGAGCACCATGACTTCGGCCTCAATCTGCGGCAGCGTCTCCTCCAGGCGGTGGGCCAGCATCTGCCGCATCTTGCGCAGAAACCACCGGGGGCCGGCTTTGGCGTAGGAGTAGGCGCCCAGCGCCAGCACCTTGGGACTCTCCCCGGCCAGGTCCTGCAGCATGCGCACAGCCTGGCGCGGCATAGACCGTTCGGCCGGATTCACCGAGGGGGCGACCAGCACAGCACGCGAGCACAGCTGCCGGTGGCGGGCCAGAGCCTCGGCCACCACCTGCCCGCCCATGGAGTGACCCACCAGCACCGGGTCCTCCAACCCCAGACCGCGCACAAACTCAGCGAGCAGATCCCCGGTGGCCGGCATGCTCAGCGGGGCGTCCAACTCCGGAGAGTCCCCGAAGCCGGGCAGGTCCAGAGCGTAGACGGTGGCGCTGCGGCTCAGCTCCTCGGTCAGCTCGGCGTAGACCACCCGTCCCATCCCAATACCGTGGACGAGCACGACGACGGGCTGGGCTGCGCTGCCCACGCGGTGATAGACCAGCGTGTGCTCGCCGGAACGGAATGTCTGGGCCCCCTGATCTGCCATGGGAAATACCTTATCGCCCGTTCAGTGGTGAGGCCCCTGATCGGCTGCTCAGTGGCGGCGCCCGATTGGCCATGCAATGGTGGGGCGCCTGATCGGTCGCTCAGCGGTGAGGCGCCCGACCGGCAGCTCAGGGGTGCGCCGTCTGTGCCGGCGAAAGCGCTGCGGCGGCGGCCGGGGGCTGCGCGGCTCCCACGCGGGCGGGGGACTGCGCGGCCGCGGAGGTGACCCGGCGGATCTGCGAAGCGATCGCATCCGAGGGCTCCAGCACGGGCACCCCCGGGCCCAGCGCGGCTTCGATGCGCGGCTTCAGCCAGTGATAGTGGGTGCAGGCGAGCACGACGACGTCAACCCGGTGCCGCTGCACCAGGTCCTGCAGCTCGGTGAGCGGAACGGACTCGGCGCGGCCGTGCTGAATCATCTCCGCCCACGCGGAGCAGTCCGGCTCCACCACTGTGACGCCCTCCGCCCACGTCTCCTTCAGCCTCTGGTAGCGCCGGCTGCCCAGCGTGGCCGGGGTGGCGCACACTGCCACAGCCCCAGTGGCGGAGGAGCTGCAGGCGGGTTTGACCATCGGCTCCAGGCCGACGAACGGGACATGCGGGTAGTCGGCGCGCAACTTGTCGATCGCCGCGGCAGTGGCGGTGTTGCAGGCCAGAACGATCACATCGCAGTTCTCCCTCAGCAGCGGCTGAATCGCCGCGTCGGTGAGCCGGTGCACCTCGGCGGCGCTGCGGCTGCCGTAGGGGACGTGGTTCGGATCATCAGCGGTGATCACCGTGGCCTGCGGCAGCAGCTGGCGCAGGCGCTCGGCTACGGCCTGGCCTCCCGCGCCGGAGTCGAAAACCCCGATCTTCATGGACGGTACGGTATCCGATCCCCGCACTCTCCCCCGTGATGCCTCACGGTCAAGTTCCCGGGAAGGGCCCCGTGCCTCATGCAAAAGTTCCCGCGAAATGGGTCCCTCATGCAAAAGTTCCCGCGAAATGGGTCTGGTTCTTGACGGGCAAGTAAATACTTGCATATTGTGGCGGTGTGGACGACGTGTTCAAGGCACTGGCTGACCCCACCCGGCGCACCATCCTGGACGAGCTGCGCGAACGCGATGACCAGACGCTGTTCGAACTGTGCGGCCGCCTGGCCACCAAGCATCAGCTCAGCATCTCGCGGCAGGCGATCTCCCAGCATCTGGAGGTGCTGGAATCCGCCGGGCTGGTGCGCAGCCGCCGGGAGGGCCGCTATAAGTTCCACACCATCGACACTGCGCCGCTGGAGCCCATTGCCCGCCGTTGGTTGGCTTCCGACGCCGGCATCAGCAGCAGGACCGCACCGCCTCGGCAGACGGGGCAGACAGGGGAGACCGCGTGAGAATACACCTGACGAGCGTGCTGGTGGACGACCAGCAGAAGGCGCTGGAGTTCTACACCGAGATTCTCGGATTTCAGAAGAAGTATGACGAGCCGCTGGGCGAGGCCCGCTGGCTGACCGTGGTCTCCCCGCAGGACCCGCAGGGCACCCAGCTGCTGCTGGAGCCGGACGGCCACCCGGCTGTGGGGCCGTTCAAGCGAGCCCTGGTCGCCGACAGCATTGCCTTCGCCTCTTTCGCGGTCGATGACGTGCACGCCGAGTACGAGCGCCTCCGCGCCCTGGGTGTCCAGTTCACCCAGCCGCCTGCCGATATGGGTGAGGTCACCACCGCGGTGTTCGACGACACCTGCGGCAACCTGATCCAGATCGCCACCGAACCCGCCGCAGACGTGACCGCAGCGGATTCCGCGTCCGGCTCCGGCGCCGCGTGAGCATCTCCCCGCCGGAGCAGCCGGCCGGCCGGCCGATCAGGCGGCGCGTGCTGGTGCTGCTCAACCCTGCCGCGGGCCAGGGGTGGGCCCTGGAGCGGGCGCAGCAGCACCTGGACCGGCGCGCGGGGCTGCAGTGTGAGCTGATAGTGCCCGACCCGAGCGACCAGCGGGCGCAGATGGAGGCAGCCCGCAGCGCCGTCGACCGTGGGCTGGATGCGGTGGTGGTCTACGGCGGCGACGGCATGGTCTCCGCAGGTGTGGGACTCACGGCTGAACGGGGCATTCCGCTGGGTGTGGTTCCGGTGGGGACAGGCAATGACTTTGCCCGGGCTGCAGGCATCCCGCGGGGCCGGTCGCAGCAGGCAGTGGGCCGGGTGCTGGACGCCCTGGAGCAGCCCAGCCTGCCGAGCCGGCCGGTGGACGCGCTGCGCCTGACCGTCACGCAGCACCCCAGCACCCCCGCGCCCCACACCGCCGCGCCAGGGGCCGCCGCCCCCGGAGTCCCAGCGACTGATGCTGAGTCCCGCGCAGAGCAGGTGTCCCCGCGCTGGGTGGGGAACTCGGTGAATATCGGATTTGACGCCCGGGTCAACCGGCGGGCCAATCAGCTCTCCAGCGTGCCGGGCCCGCTGCGGTACCTCAGTGCCTTGGCTCGGGAGGTTCCGCAGTTTCGGCCGACGAGCTTCCAGCTGGGCATCGACGCGGCCGCGCCCGTGCAGCTGTCCTGTGCCCTGGTGTGCGTGCAGAACGGCACCTGCATCGGCGGGGGCATCCCGCTGGCTCCGCAGGCGCGGCTCGACGACGGATGGGCTGAGGTCAGCCACGTGGCACCGCTGCCGCGGGCCGGACTCATCGCGCTCTTCCCGCTGCTGATGCTGCGCCGTCACGCCTGGCTGCGCCCGCTGACCACCCGTCGCGCCCGGCAGGTGCGCATCACGGTGCCCGCCGGAGTGCCGGTCTTCGCCGACGGCGACGAGATGCTCTCCGGAGAGTCGGAGTCTCCGGCCGAGGTGACCGTGGAGCTGGTCCCCGGTGCGGTGCGGCTGCTCGGCTGAATTTTCGCCCCAGCCTGACCACGGCTTATCCTATTGCGGGTACATGGGGCTATAGCTCAGTTGGTAGAGCGTCTCGTTCGCATCGAGAAGGTCTGCGGTTCGATTCCGCATAGCTCCACTATTCTTCGGCCGCTGCGCCCGAGCTGCTTCGAGGACCTCGGCAAGCCGGTGGCGCGACGGCTCAGTGTCTCAACCGTCGGTACCGCTCATACAGCACCGGGGTGGAGAACTCCCGGGACTCCACCAGCTCCAGGGGCACTGCCTGGGCCACCGCCGGCAGCAGCGAGGTTCCTCCCCCTAGGATGCGGGGCGCGCGGAAGATGCGGATCTCATCCACCAGGCCACGTTCAATAGCCTGGCCGGCCAGATCGGCGCCCCCGATCTCCACGTCCTTCGGCGTGGAGGCGGACATGGCGGCAATCTCTTCGGCCACCGACCCCTGTGCCAGACAGGCGCGGCCCTCTACGCGGTCCAGGGTGCGGCTGAACACTACCTTCGGCAGCGCAGTCCACACCTCAGCGAACTCAGTGCTCGGGCCGTCCTGCCGCGTTCCCGCATCGGTCTCCCAGGGCAGCATCGTCTCGTAGAGTCTGCGGCCGCACAGCACTCCGCCCAGCTCGCGGACACGCTCCAGATGAAATGCGAAGAGTTCTTCGTCCGGGACGGTCCAGCCGAAGGATCCCTCCCGGTCTGTGATGTATCCGTCCACTGAGGCGGTAATCAAGTAGATCAGCATCTGCGGCCTCCTGGTGCCGGTGGGGCCTCGATGCTACGGGTCGGCCAACGAGGCGCGCCAGGTCTGCGGCCCGCAAGCAGTCGCCATCGCCGTCGCGCCGTGGCGGCCTTGCAGGTGCGGTAAGCCGGAAGGAATGCCCAGCTCTGAACTGGGCCCGCTCGCCGCACCTCAGTGTGGTGGCCGCCCTGGGAGTCGCCGGGTTCGACCCGGTCGGGATCCTCTCCTGCGCCGGCGGGCCCTCCGCGTCGAAGCATCAGTGATCGGCTCCGGGTCCGGCGAGTCAATGCCATAATGAGGCCATGGCCACAGTGTTTGTGCTGATCAAGACCGACCCCCACGGCATTCCGGAGGCGGCGCAGGAGATCGTCAACATCGACGAAGTCGACGCCGTCTACTCGGTGACCGGCAAATGGGATCTCATCGCTGTGGTCAAGGCGCCGTTTGAGGATCTGGCCGACCTGGTGCCGAAGAAGATCGCCAAAGTTGCCACCATTCACGACACCGAGACGATGGTGGCCTTCCGCGAGTACTCCAGCGCAGACCTGGAAGCAGGGTTCGCACTGGGGCTCGATGACTGAGCACCACGACGACGGCGCACTGCTGCGCCTGACTCCGGCGGCGAAGACCGGCCTGGCGATCGCCGCGGCCATCTCCCTGTACGGCATCTCCTTCGGCGCACTGGCGGTGGCCTCCGGGCTGACGTTCTGGCAGACGGTGGCGCTGAGCTTTCTGATGTTCACCGGCGGCTCGCAGTTCGCCTTCATCGGCGTCATCGCCTCCGGCGGCTCCGGGGCGGCGGCTTTCGGCGGAGCAACCCTGCTGAGCCTGCGCAACACCATCTATGCGGTCCAGCTCAAGGCTCTGCTGAACCCCGCCGGGGCCGCCAAATACGCCGCGGCTCAGGTGACCATCGATGAGACCATGGCCACCTCCACCGCCCAGCAGACCGCAGCCGAGCAGCGCCGCGGCTTCTGGATCACCGGCGTCGCGTGCTTCGTAGGGTGGAACCTCGCCACGGTGATCGGAGCCCTCCTGGGTGACTTCATCGCCGACCCGGAGGCCCTCGGACTCGACGGCGCCGTCGTCGCCGCCTTCCTCGGGCTGCTGTGGCCGCGGCTGCGCTCCCGCGAACCCTGGGCGCTGGCGGTGCTTGCCGCCCTGATCACCACACTGACCATGCCGATGGTCCCACCCGGGGTGCCGATCCTCATCGCCGCCGCGGTGGCGGTGATCTGGGGCGTGGTCTCCGCCCGGAAGGAGCAGCCGCTGTGAGTATGGACCCTCAGTCCCTGTGGTTCTGGGTGCTGCTGGCCTGCGCGGCCGCCTACGCCACCAAGATCCTGGGCTACCTGGTGCCCGCCGCCTGGCTGCAGCACCGGCTGGTGACCCAGATCTCCGGTGTGCTGACCGTGGCGCTGCTGGCTGCCCTGGTGGCCATGAACACCTTCTCCGCCGACGACGGCATCACCATCGACGCGCGCCTCGGCGCGCTGCTGGCCGCAGCCGCGGCGCTGCTGCTGCGTGCCCCGTTCATCGTGGTGGTGCTCGCTGGAGCGGCCGCCGCCGCGGGTCTGCGGATGCTCGGATTCCCCTGATCCAGACCCTGCCGCGCGCTGCGGGGAAGTGTTAGCCTCCAGGTAGCGTCGCCACACCGAGGAGTACAAAGGAGTACCCATGGGTGATCAGAACGAACTGCACCGTTTCGAGACCGGCGAGGGATTCATCGCCGCCCTGGACCAGAGCGGGGGCAGCACGCCTAAGGCACTGCGGCTGTACGGGATCGAGGACTCGGAGTATGACTCTGAGGAGGAGATGTTCCGCCTCATCCACCAGGCCCGCACACGGATCGTCACCAGCCCCGCCTTCACCGGCGACCGCATCCTGGGGGCCATCCTCTTCGAAGCCACCCTGGATGGGCAGATCGACGGCAAGGGCTTCGCGGAGTACCTGCGCAGCCGCGGCATCATCCCGTTCCTGAAGATCGACAAGGGGCTGGAGGAGACCCAGCAGGATGTGCAGCTGATGCGCCCGATCCCGAACCTGGATCAGCTGCTCTCCCGAGCCCGCGAGGCCGGCGTCTTCGGCACCAAGGAGCGCTCGGTGATCCACGCCGCCCACCAGGAAGGTATCGCCGCCGTCGTCCAGCAGCAGTTCGAACTGGCGCGCGAAGTGCTCGACGCAGGCCTGGTCCCCATCCTTGAGCCGGAGGTGAGCATCAACGCCCCTGACAAGCAGCAGGCAGAGGAGATCCTCAAGGAAGAGATCCTCAACCGGCTGGAAGATCTGGGCGATGAGAAGGTCGCGGTGAAGATCACCATCCCAGAGATCGACAACTTCTACTCCGACCTGATCGCGCACCCCAAGATCGCCCGCGTCGTCGCGCTCTCCGGCGGCTACACCCGCCAGGAGGCCAACGAGCGGCTGTCCCGCAACCACGGCCTGATCGCCAGCTTCAGCCGGGCGCTGCTGGACGGGCTCACCGCTCAGCAGAGCGACGAGGAGTTCAACCAGACCCTGGATGAGACCATCGAGTCGATCTACCGAGCCTCCCTCACCTGAGGCCCGCTCCTGAGCGCCGCGGGCTGCACGCCGGCGTCCGGCTTCACGCTGATCGACGACGTCGGCATGCTGCTCGCCGAAGCACGCACCGGCGCCGCGGGCGACGACGCGCCGCCTTCCGGACAGGCCGCGGCCTCTGACTCTCGATCTGCCCTGCCGTAGGATGGAGGCACGGCAGCGCTGCTTCACCCCGGTTCGGCCCCAGGACGGCGCCCCGCGCCCGAAGGCCGGCCCGGCGTGCTGCGCTGTGCAGTCCGACCCGACCTCGAAGGAGCTCGCACGTGGCCATTGCAACACCGGAGAAGTACCAGCAGATGATCGACGCCGCCAAGGCCGGCGGCTACGCCTACCCCGCGGTGAACGTCACCAGCTCCCAGACCCTCAACGCGGCGCTGCAGGGCTTTGCCGAGGCCGAGTCGGACGGCATCATCCAGGTCTCCACCGGAGGGGCGGCTTACTGGTCCGGCTCCTCGGTGAAGGACATGGTGGCCGGTTCGCTGGGCTTCGCGGCCTTCGCCAAAGAGGTCGCAAAGAACTACGGCGTCAATATTGCGCTGCACACCGACCACTGCCCCAAGGACAAGCTGGACGGATTCGTTCTGCCGCTGCTGGAGGCCTCCGAGGCGGAGGTCAAGGCCGGGCGCGACCCCATCTTCAACTCCCATATGTGGGACGGATCCGCAGAGACTCTGGAGGAGAACCTGCGGATCGCGGCCGAACTGCTGCCCCGCGCCGCGGCCGCGAAGCAGATCCTGGAGGTGGAGATCGGCACCGTCGGCGGCGAGGAAGACGGTGTGGAGAACGAGATCAATGAGAAGCTCTACACCACCGTGGAGGACGCGGTGGCGACCCTGGAGGCCCTTGGGCTGGGGGAGAAGGGCCGCTACATCACCGCGCTGACCTTCGGCAACGTCCACGGCGTCTACAAGCCCGGCAATGTGAAGCTGCGTCCGGAGATCCTGAAGGAGATTCAGGACGCCACCGGCAAGAAGTACGGCACCGAGCGTCCCTTCGACCTGGTGTTCCACGGCGGTTCCGGCTCCACCGAGCAGGAGATCCGCGATGCCGTCTCCTACGGCGTGATCAAGATGAACATCGACACCGACACTCAGTACGCCTTCACCCGTCCGGTGGCCGGCCACATGTTCACCAACTATGACGGCGTGCTGAAGGTCGACGGCGAGGTGGGCAATAAGAAGACCTACGACCCGCGCGTCTGGGGGAAGAAGGCCGAGGAGAGCATGGCTGCCCGCGTGGTGGAGGCGGCCCAGCAGCTGGGCTCGGCCGGCAAGTCCATCAAGTAGGCCCCCGCCGGACGGCGCGGGCCCGCCGAGGCCTGCCGCATACGTGCTGCGCTGGTGTGCGCCTGCCGCCCGGTGTGTTGCCGCGCGCCCGCCGCCCGCTGTGCTGTCCCTAGCTTTTCACCGCGGGCCGAAAATGGCGTGTCGGTGAAAAATGGGGGACGTGATGGCACGCGGCGGCCGCTGAGAGCGGGCGGCTGCTGGGACGGCCCGAGCCCACATCCGTGAGGCAGGACCGGAAGAGCAGCAGGAAGGGGACACCACGTGGCGGAGCGGAACCGACTGATCGTGCTGGACTTTGACGGCACGCTGTGCCTGGGGGAGGACCCCGTCCTGACCTACGCGCGTGCGGTCGATGCCATGCTGGCCGACCGGGGGCTGTCCGACCGTCTGCCGCGCAGTGTGCACAGCATTGTGAAGCAGGCGCTGGAGCGCGATGACCTGCTGGCAGAGGAGATCGCCTACCGCTCGGATGGGACACCGCTGGCTGCAGCGCAGGGCGAGCCGGCTGAGACGACTGAGGCTCATCCGGTCTCCTGGCCGGTGCAGGACGGCTACCAGCTCACCCAGCTGCTGGCCCATCAGGCCGGACTCACCGCTGAGCAGTCCGGCGCCTGCTTCCGGCAGGCCCGGCGCGAGCTGGTGGACGCCGGTCTGGAGCACTGCGATCTGCACGCCCCGGCCGGCGCATCCGAACTGCTGCAGCAGCTGCGCACCCATGCCGCCGTCGTGCTGATCACCAACTCTCCGGCCGAGGGGTTTGCCCCCTGGCTTGAGACCTTGAGGCTGCAGGACAGCTTCGACGCGGTGATCAACGATGCGCGCAAGCCCTTCGGTATGCCGGCGGCGCTTGAAAGCGCACGCGCCGCAGCAGAGCAGACGGTGCCTGCCGAACACGTGCTCTCGGTCGGCGACATCTGGGCCAACGATCTCCAGCATGTGGCCCGCATCGGGGGCACCACGGTGCTCATCGATCGCTTCGGCACCGGACTGGGGGACCCCGACCACCGGGTGACCAGCTGGGAGGACGCGGCGCCGATCATGAGCGCCTGGTCTGCCGGCAGTCTCTGAATGGCAGCAGCAGACCTACGGCGGTAATGAGCGCCTGGTCCGCTGGCAGTATCTGAGTAGGAGCGGCAGACCGGTGCCAGAGGGAGAGCGTCTGCTCCGTGGGCGGCCTGTGAGAGGCAGCAGCAGGCCTACGGCGGTCATGAGCGCCTGGTCCGCCGGCAGCTTCTGAGCGGGAGCAGCAGGGCGGCGCACGCGTGCCTAGTCCTCCGGCAGTCTGTGAGCGGCAGCCGCCGACCGGCGCCGACTCTGCCCAGGTAAACAACAGGTGACAGCTTCACGAAAAAGCGGCTTTCAGGTTGTGGCAAGGTTCACCGCGCTCTAGAGTTTGGAGCAGACCCGCGGAATCACCGCGGTTCGGGGGCGCGCTCGGCGCCCGGAACGCACCTGCATCTTGATGACCGAAGGACGTTAGACAATGCGTAGAACACCGAAGGCCGCCTTCGCGCTGGCCAGTGTCCTGACTGTGGGCCTGGTGGCCTGTGCCGGCGACGCCGAGGAGATCACCGGCGACGACGACGCCGAGGATCAGACTGAGGAGACCGCAGAGAACGGCGACGGCGGCGACGCAGGCTCGGAGGACGGCGGCGCAGAGATCACGTCCCTGGACGGCGATCCTCTGGTCATCGGCCTGGTCCCCTCTCAGGACCAGGAAGGGATCGTCGAAGATGCCGAGGGCATTGCCGACCAGCTCTCCGAGGCGCTGGACGGGTACCCGGTGGAGATCTTCGTGGCCGACAACTACCTCGGCGTCATCCAGGGCATGCAGTCCGGCGACGTGCAGGTGCTGATGTCCGGACCGGTGGGCATGATCCAGGCCGAGGAGCAGGCCGGCGGCGTGCCGATCCTGCAGGCCATTCGCTACGGCTCCGACCAGTACGTCACCCAGTGGTTCACCAACGACCCGGACACCTACTGCCTGGACGAGCCGGTGGCCGTGGAGCAGGAGGAGGCTGAGCCCTTCCTGTTCTGCAACGGCATCGTGGACGAGGACGGCAACTTCGCCGACTACGGCCCCATGGGTGAAGAAGCGTTGGAGCTGATCGAGGACGGCACCACCGTCTCCTACGTGGACGAGGGCTCCGCCAGCGGCTACTACTTCCCGCAGACCCAGCTCAATGAGCTGGGCATCGAGGTCGACGCTCAGTTCGCCGGCGGCCATGACCAGTCGGTTCTCAACGTCTACAACGGCCAGATCGACATCGGAACCTCCTTCGACGACGCACGCAACAACATCATCGAGGAGGCCCCTGACGTGGGGCAGGAGGTCGTGGTCTTCGCCTGGGCCGGCCCCATCCCCAATGACGGCATCGTCGCCTCCGGGGACCTGACCGAGGAGGAGCGTCAGCTGATCACCGACGCGTTCATCTCCTTCGCCGGCGACGGCAACCTGGGTGAGGGCGACCCGCTCTACGACGTCTACGAGTTTGAGGGCGTCGCACCGGCTGATGAAGCCGCACTGGACGTGGCCCGCCAGGTCTACCAGTCCTTCGGCGACGACGCCTGATCCGACCGCCGCTGAAGCATACTGCTGACCCGGCGCCGCTGAGGCACGGGGTGCGGGGATTCACCGCCTAGACTCAGGCGTGAGACCCGCACCCCGGCTCAGCAGGGATATCACCACATGATCACTTTCGAAAACGTCGACGTCGTCTACCCCAACGGGTTCAAAGGACTCAGCGGAGTCGATCTGACCATCAGCCGCGGAGAGTTCGTCGCCATCGTCGGTCTCTCCGGAGCAGGCAAGTCCACCCTGATCCGGACCATCAACGGGCTGGTGCCCTACACCGCCGGCACTCTGACCGTCGGCGGAACCCTGATGGACCCGAAGAGCAAATCCAAGCTCCGCCAGCTGCGGTCCCGGGTGGGGATGATCTTCCAGTCCTTCAACCTGGTGACCCGCATCAGCGTGCTGAACAATGTGCTCACCGGTCGCTCAGCGTTCACCCCTACGTGGAGGTCGCTGCTGGGCTGGTACCGGGCTGAGGACAAGGAGATCGCCTTCCAGTCCCTGGAGCGGGTCGGGATCGTGGATAAGGCCTATAACCGGGCCTCCGCGCTCTCCGGCGGCCAGCAGCAGCGGGTCGCCATCGCCCGCGTGCTCGCCCAGGACCCAGAAGTCATCCTTGCTGATGAGCCGGTGGCCTCCCTGGACCCGCCGACTGCCCACCAGGTGATGCGTGACCTGCGGCGCATCCAGCAGGACTTGGGCATCACCTGCATTGTGAACATGCACCACCTGGACCTGGCCCGCAGCTACGCAGACCGCATCATCGGAATGCGCGCCGGCTCAGTGGTGTTCGACGGCCCCACCAGTGAAGCCACCGACGCGGTCATCGAGGAGGTCTACCAGCGCTCGCTGACCGCTGAGGACGTGGCCGCCGTCGACGTCGCCGTCAGCCTGGACGATCTGCCAACCGCCCCGGAGCAGGAGGCTGCGGAACCGACTGCCACACAGGCCGCGGACGGCCAGGCCCAGCAGCCTGTGGCAGCCCCCGGCGGTGAGACCGAACAGGGCCGGACGTGACTGCTGCTGTCTCGCCTGCCGACGCCGGCCCCGCCGCGGAGGTGAAGCCTGCGTCCCGACCCACTCCGCCCAGGCCCAGCCTGGCGATCTACCTGGGTCTGGCCGCACTGGCGGTGGCTGCCTTCATCTGGTTCTGGCAGACCCGGGAGTCCACCGCGGTGCTGTATGTGCCGCTGGGGGAGATCATGCTGTGGGCCCCGCAGAATCCGCTCATCGGATTCCTGGTGATGCTGGCGGTTCTGGCGGTGTGCTGGCGCACCCGCACCGGGGCTATGGCAGCGTTCGGCGCGCTGAGCTTCGTGATCTTCACCTACTGGGCCGGTGCGCGCATCAACTTCTCCCTGACCAGCATCCCGGAGCGGTGGAGCAACCTGGAGGGTCAGCTGCAGGCGTTCTTCCGGCCCAACTGGTCCTATGTGTTCGGCGTCTGGGACCAGTGGCTGACCACCCTGAACATGGCCATCGTCGCGACGGCACTGGGCTGCTTCATCGGCCTGCTGCTGGCCATGATCGCCTCCCCGGTCTCCAGCCCGAACAAGCCCACCAGCCAGAGCGTGAAGGCGCTGAACTCGGTGGTCCGCTCCATCCCGGACGTGGGATGGGCGCTGCTGTTTGTGGCACTGATCGGAGGCACCGCCTACGGGCTGGGTCCGCTGGCCGGTGTGCTGGCGCTGCTGATGTTCAACATCGGCATCGTCGCAAAGCTGCTGGGCGAGACCATCGATGCGGTCAGTCCCGGGCCCATCGAAGCGGCCGACGCCGCCGGGGCGAACCTGCTCCAGCGCGACCGGATCGCAGTGCTGCCGCAGGTGATGCCCGGATTCGTCTCCTACAGCCTCTACGTCTTCGAGCTGAACATCCGCGCCTCCACCGCCATCGGCATTGTGGGGGTCGGCGGCATCGGCCAGGAGCTGAGCCTGCAGATGAACCGGTTCGCCTGGGAGAACGTGGCCGCGATCCTCTACGCACTCATTGTGGTGGTGCTGCTGGTGGACCTGTTCTCCATGTGGATCCGCAGGAGGCTGATGTGAGCACCGAGGACCGCCGCCCCGATCAGCCCAGCACCGAGCGGCCCAACACCGATCAGCTCAGTAGCGAGCGGCCCAACACTGCCGGGCGGAGCGCAGAGCATGCTGGGACCGCGCGCCGCAGCACCCACGCCGGCCCGGGCAGCAGCTCCCGGCCGGACGCCAACCGCACACCGGAGGGGAAGCCGGCCTATCAGCCGGACCTGTTCGACCGGCCGGTGCGGCCCTCCAAACTCGGCTACAACCTCGCGATGATCGCGGCCGGGATCATTGTCATCGCCGCCTTCTACGGCACCGGCATGGACCTGGGCGCGCTGCTGCAGATGCCGGGAAATATCTGGCAGTACGGGCAGCTGATGCTGCAGGGGATACTCCAGCCCTTCGACATCACTGATCCCGACGACGTCGTGCGCGGCTACTGGATCCAGTCCTTCAATGCGATGATCGAGTCAGTGGCCATCGCCTGGATCGGCACAATCATCGGTGCGCTGTTCTCACTGCCCATGGGATTCCTGGCCGCGCGCAACATGTCTCCGCTGGGCATCTATCTGCCCACCCGGTTCGTCCTGGCGGTCATCCGCGCCGTGCCGGAGATCATCTTCGCCATCGCGATCATGATTCCGCTCTTCGGCGTCGGCGGCCGCGGCGGCGCGCTGGCCGGAGCGTTCGCGCTGGGCATCAGCGCCATCGGCACGCTCTCGAAGCTGATCTCTGAGGCTGTGGAGGCCGTGGACACCGGTCCGCTGGAGTCCGCCCGCGCCTCCGGGGCGAATCAGGTGCAGATGATCCGCTGGGCGGTGCTGCCCCAGGTGATGCCGGAGGTCATCGCGATCTGGCTCTACCGGTTCGAGGTCAACATCCGCGCCTCAGCGATCCTGGGTGTGCTGGGCGCCGGCGGCATCGGCGCACTGCTGTCGACCGTGTTCGACGCCCGCGCCTGGGACCGGATCGGCATTGTGCTGGTGGCCATTGTGGTGGTGACCATCATCGTGGATCAGATCTCCGCGTTCATCCGGCACCGCGTGATCCACGGGGCTGCGGTCCGTGCCCGCCGCGGCGGAAAGGCCGACGACGACGGCGGCTCCGGGGGAGACACTCCGCCGGTGGATGACGACCCGGCACCGAAGGAGCAGCGCGCCGCCGCGGGGTTGTAGGTCAGGACCGTAGGATATGACCTATGAGCATGGTTGGTCGCAATCTGATGGAGCCGGAGCCCACGCTGCTGCCGGCTGAGCCTGAGGTCACCGAATCACTGGCAGCCGGTGAGGAGCCGGTGGACCTCGCGGCCAAGCACCCCACCTCCTCGCTGGTGTGGGCGCTGCTGGCCGAAGAGGCCCTCGACGCCGGCTACACCGTGGAGGGATACGCCTACGCCCGGGTCGGCTACCACCGCGGCCTGGACGCCCTGCGCGCCAACGGGTGGCGCGGAGCCGGCCCCGTGCCCTGGAGCCACGAGCCCAACCGCGGATTCCTTCGCGCGCTGGCCGCGCTGGGCCAAGCCGCCGCCGCCATCGGCGAAGAGGCGGAGGTCGAGCGCATCACCACGCTCCTGAACGACTGCGACCCGGGAGCCCAGCAGGAGATCTCCGCGCTGCGCGGCTGAATACCCGGCCCGCCGGCGCGCCTGGGGCTCAGGCCCCGGCGAGCCGCTGCTCCCCGGGGCCCGGGGCGCTCGCCTGCACATAGACGATGCGTCCCACCCGGTGGGAGGCCTCCTCGATCACCGCGGCGTGGAGGAACCCAGCCTCGGTGAGCAGCTGCACCAGCCCGCCGTCGCCGTGCTGCTTGGCCGGCCGGTCGCTGTCGTGGTGGTGCTCCCCGCTGTGCCCGTGGCCTGCCATGTCCGCCAGCGTGATCCGTCCGCCGGGGGACAGCACCCGCAGTGCTTCGCGCGCGAACCGCTGCTGCTGCTCGGCCGGCAGGTGATGCACTGCGAAGGAGGAGACCACGTGATCGAAGCTGGCCGGCTCACAGGGCAGCCGGTCGGCGAACCCGACCACCAGCTGCAGCGGGAGACTCCGCACTGGGGCGGGGTTGCCGGACCGGCCCAGGCGGCGCCGGAGCATCCAGCGCCCAGCCCGGCGGGCGGCACGGCGCAGCGCATCGGCATCGGGATCCAGCCCGGTCACCTTCGCATCGGGGTGCTGGGTGAGGATCTGCAGGCACAGCTCCCCGGCGCCGCAGCCGACGTCGAGCACCCGCTGGCCAGGTTCGATCCCGGCGAGCTCGGCGGTGCGGCTCCGCAGCCGGTGAATCCCGTCCCACCGGTGGCGCAGCAGGCGCAGCGGGTTCAGCCACCTGCGCTCCGCGGCGGGCATATAGTCCCGGGCAGCTTCCTCCGGGGTGCGGGCATCGGTGATGGGAACCTGTGGGGGACGGGCACGCCTGAACATGGCAGCAGACTACCGGCGACTCATTACACTGATCGGGGCCGCGAAGCCCAGCACAGGGCGTGAGGAGGACCGGGATGGCCAAGCTGTACTTCCGCTACGGGGCGATGAACTCCGGGAAGTCCACTGGACTGCTGCAGGCTGCGCACAACTATGAGGAGCGCGGCCAGCGGGTGCTGCTGGCCAAGCCGGCGCTGGACACGAAGGGCGCCTCAGAGATCGTCTCCCGGCTGGGCGTGACTCGGACGGTGGACTTCCTCATCGGCGCGCAGGATGATCTGCGTGAGCTCTTCGGTCAGCACGCCGCGGCCAGCACTCCGGGCACGCTGCTCGACGACGCCGATGAGGACGCCGCCCGCGCACTGCGCAGCGGGGTGAAGCCGGTGGCCTGCCTGCTGGTGGACGAAGCCCAGTTCCTCACCCCTGAGCAGGTGGATGACCTGCTGCGCATCGCGGTGCTGGATAACGTGCCGGTGCTGGCCTACGGCATCCGCACAGACTTCCGGGTCCGGGCCTTTCCCGGCTCGGCCCGGCTGATGGACATCGCCCACTCATTGGAGGAGCTGAAGACCATCTGCCGGTGCGGGCGCAAAGCGGTGTTCAACACCCGCCGGATCGGCGATGAGATCGTCTTCGACGGCGACCAGGTCGCCATCGAACAGGCCGAGGTGACCTACGAATCGCTCTGCGCTGCCTGCTATCTGGACGCCAGCGGCGGCCGGCTGGGCTGAGGCGGCCGGGCGTAAGTCTGCTCGGCGCGTCAGCGACCTCTCAGACGGCCGGAACCTCGGCGTCCCGGCGGCCGGGCGCGGGTTCACCCCGCACCCAGCGCACCAGGTCGCGCACCCCCTCGCCGGTGACGTCGTCGTGATGCTCCGGGAGTGAAACGCCGTCGTCGGCTGATCATTCGGCGCGCAGATGTGCGGCGCCGCCACCGGCGTCGCGCAGCGCTGAGACGCCGGAGGTCGATCCGACGACGGCGTCCCCGGAGGGTTACAGCAGATCTGCGCGTCGCCGTGCGACTGCATCCTCCAGCGCGGCGAGCACTGCCGCAGACGGGACCACAGAGCCTGAGCAGTAGGAGCTGACCCTGGAGCGGGAGGTTCCCACCAGGCGTGCCACGTCTTCGTGTGTGCCGTTGAAATCGTCCACCAGGGCGCGGAATCGCTGCGAGAACCGCTCGCGCTCACTGGCTCGGGCATCCTGCAGTGACCTGCTGAGCAGCGCGACGACGCCGGAGTCCTCAGCAAGCTCGAGTGCCTCCTCCAGGTCTGCCGCTGCTTCGCCGTAGGGCTCTTTCCGCACGGCGGAGGCAATGCGCTGCCAGTGCTCCAAGCCGCCGCGGTCAATGGCGGTGAGGATGCCCTCGACGCCCCACTGATCGACGGGATCTTCCGGAGAGACCGTCAGGTTCCGGAATTTCACCGGTAGTCCCTCCTTGTCATGCGCCCGGCTACGTCGGTGAGAACTTCTGTGACGTTCTCCCACTTCTGCCAGCGCGGCCTCAACCCCTTGTAGTTCTGCAGTCTCTGAAGAGAGCGCGAGTCTTTGGGTCTGGGGTCAGCAAGCTGCCGCGCCACCTGGTCGGCCACCGGAGTGCCGCGCTGACCGGGGTCGGTGTAGTACCGGTCGATCTCTGAGAGCGTCTGTGCCGCACGCCCGCGACCGTACCGGTGGGAGAGTGCCGCGATATCCAGGTAGTCGCGCACTTGGTTCCGCTTCACCGCCAAGAATGCTTTGATCCTCAACGTCTCCTCCTGGGTGGGCACTCGTACCGTGCTGCCGCTGGGCAGGCCCACTTCACGGACCTCGAGAGGGACTGTGCGTATGAGCTGGCGCACCCCCGCTTCGATATCGCCGATCTGTCCCAGAATGACTTTTCCCGGGGTCACGCGGTTGGTGACCCAGTCAGGTTCTGATTCCAGAGCCTCAAGAATGATGTCGTACCGATCTCTCAGGTCTCCCACCACGTGATCATGGTCGTGCGAGGTGCGGTGCCCGGCGTAGAGTGCGGCAGCCGTCCCGCCCACCCGTGTGGCATCAGGGATCCGTTCTTGGAGTTCGGCGGCTGACTCCAGAACTTCCACCAGGCCGGCATTCAGCTCCTCGATCGGATAGTGATCACTCACGGTGCCCTCCGGCTCAGAAGTGCTCGGGATGCGTGCAGGGGAGCTGGCGGAGATCCGCGGGGGACGGCCCCTGCCGGGACGTCCTGTCGAGGCATCGGCTCCACTCTGATGGTATCAGATATGATACACCGGCATCGATCTGGGCGCAGGCGCCGTTGGTAGACTCACTTTGGCCCGTAATCTGCCCGGAAGGACCTGCCCATGCCAGCCATCGTCATCGTCGGTGCCCAGTGGGGCGATGAGGGGAAGGGCAAGGCGACGGACCTCCTCGGTTCACGCGTGGATTATGTGGTCAAGCCCAATGGCGGCAATAACGCCGGGCACACTGTGGTGGTCGGCGGCGAGAAGTTCGAGCTGAAGCTGCTGCCGGCCGGAATCCTCTCCCCGAATGCGACCCCGGTGATCGGCAACGGCGTGGTGGTCAACCTGGAGGCCCTCTTCGAGGAGATCGACGGACTGGAGGCTCGCGGGGCGGACACCTCCCGGCTGCGCATCAGCGCCAACGCCCACCTGGTGGCGCCCTACCACCAGACCATGGACAAGGTCACCGAACGCTTCCTGGGCAAACGGGCCATCGGTACCACCGGCCGCGGCATCGGCCCCACCTATATGGATAAGGTCGGCCGGCTGGGCATCCGGGTGCAGGACATCTTTGACGAGTCCATCCTGCGGCAGAAGATCGAGGGGGCCCTGCGGCAGAAGAACGAGCTGCTGGTCAAGCTCTACAACCGCCGGGCGATCACCGTGGACGAGATCGCCGAATACTTCCTCAGCTACTGCGAGCGGCTGCGCCCGATGGTGGTGGACTCCACCATCCTGCTCAACGACGCACTGGACGAGGGCAAAGTGGTGCTCATGGAGGGTGGGCAGGCCACCTATCTCGACGTCGACCACGGCACCTACCCGTTCGTGACGTCATCGAACCCCACCGCTGGCGGCGCCTCGGTGGGCTCGGGCATCGGACCGACCCGCATCACCCGCTCCATCGGGATCGTGAAGGCTTACACCACACGTGTGGGCGCCGGACCGTTCCCCACTGAACTCTTCGACGAGTGGGGCGAGTACCTGCAGAAGACCGGCGGCGAGTTCGGCGTCAATACCGGGCGCCCGCGCCGCTGCGGCTGGTACGACGCCGTCATGGCCCGCTACGCCGCCCGCGTCAACGGGTTCACCGACTTCTTCCTCACCAAGCTGGACGTGCTCACCGGGATTGAGGAGATCCCGGTGTGTGTGGGCTACGACGTCGACGGCACGCTGCACCGCCAGATGCCGATGACCCAGACGGAGTTCCACCATGCCGAGCCGGTGTATGAGACCTTCCCCGGTTGGGAGGAGGACATCACCGGTGCGCGCACTCTGGAGGATCTGCCGCCTAATGCGCGGGATTACGTGCTGGCCCTGGAGGAGATGTCCGGCACGCGGTTCTCCGCCATCGGCGTGGGTCCCGGCCGTGACCAGGTGATCCAGATCCGCGACCTCATCGACTGAGCCCCTGCGGTCGGACGGGCTGAGAATCGCCCCAGAACTGGCCGTCAACCAAATATAAGCTGAACATAAACTGTAAATCTCTCAGTAGGTGTGCTAGCTTGGCACCCGAGTGTCAGTTCTGGGATGCCCTGTCTCCCTGACTTGACGCAGGTGAATCCGGCGCACCGGCGGATCAGGAATCCGAGGCTTCCAGCCAAGAGGTGTTGAGTCGGTAATTGGATATGGCTAGCAACTCTGAGGGAGTCCAAGTGAGGGACAGAACTACAGATGCGCACCAGGCGGGAGCGAACCCTCCGGGGTCGCTCAAACGCCTAGGGGCGGTCTTCACCAGCGCCGCGCTGGTCTCGGGACTCACCATGGTGGGCAGCGCTCCGGCGTACGCCGACGACGGTGAGCACCGCAGCCATGCACTGGCGACGCTGATCGACGCCGATGCGCTCGGCCTGGACGTTGCCACCGTCGGCACTGCCGAGCAGAACTACGTAGACAATGCCGGCGATGATCCTGTCACGGGCACCGTCGATGTGGATGCCCTTGGGGGAGTCCTCAACCTAGATGTGGGGGGAGTCTCGGTTCCCATCACGCTTGACGGCACCAACGTGGGGGCCGCCAGCAACTACGCCTCCACGCCGCTGCCGTCGGAGGCCACCGCCGCCTCGGGCACCATCACCGGCGACGGCGCGATCGACGTCGGCGGCGCCTCCGGCGACTTCGCGAACGTCAATCTGACTGCCGCCCTATCGCAGCTGGGTGTCGACACCACGGGCGTCATTGATGCAGTGGAGCTGCAGCTGCGTGCCGTGGCCTCCAGCGTAACCGAGGAAGCCGGCACGATCAGCAGCGACTACACGCTGGCCGGTGCTGATCTCGTAATCGACTCCCCGGCGGTCGGAGCGCTCACGGATGACCTTACTGCCGTCGTCGCGGGCCTGGATGAGACTCTGGACGCGACACTGCAGGACAATATTCTCGGTGAGATCCCACAGACGGAGATTGACGTTCTGGGGCTCCTCGGCGTCCAGATTTCTGAGCCTGTACTGGGTGTCGACGTCGACCTCCAGTCAGCGCTGGCTCCCGTGCTGGAGGGAGAGCTGACCGGCGAGTCCGGCGCGGTGACCATCGACCTCTCCACCGGACAGATCCTGGTGGATGTGGAGCAGCTGTACGCCGGGGGAACTCTCAATGGGCTGGATCCCAATACTCAGGTGCTTTCTGAGACCGAGCTGAGCGCGATCACCACTGAGGTGACGAATATCCTTTCTGGGCTGGGTGCCACCCTCGACGAGGTGCTCACGGCGGCTTTGGAGGACACCTCGGTCACCATCGAGCTGACCGGGTCCGTGAGCCTGCTCGGCGGTTTGATCGCGGGCGATATTGCCGACATCTCCATCGATACCACCCTGGGTGATCTGCTTGAGGGCGGAGTGACCTCCGACGATATTGAAGTGACCCTTCTGGAGGGCATTCTCAGTGACGTACTCGGCGTCATCGGGGTGGGTGCAGAAGAACTGTTGAACGGGCTGGTCGCGGCGGTGCTGGACGACATCGTGGGACCGCTGACCGATGGTCTGGTCACCGCTCTTCCAAGCCTGGAGGAGTTGCTGGGCGACGGCGTACAGGGCGTTGTTGACGGCTTACTGGCCGCCCTCGGGCCGACGCTCGATGCACTGCCAGGGCTTGTCAGCCTCACCGTCAATGTGCAGCCGACCGAACTGGGTGAGCTCGGCGATCTGGGCGAGACGTCCTTCACCGTGCGAGCAGCTGAGCTGACGGTGCTTCCCAATGCGGGGGCGGTCGCCCTTCCATTGGCATCCTCCTCTGTCTACGCAGAGGATTTCGCCGCGGACCCGGTGGTGACTGTTGCTCCGGAGAGTGTCTACGCAGGCGAGACAGTCTCGATTGACGGCACTGGCTACTGGCCCGACTCCACCGTCGACGTCGAGATCCTCGACGCCGACGGAAACGTCGTCGACACCATCGAAGGCGTCGCGGTCAACGCGGACGGCATCTTCACCACGGACTGGACCGTGCCCGAGGGCACCGAGCCCGCCGAGCTGACGGCTGTGGCCACCGATGTGGACCGTCCGGAGGTCACTGCTGAAGCTCCGTTCACCGTCCTTGAGGACCAGACCGGCGACCGAGGAGACTGACGCTGACGCGGATGCTGCGGTGGACCCGGATGCTGAGGCTGATGCTGATGCGACCGAGGAGACTGACGCTGACGCGGATGCTGCGGTGGACCCGGATGCTGAGGCTGATGCTGATGCGACCGAG